>JBHEMP010000137.1:0-45763 GCA_046262515.1 Candidatus Dormibacteria bacterium | reverse complement strand
GCACGGATACCTCGCTTCCGCGGAACCGAGCGGGACCGTCGAGGTCCGGGACCGCGGCACTGGATCACCCATCGACGGCATCCCACCGCACGGGGGGAAACTTTGCGTGCGGCAAGCCGGCGCGGCCCGGGCGCAGGAACTCGCTGCCGAGGCAGCCACATTACCGACAGTGGAACTGGACGCGTGGGCTCTCAGCGACCTGGAGTTACTGGCGGGCGGGGGCATGAGCCCGCTGACGGGGTTCATGCGCGAGGATGACGTTGTTTCAGTCGCCGAGCGGATGCGCCTGTCAAACGGCACGGTTTGGAGCCTTCCCATCCTGCTCCCGGTGGATAAGAGCGCGGCGGCCGAATTCCGCCAGGGGCAGCGCGTGGCACTGTGGGCGAATGGCCGGGCGGTCGCAGTACTCGAGGTTGAGGAAACGTACGCCTACGACCGTTCGCGCCTGGCGGCGGACATCTACGCCACCGCGGACGAAGCTCACCCCGGCGTCGCGCGCATGCTGCAGCAAACCGGCTACGCGGCCGCCGGGCCGGTCGAAGTCATCGATGTGCCCCGGGGCGATTTTCCCGAATACCGCCTGACCCCGACAGACACGCGCGATCTTCCGCGAAAAAGGATGGCGGACAATCGTCGGCTTCCAGACCCGCAACCCGGTCCACCGCGCCCACGAATATCTCCAGAAGGTGGCGCTGGAGCAGGTCGACGGTCTCCTCCTCCACCCCCTGGTGGGCGAGACCAAGGGTGACGACATCCCCGCCTCGGTGAGGATGCGCTGTTATGAGGCCCTGATTGCCCACCACTACCCGGCGGACCGGGTGGTGCTGTCGGTGTTCCCGGCCTCGATGCGCTACGCGGGTCCCCGGGAGGCCGTGTTCCACGCCCTGGTCCGAAAGAACTACGGCTGTACCCACTTCATCGTCGGTAGGGACCATGCGGGCGTCGGCAGCTACTACAGTACCTACGCCGCCCAGGAGATTTTCGACCAGTTCGAACCGGGCGAGATCGGTATTCAGCTCCTGAAGTTTGAGCACGCCTTTTTCTGCCGAGCATGCGCCGCGATGGCCACCACCCGCACCTGCCCCCACGACACAGACGAGAGGGTGATCCTCTCCGGGACGCGCGTCCGAGAACTCCTCCGAGCCGGCGAGCCACTACCCGTGGAATTCACCCGTCCGGAGATCGCCGACGTGCTGCGCGAAGCGGAGGCGGAAGCCGCAAGAGCCGGACCAGGTTGAGGTGAGCCTCGCCGTCGAGCTGGACCGCGCCACTTTTTCCATGTCGGGCAGGACCATCGTTCAGGACCTCAGCCTCACGGTCGACGCGGGGCGCTTTGCGTGCATCATAGGTCCCTCAGGTTCGGGCAAGTCCACGGTCTTGAACATGATCAGCGGGTTGACCCCTGCCACCACGGGGTGCGTGCGCGTCGGCGGTGTGGACGTAAGACGTGTGCATCCACGCGTCCAACTGGTGTTCCAAAGCGGCGCGGTCTTCCCGTGGCTGACGGTGCGAGAGAACATCGAGTTCGGACTGCGCGCCGCCGCGGTTCCGCAGGCGGTAAGGGCGCCGGAGACGAACGGCTACATGCGACTCGTGGGGCTGGACCGGGTGGCAGACCTAAGACCCCATGAGCTGAGCGGGGGGATGGTGCAACGCGTTGCGCTGGCGCGCGCCCTGATCCTGCAGCCGCAGGTGCTGCTGGTGGACGAGCCCTTCTCAGCCCTTGACGCCATAACCCGGGCCACCCTCCAGGTGGAGTTGCTTCGGCTGTGGCGAGAGACCGGCGTCACCGTGATCTTTGTCACCCACAACCTGCGCGAGGCCATTCTGCTCGCCGACGACATCCATTTGCTCGGGTCGGACCGGGGACGTCTCGAAGGGACGTGGAGGGTGACTGTCCCCCGCGCCGAGCGGGAGCACCACCCGAACGTCCTTCCGCTCGAGCGCGAGCTTCAGGAGCGTCTCCATATTGCCCATCCGGACTTCGACCGCGAGCTCGCCCCAATCGAATCCTGAGGATGGTGACGCGCGCGATCCGCCCTGACAATGCGGCCGGGGGCACAGCCGTGCCGATTCCGGCCTTCCTAGGACATGCGGCGCGTCGCTCGTGGGTTGTGGTCCTGCTGCTCGGGCTCTGGCTGGCAGTCGGCGGCGGCGCCGGCACCTCCTCGCCCGGCGCCGTGGCGAATGCCCTGGCGCGAGGGGTTACAAGCGGGAGCCTGACCTCGGCACTTGGGCTGAGCCTGCTGCGGCTGGCGGCGGCCCTGCTCCCGGCGGTGGCCGTGGGAGTCGCCGCCGGGGCGGCCCTCTGCACATCCAGGATTCTCGACGACGGCATTGCCCCAGTGCTGCTGGCCGTACAATCCATCCCCAGCATTGCCTGGCTGCCGGTGGCCACAGCCTGGCTCGGGCCGGGCACGTCCGCGGTCATCGCAGTTGTCTTCATCGGGGCATTCCTGCCGATGGTCCAGGCCACGCGCTCCGGTGTTCGCGGCGTCGACCCTGTGCTGGCCCGCGCGGGGCGGGTCCTGGGCGCACGCGGGGTCTTCTTCTATAGCAATGTGCTCTTGCCAGCCGCCCTGCCGGCTGCCGTGGCAGGCCTCCGCCAGGCCTGGGCCTTTGCCTGGCGAAGCCTGCTCGCCGCCGAGCTCATCTACGGGGAACCGAGCATCGGCCGGCTGCTCAACATATCCCAAAAGCACGGCGACATGGCCACCGTCTTCGCGGTACTGGTCGTGATCGCTACCGTTGGCCTGGTGGTGGAGATTGCCTTCTTCGGCCGACTCGGCTATGCGGTTGAGCGCAACCGGGGACTTGGAAGCGCGCGCTGATGGGGTACTACGGGGTCTTCCTGAGCCTTGGCGGACGGGACTGCCTGGTGGTTGGGGGCGGGTCATCCGCGGAGGAGAAAGCGCTCGGCCTGCTGGAGGCCGGAGCACGGGTGACGGTGTGCTGGGAAACGTTCGGCGCAGGCCTGCGCGCGCTCGGCGCCCGCGGCCGTGTGGAACTGCTCACGACGGGTTTCAGCGCCGACCTACTCGACCGGCGCTTCCTCGTGATCGATGCCAGCGCCGACGAGGCCACCGGGATCACGGTGTCGAACGCGGCCCGCGAACGCGGTGTCCTGGTCAACGTGCTCGATCGGCCCAGCCTTTGCGATTTCATCGCCCCGGCGCTCATACGGCACGGGCCGCTGCAGGTGGCCATCTCAACCTCTGGCAGAAGCCCCTTCCTAGCGTCCCATATCCGCGAGATCCTGGGGGTGGTGCTGGGGCCTGAATGGGGGGAGCTGGTCGAGCTCACCGGGCAGCTGAGGGATCGGCTACGGGCGGACCGGGTGCCGCGCGCGAGTCAGTCCGAGATCTATGCGCGCATCCCCGGTAGCGCGGCGCTGGAGATGCTGCGACACGGCAGCCATGATGAGGCCAGGGCGTTGGTCCAAGCGTGTGGGACAAATCAGAACAGAATGCAGAAACCGAAGGACGATGAATCGACTCCGCTGTGAGCCCTTTTCCAGCACGGCACCCAAGATGGCGGAGCTCACGGCTGTCATTGGCCGCCGCTGCTCAGGCGTCCCACCGAGCCAGGCGCTGGACTACGTCTACGGATTCACCGTGAGCAACGATCTCTCGGCACGCGACGCACGATTCGAACACACGCGATGGGTGCGAGGGAAGACCTTTGACGGGTTCTTCCCTATCGGCCCGTGTATTCTCCCCGCCGACCAGTTGGGAGACCCACAGGCGGCGTCACTGAAGACCTGGGTCAACGGGGACCTAGTCCAGGATGGAAATACTTCCGACATGATCTTCTCCGTCGCGGAATTGGTGCCTTACCTCTCACGCACCATCACCCTGGAGCCGGGTGACGTAATCGCGACCGGAACGCCTTGGGGCGTGGGGTTTGTCAGCCGCGCTCCGCGATTCCTGCAGCACGGCGACCGCGTCACCCTCGCCGCTGGGGAGATCGGTCGCCTGACCAATGTGGTGGAGTTCGCAGCGTGACCTCGATGCGGTTTACAGGTAAGTCCGTCCTCGTAACCGGGGCCAGCAGCGGAATCGGCGCAGAGATCACTCGGCTGCTCATCGCGGAACGCGCGTGGGTCATGGCCGCTGACGTGAACCCGGATGGCGCACCGGAAGGCGCACACCGCCACCGCTTGGACGTCACGCGCGAGGACGAAGTCAAGGACGCTGGAGGCTGCTGAGAGCTTCCAGCGAATGAGTCAAGAGGAGATCGAGGAGGATATAGCGCGGACGCCGTGTCAACCCCTGGTGGACATCGCAACCTGACTCGCTTTCGGCCTCGGCGGGTGAGCGATGCGCGTCAGATTGTGGTCTTTCTGCCCTTGTCTCATCGCTCGCCAGCTCCAGCGAACACCTCCCCGAGAAAGCTCACCATGGGGTCGAAAGACAACTGCCAGCCTGCCGGTGAAATGTCGAATCCGTGCTCCTGGCCCGGCAGGACCACCAGCCGGTTGAAGACCCCGGCGGCCTCGAGTTCGCGATGAAACCGTTGAGACATGGCGAGCGGCGTAAGGCTGTCGGGGTCGCCGTTTATTGTCAGCACCGGCGGGACACCCGGCCTTACATGGGTGATGGGAGAGAGTTCGTCGAGCACCGCCGGGTCCGGACCGACGATCCTGGCTATCGATTCCACCAGGATCCCGGTGCATGCCCGGAGGTCGACCATGGGGTACAGCATCATCACTGCCTGGACCGCACTGGAAACGGCGTGGTTCCCCCCGGCTCCCTCGTACCGGCCTGGGGTCATGGCGGTCATCGCCGCGAGGTGTCCCCCCGCGGAGCCACCGGCGATGGCGAGGCGGTCACCGTCGAGGCCCAGCTCGGCGGCGTTGGCGCGCATGTACCGAACCGCGCACTTGGTGTCCGCCAGCGCGTCCCACACGGTACCCTCGGGTTCGAGCCGGTACTCAATCGTGGCGGTCACGTAGCCCAGTTGGGCCAGCTCATAGGCGTGGCGCATGTGTACGAACGGTGTGCCCTGGAACCAGCCCCCTGAGTGGACGAACACAACCCCGGGTTGTCGCCGACTTCGCTCCCCGCGCGAGAAGAGCCACATGCGCAGCGCCCTGCCCCCCATGCCCGCACGCCCGAACTCGACGCCGTCGTGGAAGCGCGCTCCCCGCGGCACGCCGGGGCGACGGTGGAAGTCCAGCAGGGAGCGGACCTCGGGTGCCGGCTCAGTGCCAGGCGCCAAGCCGAGGAATTTGCGCCACCCCGCCTCCTCGTGGGTGGTCCGCGGTTCCATGGCCTACGCTTGGCCCCGCGGTCCGACCTTGTTGACGAGTTCTCCGATCCCGTCGATAGCGATGACCACCCAATCTCCAGGCGCCAGAGAGATGTCGGCAGGCGGTACGATCCCGGTGCCGGTCATGAGGATGACCCCGTCGGGAAAGGCCGTCGCGCGCGTCAACCAGTCGGCGAGCTCCTGGAACCCGCGCTTCATGTCAGCGGTATTGGTATGCCCCTCTGCCAGGATTTCCCCCGCTCGTTCGATTTTCATTTTTATCTCGAAGACCGGCTCGTCCACCTCCCAGGCCGGGCGGACCCCGGGACCGAGGGCGCAGGCGCCGTCGTACACCTTGGCCTGCGGGAGGTAAAGCGCATTCTCGCCCTCGATGGACCGTGAGCTGACGTCGTTGCCGGCGGTGTACCCGACGATCTGCCCGTGTGCGTTGACCACCAGCGCCAACTCGGCCTCCGGCAGATCCCACTCCGAGTCATCCCGGACCGCGATTCCACCGCCGCTGCCCGCCACCCTCCACCCGGCAGATTTGAAGAAGAGCTCAGGGCGTTCAGCCTCGTAGACGCGGTCGTAAACATCGGCGCCACCGGACTCCTCCAGCCGAGCATCGCGGCTTCGTCGGTACGTGACGCCGGCCGCCCACACTTCCTGGCGATCCACCGGTGCCAGCAGCGCCGCCTCCGCGCGGCTCGACAGGATCGGTCCTGGTTCCTCCACCACCGCGCGTATCTCCTCAGCGCTCAGGCTAAGGAGTTCGGCCATGCTGGCCACCGGCAGAGAGTGCAGGATTTCGCCGGTGAGCAATCCGATGGCCGGCTCACCTGAGCCCGCAGTGTGCCTGACGATGAGGCTCAGACCCCCACCTCCCGCCAGTAGACGGTGTGCTCCTCGGTGTAGAAGCGAACGCCTGCAGACCCCTGTTCGCGGCTCGGGCTGCCGCTGGCCTTGACACCGGCGAAGGGAACGTGCGGGTCGAGACCGGTGCTCGGGCGGTTCACCGCCACGACGCCCGCGCGCAGCGACTGCATCGCGCGGCGCACCGCGGCAGAGCTTCGGGTGTACAGCGCCGCCGACAACCCGAAGGGACCACCATTGGCCAGCGCTACCGCCTCGTCCAGGTCCTCGACCGCGCGGACCGCAAGCACCGGGCCGAACAGCTCATCGTTCCAAACCTCGTCCGTGACATCCACCTCACCGAGTAGCGTCGGCGCCACGAACCTATCGCCGGCGGGGGCCTTGGCGCGGGCCACGGTCGTGTGACCGGCGACCACCCGCTCCAGTTCGGCGGCCTTCTGCGCTGTGACGACCGGGCCGCATAGAGTCTCCTCCTGGCGGGGATCCCCCGTGACATATTTCGCGGTCGCCTCGGCAATCAGGTCAGTGAAGCGGTCGGCGGCCCCTCGGGTGACCAGGACGCGGGCGGTCGCCGTGCACTTCTGGCCCGCGAAACCATAGGCGGCATTGGCCACGTCCCGGGCGGCACTCTCAAGGTCGGCATCGTCGAGCACCACCGAGCTGTTCTTGCCGCCGAGCTCAAGCTGGGAGCGGATGCCTCGCTGGGCACAGATCAGTGCGAGCCGCCGCCCCACGGAAAGGGAACCCGTGAAACTCAGCGCATCCACTCGAGCGTCCTCGACCAGCGCCTGCCCGGCCGCGCCCCCACCCTCCAGGAGCTGAACCACGCCCTCCGGAACGCCCGCCTGGCGTACCGCCTCGACCAGCAGGCGCGCCGGCTCGGCGGCCACCGTCGCCGGTTTGAGCACGACCGCGTTCCCGCCGAGGAGCGCCGGCGCCAGCTTCCAGGCCGGGATCGCCACCGGGAAGTTGAACGGCGTGATCAGCGCCACGATCCCAAGCGGGAGGCGGGTGGTCAGGACGATGGTTTCCGGGTCCTCGGTGGCGTACTGTTCGCCCGTTGGCGCGCTGCCCTGGCCGGCCACGTAACGGAAGATCGCGACCGCCCGCTGGGCCTCGCCACGAGCCTCCCGCACCGGCTTACCTACGCTCTCGACTATGGCCGCGGTCAGCTGCGGCAGCTGTGCCTCCAGGACGTCGGCGGCGCGCCGGAGGCGCTCTCCACGCTGGACAGGGGTGAGGCGGCGCCAGGCGGGCGCGGCTTGGAGGGCGGCATCGATGACGGCGTCAGTGCTCAACTTCTCTCCTTGCTACTTCCCTGCTGGCACGCCCGGCGCGCAGCAGGTCGATGATCTCGTCGACGTCGTAGACACACCCACCCCAGGTCCCACCGCCCACATCCTGCAGCTCGGCCCACAGCCGCGAGTCGGCGGGCATGCGGGGATCGACGGCGAGATCCGGCCGCGGGCCGCGGAGGGCGAGCACCTCCGCGGCCTCCTCGGAACTGAAGCTGCGGCCATCTGTGCCGACCAGGTTTATGGAACCCTCGAGGCGCAGCGTGTCCACCAAAACCTCCACCAAATCCCCCTCGCGGATCTTGCCGACCGGCCCGCCAGCAAGCGCCTCCGGGGTGATGTGCCCGACGCATGCGCCGGTGGACACCCCGCTGAACCGCGCATCGGTGATCAGGGCCACGTCTTTGCCGAAAGGCAGGTAGCGCAGCGCCGAGGTGACCTCATAGATCTCCTCCATGCCGGCGCCCATGGGCCCTCGACAGATGAGTACGACAACGTCGCCCGAATGGACCTGGCCCGATTTGATCGCCTCGATCGCCGCGTGCTCGGTGACGAATACCCGCGCCGGTCCCACCTTACGGTAGACGCCATCATCATCGACTCGCGTCTGGTCGATCGCGGTGCTTTTGATCACCGACCCGCCGGGGGCGAGGTTGCCGCGGGGAAAGGTGACGGTGGATGTCAGGCCGCGACTGCGGGCACGGTCGGGCGACATGATCACATCGTCGGGGTCAACGCCGTCCTGCGCCTGCAGTCGCGACCGCAGAGCGGCCCGGCGGCGTGATCCCTCCCAGCGGTCGAGTGCCTCACCCAGCGTGTGGCCGCCAGCGGTCATGGCCTCGAGACGAAGCAGCCCGGCGGCGCGGAGGTGAAGCATCACCTCTGGGACGCCGCCGGCCATGAACACCTGGATCGTGGCGTGGCCGACAGGACCGTTGGGCATCGCGTCGACAAGCCGCGGCACGCTGCGATTGACCTCGATCCAGTCCGCCACGGACGGCCTTGAAACACCTGCCGCGAAGGCCACCGCGGGGATATGCATGATCATGTTGGTGGACCCGCCGAATGCGGCGTGCACCACCATCGCGTTGTGCAGTGCCGCATCGGTGACGATGTCCCTGGCCGTGACGCCGAGGGTGATCTGAGCCGCCATCGCGTCGGCCGAGTGCCGGGCCATCTCGAGCCAAATCGGCCTGCCCGAGGGTGCCAGCGCGGAGTGGGTGAGAGCCAGGCCAAAGGCCTCAGCGACGACCTGGGAACTGGCGGCGGTGCCCAGGAATTGGCATCCCCCGCCCGGCGTGGCGCAGGTGCGGCAGAGCGCCAGCGCGGCCGCCTCAAGCGTGATCTCACCCTGTGAGAAGCGCGCCCCGACCGACTGAATCTTGCCGGCATCCTCACCCGGTTCCGGAAGCAGGGTCACGCCCCCCGGCACCAGCACCACCGGCAGGTCATGGCACGAAGCCAGCGCAATCATCATGGCCGGCAGACCCTTGTCGCAGGTGGCCACCCCGATAACCCCACGGCGGGTGGGAAGTGAGCGGATGAGGCGGCGGAAGATGGTCGCCGCGTCGTTGCGGTACGGAAGGCTGTCGAACATCGCCTCCGACCCCTGGGAGCGTCCGTCGCAGGGGTCGGTGCAGGTGGCCGAAAATGGTATGGAGCCTGCCTCCTTGAGGCGCTCGGCAGCCCCCTGGACCAGCAGGCCGACCTCCCAATGGCCGGTGTGGTAACCCAGCGCCACGGGCGACCCGTCAGGATTGCGGATGCCACCATGCGTGCTCAGGAGCAGCACCTCGCTACCACCGAGTCGCCCCGGCTCCCAGCCCATGCCCACGTTCTGGCTCCAGCCGAAGAGGGCGCCCGACGGCCAGCGCCGCAGCATCTCGGCGGTCACCGGGAGCGCCTCGTCGCGGGCCGGGACACGGGACCGCACGTCGTCCATCGCCACCTGGTCGGTGTCGAAGATGCCCGCGAGGACGTCCGCCGGCGTCATCACCCGGTCACGATTACGGCGTGGATCTCGCCCGGGCCGTGGACCCCGCGGGTCAGTGTCATCTCGATGTCCGCGCTGCGCGACGGACCGGTGACCAGTACCACCTGCGACGGCGGCCCCTCGGGCCAGTACTGCTCACGGTGGCGCAGCACATCCCCCGGGGTCTCCACCACCTGCTCCGCGCGGAAGACGTATATGCACGCCGGTGGCAACAGGCTCGCCGCCCGACCCCGACCAAGCCTTGCGTCAACAACCACCGACCCGGTGCGCGCGATCGCCGCCCGACAACCCACCACCGCGACGGCGGCGGTGGCCGCCGCGGCCAGCCCGCAGTGCGGCCAGTTCATCGTGTCAAGCTCGGCGCCCAGTTCCAGTTCGCCGATGATCGGCTCGGCGCCGAGAAGGACCGGGGCGCGCCCAGCCACCAGGCGCCGCACCGTGGCAGCCGCGCCGGCGGCCCCGGCGATGGTGACAGAGCCGCCCAGGGCGGTGAGAGCTTCGGTGAACGCGTCGATACCGGAGGGACCCGGCGCCCAGGCCACGGGAGGTGGACCGTCCGGAAGGGGCGCGGGGGCGTGCCGAGACGGCGGCACCGCCACCTCTAGCGCCTGCCGCAAGGTACTCAAGAAGACGGCTTTTTCCGTCATCGGCGCCGCGGCGCAGTGCGGTAGCGCAGCCAAGCGCCCGCCCAACCCGGCCCATTGCGAAGCCACCGCCCGATCGCCAGCGCGGGGCGCAGCAGGAAACCGGTGAGAACGAACCCCGCGCGCGTCGACCAGGCCAGTGACCACAACCGGAAGCCGGCGCGCTTCGAGGACGCGAGGTCCGCGACGTCCCGGCGCCGCAGACCCAACAGCATGTCGGCGAGAGGGATGCGCACCGGGCACGCCTCCACGCACGCGGAGCAGAGAGACGAAGCCTGGCTCAGCTCACGCGCCTTGGGGTCCTCTGGATGCAGCAGCGGGGTCAACACAGCGCCGATGGGCCCCGAGTACACGGAGCCGTAGCTGTGGCCTCCGACATGCCGATAGACAGGGCAGACGTTGAGACAGGCGCCGCAACGGATGCAGTTGAGGGCCTCGCGGAACTCCGATGCCAGCACCCGGTGCCGGCCGTTGTCCAGCACGATCACGTGCAGCTCCTCGGGGCCATCCAGCTCACCCTCGGCGCGCGGCCCGGTGACCACGTTGGTATACACGGTGAGCTGCTGGCCGGTCGCGGACCGCGCCAGCAGCGAGAGCATGACGTCGAGTTCGCTCCAGTCCTGGACGATGCGCTCCATGCCCATGATCGCTATATGCACAGGCGGCAGGCTGGTGACCATGCGGCCGTTGCCCTCATTGGTGACGAGGCAGATGGAACCGGTGTCGGCCACCGCGAAGTTGACCCCGGAAATGCCGATGTCGGCTTTGAGAAAGACCTCGCGGAGCCGCGCACGGGCATAGCGGGCCTCCTCCTGGATGTCGTCGCTGACCGGCCGCCCGGCGTCGGCGCTGAACAGCGCGGCGACGTCGCCACGATTCTTGTGGATCGCCGGGATGATCAGGTGCGACGGCGTCTCGCCCGCAAGCTGGATGATGAACTCGCCGAGGTCCGTCTCCACGACCTCGATTCCCTCCGCCTCCAGGGCATGGTTGAGATGTATCTCCTCGCTGGCCATAGATTTCGACTTGGCTATCAACTTCGCGCCGCGCGCGCGGACGACATCCAGGACATACGCCACGGCCTCCTCAGCGTCGGCCGCCCAACAGACCTTCCCGCCGCGCGCCTCGAGGTTGGCGGACCAGGTTTCGAGGACATCGGGTAGGCGGGCGACTGTAGTCGTGCGCAGGGCCCGGGCGGCATCGCGCAACTCCTCCGGCTGGTCGAGCCCACCCAGCGCGCGCGCGCGCCCATCCACCATGATCCCCGTCGCCATCCGGACCGCCGCCCGCGATGACTGGTCGGCCAGGGCCTCGTGTGAGCGGGATGCCAGGGCCGGCACGTCAGCCACGGGGCGTTCCCGCGTCGGCAACATGCTCTGCCAGGTGGCGTGTCTTCAGGCGCATGCCGCGGCGCTCGGCCCGACCCTCCAGGTGCATGAGGCAGGAGAGGTCACAGCCAACCAGGACATCGGCACCGATTGCCGCGACGGAGTCAAGTTTCTCGTCGGCCATCGCCGCGGAAATCTCCGGGAGCTTGACCGAGAACGTCCCGCCGAACCCGCAGCACAGTTGCCAGGTCGGCATCTCATCCACCACCGTGCCGGCACTTGCGAGAACCTGTCGCGGTTCGGCGCGGACGCCGAGTTCCCGCAGCATGTGGCAGGAGTCGTGGTAGGCGACGCGATCGACAGCCGGGGCGGCGTCCTGGACGAGCGGCGCCAGGAACTCCGAGAATTCGCGCACCCGATCCGCGACGTCGCGGGCGGCGCTCTCATCACGCGTGCCACGGAACAGCTCAGGCCAGTGCTCGCGCATCATCGTCGCGCACGAGCCCGAGGGAACGACGACCGCCTGACGGGTCCGGGCGAGGGCTCGCAGCGTGTGGCGCGCCACCCGTCGCGCCTCGGCCACCAGGCCCGAGTTCCATGCCGGCTGGCCACAGCACGTGGTCCGGTGGCTCACGGTGGCGTTGACCCCGTGTCTACCCAGCAGATCCGCGACCGTACGCGCCAGGGAAGGCCGCAACTGCTCGGCCAGGCAGGTCGGGAAGACCGTCGCGGAGCCTGTGCCGCCGACGAAGCCGGCAACAGTCGAACGGTCGTCGTCCATCATCAGGCGCTCTGCCTACCGCAGGAAGGCCGCGGCAACTCCACCGTCGACCGGGAGGATCGTCCCGGTGGTCTTGCCGAGGAGGCCCCCAACCAGCGCAAAGGCGGCATTGGCGATGTCCTCGGGAAGGATCTCGAGCTTGAGCAGGGAGCGCTGCGCGTAGTACTCGCCGAGCTTGTCCTGGGGCACACCGTACTTCGCCGCGCGGTCCCGTCCCCAATCGCCGGCAAAGATTTTCGAGCCCTGGATGACGGCGTCGGGACTGACACCGTTGACGCGCACGCCAAGCGTCGCCAGCTCGGCGGCGACCAGGCGCATCTGGTGCGCCTGGGCTGCTTTTGACGCGCCGTACGCCACGTTATCCGGCCCCACGAAAACCGCGTTCTTGGAGAGTATGTAAACGATATCGCCACCGACCTGCTGCACCAGCGCCTGGCGGGCGAATTCTCGGCTCATCAGGAACGAGCCGCGATCGACGACCGCGTGGACCTTCTCATAGTCGCTGAGGGTGGTCTCGGCGAGGGGCTTGGCGATGGTGATGCCGGCGTTGTTGACGAGAAGGTCGACGCCGCCAAAATGAAGCGCCGCGGCCTCGAACGCGGCCGCTACGCCGTCCTCGTCGGTGACGTCAAGGCGGAGGGCGAGGGCCTGCTCGCCAAGGTCCGTGGCAATCGCGCTCGCCCCATCGTCATCGAGGTCGGCGATCACCACATTGGCCCCCTCGGCGGCGAGCCTCTTGGTGATCGCCCGGCCAATTCCCCCCGCTCCCCCCGTGACCAGCGCCACCCTGCGGCTCAGCGGCTTCTCGGCGGGCATGCGCTGTAGCTTCGCCTCCTCAAGGGCCCAGTATTCGATGCGGAAGGCCTCTCCCTCGTCCATTCCCCTGTAACCGCCCAGCACCTCCGCGCCACGCATGACGTTGATGGCGTTGACGTAAAACTCGCCGGTAATGCGGGCCTCGGCCTTGGAGCGGGCGAAGCTGAACATCCCAATGCCCGGCCAGAGCATGATCGCCGGGTTACCGTCGCGCTGCGCGGGTGAACCCGGTACGGCGTTGCGATCGTAATAGCCGGCGTACTCCTCGCGATAGGCGTCGAAGGCCGCGGCGATGAGGTCGCGTTCCACCACCGGGTCGGCGTCAGGCGCAAGGGCCAGCAGCAGGGGCGACCGCTTGGTGCGCAGAAAATGGTCAGGGCACGATGTTCCCTCGGCGACGAGTCGCGTCGCGCTGTCGGACCCGATGAACTCCAGCACCGCGTCATCGTGCCTGAAGTGGCCAACCCGGGCTGCGCCCGTCGCATCGACGCCAATTCCGCGCAGGATCGGCATCATCCGCGCCGCCTGCTTGCGTCGCGCGGCCTCCGGCAGCGGCTTTGAGGTCGGACCGAAGGGCAAGCCATCCGTACGTTCCCCAATCGCCGCAGCGGCACGATTAATGACGTCGATGGTGAGCTCGTAGCACTCCCTAGCCTCGTCCGCCCAGGTGACCAGCCCGTGGCCGCCCAGGATCACGCCCTTGATGCCCGGCCTCGCGCGGATGACACCGCCAAGCTTGAGTCCGAGGTCGTAGCCCGGACGCTGCCAGTCGAGCCATGCAAGTTCGTCGCCAAAAATCCTCTCCATCCAGGCCTCGCCGTCGGCGGCGGTGGCGAACGCGATGAGGGCGTCGGGGTGAACGTGGTCCACGTGGGCACGCTCCACCCAGGCGTGAAGGGGGGTGTCGATGGATGGCGCCGCACCCCTTGGCCCGACGATGCAGTCGGCGAGTTGGGCAACCTGCTCATCCTCAAATTCGATGCCGCGGAAGAACTTCTGCAGGTCACGGACACGCTCGTTGGCCAGCGTGGCAAGCCCGGCGCGGCCCAGGGTTCCGAGGTCGCCACCGGAGCCTTTGACCCAGAGTTGGTGGTAGGCCTCGCCGCTCAAGGGGTCAGTCACCGGGACCTTGACGCTGGTATTGCCACCGGCAAAGTTGGTGACCCGAAGGTCCGAGCCAAGCAACCGGGAACGGTAGATCAGCTGATCTACGGGCTCGGTTGGGGCCTCGGCGTCCAGCCACAGGCTTGGGATGGCGTGCTCTACCGAGGCCTGCGTCACGAGACGATTCTAGCCTTGCGCAACCGATTGCACAATCGCTCCAGCGTTGCTGGCGGTGCCTACTGGTGCGCGATTGCCGCCGCTCCCTTACGGAGGACAAACTTCTGGATCTTCCCCGTCGCTGTCTTGGGCAGAGCGTCAACGAAGTGCACCTCGCGAGGCGCCTTGAAATGCGCCATGCGTTCCCGCACGAACTCGACCAGGTCCGATGAATTGACACTCAGTCCGGCAGCGAGGACGACAAACGCGTGCGGGGATTCGCCCCACTTCTCATCCGGCAGCCCGACGATCGCTACCTCCTGGACCGCCGGGTGGCGTAGCAGCACTCCCTCCACCTCGACCGACGAGATGTTCTCTCCGCCGCTGATGATCACGTCCTTGATCCGATCGCGGATCTCCACGTAGCCGTCGGGGTGCACAACGGCACCGTCGCCGGAGTGAAACCACCCGCCGGACATCGCGATAACGGTGGCCTCCGGGTCGTCCAGGTAACCCTTCATGACCACGTTGCCGGCGACCACGATCTCCCCGAGGGTCTGGCCGTCGGAGGGCACCTCCACTCCGTCCTCGTCAACCACCCGCAACTCTCCAGAGGTCAGGAGCTCAACCCCCTGGCGCGCCTTGATCACAGCACGATCCTCCGGTGAAGCTGAACTGTCCTCCGGACGAGGTTCGCAGATGGTTATGAACGGAGCTGTCTCCGTCAGGCCATAGGCCTGGGTGATCTCCCAGCCGAGGTCGTTCTCCATCCGCTCGATGGTTGCCGCCGCCGGGGGCGCCCCGGCGGTGACGACGCGGACGCCCAGCGGCACTTCACCCCGGACATCCGCAGGGCAACTGGCCAGGCTGATCAGGACCGTGGGCGCCGCGCAGAGCCATGTCACCTGCTCATTCCGAACCAGTTCAAAGACCCGCGCCGGCTCGACCCTGGGCAGGCACACATGGGTACTCCCCGCGGCTGTGACCGCCCAGGTGAACGTCCAGCCGTTGGCATGGAACATCGGGAGCGTCCACAGGTAACGGTCACCGAGTCCGAGTCGCAGGTGCAGAAGGGTCCCGACGATGTTCATGTACGCGTTGCGATGGGTGATCATCACGCCTTTGGGCCGTGCCGTCGTCCCGCTGGTGTAGTTGATGGTCAGGAGATCCAGCTCGTCGATCGCGGCCGGCCGGAAGGCCGCCGTGGTGGCCGCGAGGGTCGTCTCATAGTCGGTCCAGCCAGGACCTCCCCCACCCAGCGCGATGAAGTGTTTCACGCCTGGGATCTGGGATCGAATTGAGTCCACCTGGGCGATGTGGTCGGCCTCGGCACAGACGGCGACGGCACCCGAGTGCTTGATTATGTACGCGAAGTCATCAGCGGTGAGCCGGTAGTTCACGGGCACCAGCACGGCCCCGACCTGGGGCACCGCGTAGAAGGACTCGAGCTGGGCGTGGGTGTTGGGCGCGATATAGACCACCCGGTCACCGGCGCTTATGCCGAGCTCCTGGAGAGCGGCCGACCAGCGGTCGCAACGATCGAAGAACTCTCGGTAGGTGAAGCGGAGGTCGCCGTCAACAACCGCTTCGCGGTCCCCATACAGGCGACGACTACGCCGCGCGAACTGCAGAGGCGTCAAGGCTACTTCCACTGTCGGGGTCCCTCCATGACTACAGATCAGTAGATTACGCCGACTTCGGTAACTCGTGGCGTACTCGCGCAAGCTTTAGGCCGGCTAAACGTTGTAAATTGATGTGAGCACGGGCGAGGTCAACTCGCCGTGATTCGCGGGGTTGTTCGCCAACGGCGTTTAGCGCGGCGTGTCCGCGCGTGGGGGGCTCGTTTTGAGATCTGATCGATGGGGCCAAGCGCGCGGCGTCGGCACGTTCCAGCGTTACCTGGCGTTCTCGGTCGCGGCGGCATCCCTGCTCACCTTCCTGCTCGTCCCTGGGGCACTGTCCGCCACGCCGGTGCATGCGGCAGATGCTTCCAGTGCCGGAGCCGCCAACGGGGCCCTGTTCGGCCTCTTCCCCGGCGGCAATGACCACACATATCCTCTAGCCGATGCCTTCTACGGCACTGGCGAGGCGCTGTCACCGTCTCTCGGTGTGCAGGGGCTGGCCACCTACCTCCCGGCGATGGTCAAGTGGCAGGGTGCCAACAACGACGTCATCAACCTATTCGAGACCACCGGCGGCGAGCCCCAACTCTTAGCCAACCAGCTGCCCACGATCTGGGACACCTACCACTCGGTGCCGATGATCAGCTGGAGCGCGATCACCCAGGATGACCTCGCGGCGCAAGGGGACTACGACGCGGTGGTCAAGGCATTCGCGCTGACCATCAAGCAGTTCGTCAGCGGCGTGGACGCGAACGGCGTGCCGGCACCCCCGGGCGGCCGGCGGATCTACCTGCGGCCGAACTGGGAGGCGAACGGGAACTGGTACGGCTGGTCGCCCGCCTCGAATGCTGCCACCTGTGACCAGCTGGCCCAACAGGAGGCCAACTACGTCGCGATGTGGCGGCGTGTCCACGACGTCTTCATGTCCACGGGCGGGTTCAATGCCTCGCAGGTGGCCTGGGTTTTCTCGGTGAGTAATGGTGATTACGCGCCGGGATTGCCCTACACCTGCGCCAACGGCGCCCGCGACATCACCCGCTCCATCTACCCCGGAGACGCCTACGTTGACTGGGTCGGCATCGACGGTTATGACTGGTACTTCCAGCAGGCCACCACCGCGGCCGCGATCTTCGACCCCATGGTTGCCGAGCTCCGAAGCTTCACCAGCCGACCGATCAGCATCGACGAGGTCGCCACCGGCGGCCAGACCCAGTCCACATACGCCCCGCTGGTCCCGAACCGCCAGTGGGACGGCACCTCGAAGGCCGATCCGACCCTCCTGTCGCTTGGGATCGGGGCCGCGCAGGGCAACCCGGACATTCCAAACACCGGCCACACCGCGGCTCGCAAAGGTCCGTGGATCGCCGACTACTTCAACTACCTTCAGAAAACCGGGATCAAGATGTCGCTCTGGTTCAACAACAACAAGGAGATGGACGAGGCGGTGTTCTCCGAGCCGGGCCCGCAGGACCCGCTCAGCCGCGGCGACAGCACCTACACGACCCCCAATCCCCTCGGCGTCCCGACGACATACAACACGTACTCGGAGTACGCCGCCGGCGTCTCTTCCCCGTACTTCATCTCCCCAGACCAGGCCAATCCGCGGCTTCTCACGACGGCCCAGTTCCTCGGCTTCCCGACGCCCACCGTTGCGAGCATCACACCGGCCAGGGGCGCCAGCGCCGGCGGCAACCTGGTCACCGTGAGCGGGACGGGCTTCCGCGCCGGCGGACCCACCTGTGACGTCAAGGGAGTAGCCTTCGGCGGTGCTTCGGCAATCTTGACGGGCACCTGCACCGACACAGCCGTCAGCGTCGTCGCACCTCCCGGGCTCGCGGGCACCGTCGACGTCGTAGTCACAACTGATGGCGGCCCATCGGCCGCCGGGACTGGCGACCGGTACACGTACGTCGCTCCGCCCCAGGTCACGGGTCTAAGCCGGCGGTACGGCGTCTCATTCGGTGGGACGATGCTCACGGTCACTGGCAGCGGCTTCCTGGGGGGACTCGGATCTGGGTGCGACATCAGCGCAGTCAGCTTCGGCAGCGCGGCGGTCTCGCCGGACCCCACCAGTTGCACAGACAGCAGCGTCCAGGTGAGCAGCCCGCCGATGGCACCTGGAGAACTCGGGATCGTCGATGTTGTCGTTAGTACCACAGGCGGTCCCTCAGCGAGAACCGCGGCCGACGAGTTCACCTACGTTGGTAACTAGCGACATCGCTCCAAGGACCTGGATGAACTCGCTAGCGTGTTCCATGGCACCGGCGGGCTGGACCCCGAGCTGAAGCTCAGCGCCGTCGGACGCACCTGCCGGTGACGCCAAGGTGCGGGGTCTCTTGACGGTGAACCTACTCCATCTCCAACCGCGTGCCTGCGCGATTGGCGCCGGGAAGGTTGCGCACACCCTCGACCTGTCCACAGAGGGTGATCGCACCGACCTCCTGCGCCTCTCAGCCACGGCCCCGGGGGCCTCCGAGGTGGTGATCGAATTGACCTGCGCGGTCGACGAGCACTTCGCCGGCCTCGGCGAGCAGTTCACCCAGGTGGATAAACGTGGCCGCGTCGTCGATGGCGTGCCGGGTCGAGAGGACACCGGTTACGCGCGCTACACCAAGGGTTTGGATCATGCCTACAAACTGGCTCCCCTCTACTACAGCTCGAAGGGTTACGGGGCTTTCATCGATGACCTGCGACCATGGCGTATCGACCTGGGTGCCTCAGATCCGACGCGGGTGCGATTTTCCGTTTTTGGTGACAGCGCCACCGTGGTCCTGGCGACAGGCCCCCCGCACTTGGCCATCCCCCGCATCACGGGGTTGACGGGCAGACCGCCGCTCATCCCGCCGTGGGGATACGGGGCGTGGAAGAACGTGTCGGGCGACGAGGACCGTATCCTGGCGGAAGCTCAGCGACTGCGCAGTGAGCAGATGGGGGTGAGCGCCCTCTGGATGTTTGCCTTCTACGACGCGGAGACCAACACCGGGTGCGGTGCGGGCGGAACGTACCCAACCGCTACCTATGAGGACCTGCCCGCCCTTGTCCGGCAGATCCACGACCACGGGTACCGCGCCCTCACCTATCTCAATGGCTGGTTCTACTGCGGAACGCTGCGGTTCGAGGAGGCGGAGCGGCAAGGGTACCTGCTCCGCAACGAACATGGGCGGACGCTGCTCGTCAACGGTATGTACCCCCCCGGGGGCGAGGGCCCGGGCCACACGGTCTCGGGCGGGCTACCGACGCTTGAGAAGGGGACAGCATTCCTCGATTTCACAAACCCCGACGCCCGAGCCTGGTGGCGCGGGCTGCTGCGCCAGGTACTTGTCGACCAGGACTTCGATGGCTGGATGCAGGATTTCGGCGAAGGCCTCCCCCTTGGTGCCCAGCTGTCCGACCAGGCGGCGCGCCCGGTGGCGGACAACGAGCATCCCCTCCTCTACCACGGGACCGCGCTGGAGGAGATCCAGCAGACCAAGCCCGAAGCCCTGTTCTTCGCGCGCTCGGGCTCACTCGGCACGCAGGCCCGCGCCCCGGTGCTCTGGCCCTCCGACCAGACCCGGGACTGGAGCCGCTGGTCGGGTATCGGTTGTCTACCGGCGGCGGGTATCTCTGCCGGCCTGATGGGTGTGGCCGCGTGGGGGCCGGACATCGGCGGCTGCATGGGGTTCGAGGGGCTTGGGCACGGTTATGGCAGTGGCTACTTGGACAGGGAGCTGTGGATACGGTGGTGTCAGCTGAGCGCAATGACTCCAGTCATGCGCGATCATCTGGGATTTCATGACGCGCCCCCCGTCGACGCCTGGTTCGACGCCGAGACGATCGATACCTGGCGCCGCTGCGCAGCCTGGCACAACCGTCTATTCCCGTACCTCTACACCTTTGCGCACCGAGCGTCGGCGAGCGGTCTGCCGGTACTGCGCGGGATGATGATCGAGTTCCCAGAGGACCCCACGGCCTGGGTGCTCTCCGACCAGTACCTGCTCGGCGACAGCCTGCTCTGCGCCCCCGTCATCGAGGCCGGCGCCACCAGCCGCCGCGTTTACCTACCGGACGGACACTGGTATGACTGGTGGAGCGGGGCACGCTACGAGGGATCGGGCTGGATCGAGGTGGAGGCTCCCCTGGAGCGCTGGCCCGTCCTGCAGCGCGCGGGCTCGATCGTCCCGCTCCTCGCGGACGAAGTGCCACGCGACCTGAACGATCCGGGCCTGGCGGACGGCGCCTTCGACCTCGAACTGGTCGTCGCGCCCGGCGCGGGCAGAGCGCTTACTCTCTTCGATGGGACCGACTTGGTTCCCGGGCCGGACGGCGTCGCTGTCAGGGGCGGCCGAACGCGGCGTTTTCGGGTCCGCCCGCCCGGCGGGACACCGGGGATGATGCAGGATGCGCTCAGGTCTGGCAGTCCACCAGGATTTTGAGGTGCTGCTCCGGACTGCTGATCAGGGAGTCGAAGCCCCGCGAGACGACGTCATCCAGGGGTATGCGATCGGTGATGAAGGGCTCGAAGTCGAAGCCATGCTCAAGCATGTCTATGGCCGGCAGATAGTCATGGGTCATGGAATGCGAGAGCGAAGCCACCAGGGACCGCTCCTCCATCAACATCGCCCGAAGGTCCACTAGTTGGGGATGGGCGTGGATGCCGACCAGAACCGTGACGCCATGCTTCGAGGTGTTCTCGACAGCCATGCGAAAGCCCTCCGGCGTTCCGGTGCACTCCAGCACGATCGGCGCGGCGGTCACGTCAGCGTCCACCGGAGCGACCTCAAGGTCCATGTCGGCGGCCATCGAGCGCCGCGCCGCCGAGGGCTCGCGGACGACGACCGATCGCGCTCCGCCCAAGCGGGCCAGCTGCGCCACCATCAGCCCGATGGTGCCGCCTCCGAAAACCTGCACCGACTTGCCGCGGACGTCTCCACCGCGGCGCACCGCCCGCACAGCGATGCTGAGCGGCTCGGCCAGGGCGCCCGCCTGGTCCGGAATCGAGGCTGGCAACGGGGCGCACATGCTGGCCGGGACAGTGATCAACTCGGCCAAGGCACCGTCGGCCATCAGGCCGATCGCGGCCATCCGCTCGCATAGTTGGGATTCGCCCGATCGACAGAGTTCGCAGGTCCCACAACCCACGCTGTTCTCGAGACCCACCCGGGTACCGACCGGGAGCCCTGAGACATCGCCCTCGGCATAGACGATCCCGGTGGCCTCGTGCCCCATGACCAGCGGTGGCGTCCGGCCTGTGACCGGGTGGGGCTCGGCCGGGATCAGAACGGGGCCATGCAGGATCTCGTCCACATCAGTTCCACAGATGCCGCACCACGTCAGCTTCACGGTGACCCAGCCCCGCGGCGGCCGGGGAGGCTCAGGCCATTCTTGAACGCGCACGTCATTTCTGCCGTGGTAAACAGCGGCTAGCATGGAGGTTAGTAAGGATACTATCTGAAGTTCGAGCCAGAGCGGCCGGGAGGGTGAATTGAACGAGTTGGACAGTAAGGTGCAGACCGACAACCTGCTCCGGGAAATAGAGACCGCGAACGTCCCGGCCGGCACCGTAGCGCTCTGGTGGCTGGGACAGGAAGGGTGGGTCATACGGGGTGGTGACGCGACCCTCGTCATCGACGCCTTCATCACCGACTATGGCAACTACGGCCGGGCCTACCCCTCGCCGCTCGACCCGACGGCATTCGGCAGCGCGGACCTGGTCATCGGCACCCACAACCACGTCGACCATATCGACCCGCTGGGATTTCCCCAGCTGATGACCGCATCGGGATCAGCGCGCGGCGTGGTCCCGGCTCAGGTCCTCGAGGCGGTGGTGGAGATGGACGTCGCCCCGGAGCGACTCACCGGCATGATCGTCGGGCAGGTCCTGGAGCACAAGGCGGTGCGTCTGACCGCCATCCCGGCTGTGCACTCCGACGACCCCAACCGCGACGGCTACGGCCTGTTCATCGACGACCAGGGACGGCACCGCTACCTTGGCTACGTCATCGAGATCGATGGCGTCCGGATCGCGCACCTCGGCGATACGATGGTCTATGACGGGCTGGTCGAAACCGTGCGCAACCTTGACCTCGACCTGCTGATGCTGCCCATCAACGGCCAGGGATACTTCCGGCACGGCCACGGTATCGCCGGCAATATGAACGCGTTCGATGCCGCTCACCTGGTGGAGGAAAGTGGCGCCCAGCTGGCCGTGCCGATGCATTGGGATCTCTTCACCGGCAACGGCGAAGACCCTGGGCATTTCGTCTCCCACGCGCTGCGCTTCCACAACGCCGTGCCGATCTTGATCCCGGTGGTCGGCCGGCGGATCAACCTGGTGGCGCGGGGAGATCAACCCTAAACCGGCGCCGGCTCAGCCCTCCCGAGGTTGGCCGGGTTCGCGAAGAATCCGGCCTCCCGCATGTTGGCGATGATCTCGCGCCGGGTGTCACTCTGTTCTGGATCCTCGACCCAGGCCGGGTCGTAGAAGGGGAAGCCCTCACCCTTCATCGCGTCCTTGGTGACGGCTTCAACCACGCCGAAATGGCCCTTGACCGCTGCCCACTCCTCCTCGTTCGAGGGCTTCCTGTAGTACTCGACGGTGCACATGCGACGGTCTTTCGAGCCGCCGGCGCTCGCGTGCCAGATGGGGAAGTCGAAGGCCAGGACATCCCCCGGCTCACAGTCGAATGAATACGAGGGAATGTCATCCACCCCAACGCCGTCCCGGCGAGCGTACTCTCCCAACTCCTGGTGCAGAGGTTCCAGGTGGGAGCCGGGTACCACGCGCAAGGCTCCCGTGTCGGCTCGAAGCGAACCGAGGTAAACAAAGAATTTGACGCCGAGCGAAGTCTTCCCGGTGACACCGTCGGGGTGCCAGGGAGTGTCGGTGACGTACCGGTTGCCGTCGGTGACCATCAGGATCACATCACCGTCGACCAATTCCTTCGCCTTCTCATAGAAGCGCGGGTCTTCAGCCAGTGAAGCGATCTTGGGCGTGCGAGGAGTGAGGAGGGGCAGCCAGTGGCGCTCGCTCCCATCGAATGGTCGCGCGGTGTGCGCCTGCTCCATCGCGGACATCAGTTCGTCCTCGATCTGACGAACCTCCTCGGCAGAGAGCGCATTGCGCCAAGTGGCAAAGCCGAACGTTTTGAAATGCTCGTGATCTGTGCTGGCCATAGTTGGGTTCCTCCTTGGTTACTCGCTGGAAGCCCCGGCGGCGGAGTCGCAGGGGTTGGGGGCAAAGTCCTGGCTATCACCCTTCTCCCAGGGCGAACCGACCGGGTGGCGAGCCCCGTGGGCCACATAGCAGTACGCGCCGCCGGCATCGGTGTTGGACCACCAGATCTCAGCGGCGTCCTTGATCATGCTGTGGTCGGGGCCGTAGGGGCCGTTGAAGCCAACGTGGCCCTGGAAGATGGGCGGCGTGTCGGGGTTGGGGAAGACGGTGGTCTGCAAGCCGTGCTCGAACGTCTGCGGGTTGAGATTGGGCCCGGCCATCTGGATCCCCGAGGCGATCAGCAGGAGGGTGTGGTACACGTCGTTGTCAACGAAGAGAGCGCCGGGGGAGGTAGGCGGCGGAAAACTCGGGTCGCCTTCCGTAGTCGCCCACTGGGTCGGATTGTTGGCCCAGTCGACGGACTTTGGATAGAAGCGCAGGCCGTAGGTGTCGGCCATCTGCGTCGCATGCGACTTGGAATTCGTGAGCGTGAGAAAGTACTGGATGTCGTTGTATAGGTAGCTGGAGACGACCCACTCAGGATGGTACTGCTGGTTGTCAGCCTGGGTGAACAGCTGGCCGTCGTCGAAGGCCACGCAGAGGCAGGCGACGGTGGTGACGTGGTCCTGGTTGAACCTGAGGATCGCATTCGAAGAGTTGGTGGGCTGCTGGCCGGCGGTGCCGCTGGAGTCCGCGTAGGGGAACTGGAAAACATCATTGGGGTCGACCTGGATGCCGCACGTCTTCAGCTGGTTCAGGTAGGGGTCCGGGTTGAGGTTGCTACCTGCGAAGATGGTCTGAAAGACAACGCCAAGCTTGCGGGGCTTGCCCCGCAATAGAGGGTCGCTGGTGTGGGTCGCCGGCCCCAGCAGGCGGGCGCAACTCCATTGGCCGAGCGAGGTCATGACCTGGTTGGCCGCGGGCGGGTACTGCCAGATGTAGGGCCGGTTGGACTGCAAAAAGGCATCGTCGTACTGGGGGACGTTGGTCACCCCGATTACTCCCTGCTTGGCCAGGGCGGGGTAGTACTGGTTGCCGGCCTCGGCACCCTGGTCGGTGGAGGCAAAGGCGCTGCCGTGGACGGTGGGGTCGGTGGCGGCGCAGACGGCGGCGGCGCGCTGGCCGGTGGGCGAGTCGTCAGCGCCGCAGGCGCTGAAAAGGTGCAGCTGACGGCCGTAGAACTGGAATCGCTTGTTGAAGAAGTTCTGCAGGGCGGCGATCTGCTGCAGCCCGTGACCATCGGTACCGGCGCTGGGCACCACCACCCGGACCTCGTCACCGGTAACCCCGAGCTTGGAGGTCGCCCCGCCGTTGGGGCCCTGGAAGTAGGGCACGCAGGGCGGCGACTGCGGGTCCTCAATCTGCCGCGGCGGGTCACCGATGCAGTTGCGCACCTTGCCCCGCTCCACCTCCGGCGTCGGCGACGCGAGCAGTGCGGCGAGCTGCGAGGGCAGCGGGCTTGGCGACGGCGGTGGTGAGAAGAACTCGCCCCCTGCGCCGTTCCCGAAGAGGCCGCTCTGCTCCGCCGGGGCCTGCTTGATCTGTTCCCGGGCCTGGGGGGCGAACTCCGCTACCGCGGGCGGCTGGGTGCTGCTTGCCCGCAGCGCGATCGAGACAACCAGTACCAGCAGGGCCAGCAGCAGAGCCAGGTGCGCAAATCCCGGGACCCGCCCCGCCTTGGTCGATCTACCTGCCGCGGCCATCAGACCTCACTATGCGGCGCGCGCCTCCTGCCGGCTTAAAACGGCTTTAGGTGGTCGCCGGCGCTGCGCCGGCCAGGCCCAGGTTGGCCGGGTTGTCCAGCATGCCTGCCTCGCGCATCCCGGCCACGATCTCACGTCGCACATCGCTCTGGTCGGGGGCGTCCAGCCACGCTTGGTCGTAGAAGGGGAAGCCCTGGCGCTTGAAGGTCTCGTCGACGGCGCGCGTGATCAGGGCGTGGTGCTCCCGGATACTGGTGGCCTCGACCTCGGTAGCCGGCTTCTTGTAGTACTCGATGGTGCACATGCGCCGGTCCTTGGACCCGCCCACGCTGGCGTGCCACATCGGGTAGTCGAAGGCCAGAACATCTCCGGGCTGGCAGTTGAAGACGTACGCCGGGATGTCCGGCACCTCAACATCCTCGCGACCGGCAAAGGCTTTGACGGCGTCGTGAAAGGGCTCCTTGTGCGAACCCGGAACAACGCGGAGGGCGCCGGTCTCGGCGCCGAGGTTGCCAAGGTAGATGAAGAACTTGACGCCGTGGGTCGTGGGCTCACCGTCGGGGTGCCAGTGGGTGGGGCTGATGTAGCGGTTCCCGTCGACGATGAAGAGGACGACATCGTCCTCGACAAGCTCCCTGGCCTTGGCATAGAAACGCGGGTCCTCGCCCAGAGAGGCGATCTTGGGGGTCAGGGGGCTGAGCAGGGGTAGCCAGTGCCGCACCGTGCCGTCGAATGGCGTG
Organism: Candidatus Dormibacteria bacterium; assembly: GCA_046262515.1. Taxonomy (GTDB): domain Bacteria; phylum Chloroflexota; class Dormibacteria; order DASZGP01; family DASZGP01; genus JAXDLW01. Next base: position 20,263 of record JBHEMP010000137.1, on the reverse strand, counting down.
GCGGCGTAGGCCTGCTCCATCGCGACTATGAGCTCGTCCTCGATCTGCTTGACCTCGTCTGGCGAGAGTGCCTCTCGCCAGGTGACAAAACCAAAGGTTTTGAACTGCTCGGTGTCCGCGCTGGGCATGTGTGTGCGTTCCTCCAATTGGCTTCCGCTAAAACACAGTAGCACGTATGATGGCGGTTAGTCATGATTCCTGACATACCTCCAAGACGCCCTCGGTGAGCACTACCTTGAGCGGCCGCTGGGAGCCCGCCTTCGCCCCCCTGGCAGATGAACTGCGCCGCCTCATCGAGGAATCCGGTGAGGTCGGTGCCGCCGTGGCGGTCTACCTCGACGGGGAAGTGGTCGCCGACTTCTGGGCCGGGGCCGCCGCGGAAGGCCCGTGGCAGAAAGACACCCTGGTGACCATGTTCTCGGTGACCAAGGGGTTGACGGCCCTGTGCGTCCAACTGCTATACGACCGCGGCCTGCTCGACCCCGAGGCCGCCATTGGCCGCTATTGGCCGGAATACGCGACCGCCGGCAAAGAATCCACGCTGGTGCGGCATGTTCTGAGCCACACCGCCGGGGTGATCTCCCTGCCGCGCTACTGGGAGGTCATCGGCCCCGATGGGCGTGGGCTCGAGGACCGATCCGGGCTGGCCGCGCTGCTCGCCGCTGCCCCCCCGGCATGGGTGCCGGGTACCGCCGCCGGATACCATGCGCTGACCTACGGATACATCCTGGGCGAACTGGTCGAGAGGGTGACCGGGATGAGTCTGGGACGTTTCTTCGCCACCGAGGTGGCCACGCCCCTGGGACTGGACCTTTACATCGGGCTACCGCGGGCGCTCGAGGGACGCGTCACCCCAGTGATTCCGCCGCTACCACCGGACACCGACACCGAGCGCGAGGCCCAGGAGACCGCCCTCGCGGCCGCGCGCCGCGCCCTGGCGCGAGGAGAATTGAACTCGCCGGAAGCCGTGATCTACTCCCTGGTCTTCATGAGCCCCGAAGCCGCCGATCCACCCACATATCTCTACCGCACCTTCAACCAACCCTGGATTCAGAGCGCGGAAATCGCGGCGGGCAACGCCATCGGGGACGCCCGCAGCCTCGCTCGCATGTATGCCGCGTTGGCGTGCGGAGGAGAACTGGACGGGGTGAGGCTCGTCTCACAGAGGTCCATCGACACGTTCTTCACCGAGCAATTCCTACCCGACGGGACCGCGCTGGGGTTCGCGCTGGGCTACGGGGCGATACCGCTGGACGTCATGGACCTCGGCATGCCCCACGGCGCCCGGGCGTACGGCCACAGCGGGGCCGGAGGGGCGCTGGGCTTCGCCGACCCCGAGCGGCGCCTCTCGTTCGGCTTCACCAAGAACCAGATGACGAATGACGGCGTCAGCACTGCCAGGCTGATGCAGACGGTGTACCGCTGCCTCTAATCGAAGATCGGCTCGCCGGCCTTCGCGTAGCGCGCCAGCACCTCCATGTTCGGGACCGCGCCAAGCCCGGGAGCGTCGCCCACCTCAACGTGGCCGTCTCGGACCAGCGGCCCCTCGCGCCCGGCCAGTAGCGAGTCGAAGAAGGGCACATCGGCGGCGTGAAACTCGAGGGCCAGGAAGTTGGGAATGGCGGCGCAGAGGTGCGCCGAAGCGAGCGTGCCGATAGGGCCGGAGATGTTGTGCGGCGAGACCAGCAGGTTGTGGAGGCCCGCCAACTCGGCGATGCGCTGTCCCTCACGGAGGCCACCGCACTTCTGCAGGTCGGGAAGGACAACGTCGATGACCTCGGCGCTGATGGGCTCCTGGAAGGCCTCCAGGCCGTACCAGTTCTCCCCCATCCCGATCGACGTCGACGACGCCCTCCGCATGGCGCGCAGCGCCTCGATGTCATGGGGCGGGGTGGGGTCCTCGAGCCAGGCCAGGGGTAGGTGCTGCACCGCCTGCGAGAGCCGTGTTGCGTCACGCAGGGTGAAGCGCCAATGGCAGTCGAAGGCGACCTCAACGGTGCGCGGCACCGCCGCGATCACGGCCTCGACAAGGGAGAGCAGGTGGTCGAGCTGCGCCGGGGCCAGGACGCGGGCGTGGGGATCGGCCGCCACCCCGGGTGTGGGCACGTCGAGGTCGAACTTGAGGGCGGTGTAACCGCGCCCGACCGCCGCCCGCGCCGCCGCGGCGTAGGCCTCCGGGGTGAAGTCTGCGGCGTCCTCGGTGCTGGGGTCAAAGTAGCTCCCGCTGGCCTCTCCCCCGCCCGCCCACTCCGGTCGGCGCCGCAGCAGGAGCGGCCCGATGCTCTCGAGTGACTGCCCTGCGTGGCAGTCGAGGTAGATCCGCACCTTCTCTCGATAACGCCCGCCGAGCAGCTGCCAGATCGGCACGCCCAGGGCCTGGCCCTTGATGTCGAGGAGCGCCGTTTCGATGCCGGAGATGGCGTGGCGCGCCTGCTCGGCCGAGGCAGCCCAGCACATCCGGGTCCAGAGCGGGCCGACATTGAGCGGGTCGCTGCCCACCAGCAGGCGGTCGAAGACGCGGACCTGGGCCGGCAAGCCCGACTGCAAAAAAGCCTCACCATGCCCGGTGATCCGCTCGTCGGTCTCGACGCGGACGATGGTCCAATCAAAGTTGGCCTCAACCGTGGCGCTGCTGATCCGGGTGATCTTCAAGGGCGGGCCCGGCCTGTGACGGGGGCGGCTACTGACCGCCGAACTGAGCGTCCGTGAGGAGCCGTGGGTTGGTCTGATCCGGGGAGATGAAGTAGGTTGAACGCACACCAGTCGCGTACTCGGTGTAGGTGTTGTAGATCGTCAGCCCGTCCGTGAAGGTGCTGTCCCCGCGACTCAAAGGATCCTGGGCACCCGGCTGAGAGAACACCGCCCAGTCCTCCTCCTTGTTGTTGTTGAACCACAGTGACATCTTGATCCCGGCCGTCTGCAGGTAGTTGAAGTAGTCCGCGATCCAGGCACCCTTCTGGGCCGCCGTGTAGTACACGTTGTTGGGTTGCGTCGGCGCCAGCGTCGGCTGGGTCTGGGTGCCGGTGCCGACCTCGTCGATGCTCAGCGGTCGGGTGGTCAGTCCCTTGAGCTTGCTGACCATCGGTCCAAAGATGGTGGCGGCGGATTGTGTGCCACGGTCGGCCCAGTTGTAGCCGTCTATCCCCACCCAGTCGACGTACGCGTCTCCGGGGTAAATGTGGGGGACGATATCAGAAGCCCCGTTGGCGCAGGACGCCGGGATCGAGGGCGCGTAGTCCGTGTTGTTGACTGAGAAGACCCAGGAGACCTGGGAAGAGGAGAAGCCACCCGCGGACATGACCACGTCGTGGACGTGGCGCCACATCGCAACATAGTTGGCCTCCTGCTGGGCCATGGTGGCGCAGTCTGAAGCGTTGGCCGCCGGCGACCAACCGTACCAGTTACCGTTAGCCTCCCAGTCGGGCCGCAGGAAAAGGCGCCTGCCCCCTGCGGGGGCGGCCGCACCGTTGGCATCCACGCCGCTGATGAACTGCTTCAGCGTCAACGCGAAGCCTTGGAGATAGCTGTCGTAACCGCCGCTGGCCGCCAGCTGGTCCTGAGTGATGGCGCTCCAGCTCACCATCGGAATGGAGTGATACGTATCCCAGGTCGTGGGCAGGTCGTAAGCGAGAAGAGAGGCCTCGCCCCCTACCGTCTCGTACATGTTGATCACGTCGTTGTTGGCGCCCTGCCACCTCACCATCGCCGGGAGGTAAGCCCCCATCCCACTGACCCCCAGGTTGGGATCGAGCGCCCCACCGGTGGCATAGAAGGCGTCGGCGAGAGGATAGGAATGGTCATTTCCGGCAGGAAAGAGGCCGAAGAGGGCGCCGCTGGCACCGGCCGCGTGCACGGGGGTGGCAAAGAGGACGCCGGGGGCGAGCAGGAAGCTAAGCAGCGATGTGATTGCCATCAGCAAGGTCAGGCGACCTTTGGGGTTGCTGGCCCGGTCCGGTTTCAGGCGGGTCTCAGTGTTCAATACAACCTCCCTGGCGTGCAACATGTGCGGCGCGCCCCATAATCCTCGACATAACTGGCGGGCTGAACTCGTCGCGCCGGCTCAATTTACAAAGTACGCCCGGCAAGGAGACGCGAGGGCACCGGCTCCTCGGCCTCGGGACGCCAGGATGCCAGCCGGATTCCGGCCGGGACCTCTATGCAGTGGGCCGAACTCCAACTCCGGGAGAGTTGCTGCCAGCCCGGCACCCGGCCGTTACCGAACTCATGCGGTAGCAGGGCGGCCGTGACAATCGGGTCCCGGCTCGACTGGTACCTAAAGTCGGCCGAGAGGCGCAAGCGCTCGCCGTGGTTGGCGGGCGCGAAATGGACCAGCAGGCTATGGAACATCAGCACGTCACCAGCGCGGTAATCGGTCGTCAGCCAGGTGACGCCATCCGGGACCTCGGCGGCAATCCCACCGGCGCCACGGGCCGGCACGACACCTTTGAGTCCCTCGCGGTGTGAACCGGCCAGGACATGCAGGCCGCCCAGGTCGATGGGGCAATCGGCAAGCGGGATCCAGGCCGTGAAGACGTCGTAGGCGCCGCGTACGAAGTAGAAATCCTGGTGAGCGGGGGTTGGGTAGTCGGTGCTGGGATAGGTGACGCGGGCGATCTTCAGGGGCTGGACCAGAAGCTCAGGGTCAACCACGGACGCCATGACAGCTCGAATGCTGGGGTGGTGGGCCAGGGCATGGAAATCCTCCAGCTCCTGGATGGCGACGTAGCCCTCCCACCAGCGCTCATCCTCATAGGGCACCACCGGCGCCGTGCCCGGCCTCGCCTCGGCGGGATCGCTCCCCTCCTCCAGCCAGCCCAGCCCGGCAATCCGTGAGAGAACCTGTTCGCGGAGCCCGGCGATGTCCGCGGCGGGCACCAGCCCAGGCAGGAAGGCATAGCCGTCGACGGCCAAGCGGTGGCTCAGGGCCCCCGGGACCTGCAGGTCGGCGGTCGCGTCCACCAGCTGTCCCGTGATCACTTGCCCCCAGGTCATTTCGGCGGAGAACTCCTTGCGCACGGCCCCAATTCGGGAGTATGTAAATGCTCCGTATAAACTACCTGAAAGCCCGCTCATCGTAAAGTTGTCTACGAAATGAATGTCATCATGGTGTCCATGGACACGGTCCGCGCGGACCACCTTTCCTGCCTCGGCTACGGCCGCCCAACCACCCCCAACATTGACGCCGCCGCCGCCCAGGGCGCCCTCTTCAGCGCCTGCTTCGCGTCCGACGTCCCCACCCAGCCGTCGCACACCTCAGTCTTCACCGGTAGGTATGGCATCAACCATGGGATCGTGGCCCATTTCTGGCCCGGCGCGGTATTCGATGCGGATATACCCTGGCTGCCGCAGGTCATGGAGGCGGCGGGGTTCACCACTGCGGCCGTGGACAACCTGGTCAACATGAAGGATTGGTTCGTCCGCGGCTACGAGTATTACCTCAAGCCCCGCGGCCGGACCCGCGCGACCGGCGACACCGTCAACCGCCTGGCGCTGCCGTGGATCAAGGAGCACGCGGGGGACGATTTCTTCCTGTTCATTCACTACTGGGATGCCCATATTCCCTACCAGCCGCCCGCGTCTTACCGCGACCGCTTCACCGCCGGGCTCCCGCGCCAGGATCCAGTCGAACTACACCGACTGCTGGCGGTCAGTCCCACGTATGAGCTGTTCCAGGAGCGGCACTACAGCCTGTTGGGGGAGATTCCCAGCCTGGATCACGTCTCAGCGCTGTATGACGCTGAGGTCGCGTACCTTGACGACCACGTGGGCGAGCTCCTGCGCCACCTCGACACGCTGGGGATCGCCGAGGAGACCATGATCGTGTTCTTTGGTGACCACGGCGAGAACATGGCGGAGCACGAAGCGTGGTGGGACCACGCCGGCCTCTATGACTCGGTGGTCAACGTCCCGCTGATGATCCGCTGGCCGGGGTCGCTGCCCGCGAGCAGGCAAGACGGCCTGGTCCAGCTCATCGACATCATGCCCACGGTATGCGAGGCCGCCGGGATCCCGATCCCAGCAGGCGTCGACGGGCGTAGCCTGCTGCCGCTGATGCGAGGTGAGGCCACTGTCGACCGACCCGGCATCCCCCTGAGCGAGTGCACCTGGCAGGCCAAACGCGGCTGGCGCACGCGGGACTGGAAGTACATCCGCAACTACGACGCCGGGGCCTACGGCCATACCGAGAACGAGTTGTACGACCTGGCCGCCGACCCTGCCGAACAGCGCAACGTCGCCCAGTCACGGCCCGACGTCGCGGCGAGGATGGACGCCGCGCTTCAGGAATGGCTGGACCGCGAGCTCGCGGGGCGTCCCGACCCCATGCTCCCGGTGCTGCAGTCCGAGCTCCCGGGGGTGAGCTGGCTCAACTTCTGGACGGCGGAGAAGGCCAAGCGAGAGGCAGGCCTGGCCGCCTTTTGACGATCCGGGTCGCCGTGGTCGGGGCGGGCGGGATCGGGCGGCTGCACGCCAACGCCTACCGCGCGGACGGCCGGGCCGAGGTGGTGGCGGTCTGTGAGCCGGACCCAGAGCGCGCGCGCGCTTTCGCGCGGGACTACGGGTGCCCGGCCTTCGCGGGCGTTGCGGAGATGATCGCCTCGGGGACCAGGGTCGACACCGCCAGTGTTGCCACCGCTGGCTTGGACAATGGTTCCGACCATCACGCGCCCACCATCGCGCTTCTCGCCGCGGACATCGCGGTCCTGGGCGAAAAGCCGATCTCCAACGACCTTGCGGAGGCGACCGAGATGGTCGCCCTGGCGCGGCAGAGGGAGATCCCCTACGGCATCAACCTCAACCACCATTTCACCCCCGCGGCCCGCCGCGCCAAAGAGTGGATCGACGCCGGCCGGCTCGGCGAGGTCAACATGGCGCGGATCACCCTCTGGTTGGGGAATCCCAACGAGTCGTCCCCCTACTTTCACCTCCGCGCCCTGCACCCGCATTCGGTCGATGTGCTGCGTTACCTGTGCGGCGACATCGAGCGGGTTCACGCGCTGCTCAAGCGCGGTCCCGGGCGCATCAACTGGTCGAACGCGCTGCTCAACCTGGAATTTCGCAGTGGGGTGATCGGCGTGTTGACCGGGAGCTACGACGCCGGTCCGGCGTACGGGCTGGAGCGCTGCGAGGTGATCGGCTCAAAGGCGATGCTGACGATCCAGAACGCCTTCGAGCTTCTGACCCTGACGAACCGCAGCGGCGGTGTGGTCGAACGGCATGAGAACCTGGGCGGGATGACCGCCTTCGACCAGACATTCCAGGCCCGGGTGACGGCCTGGATTGACGATCTGGTTAAGCGAACCCGGCCGGAGGACATCGACGGCAGTGGTGAGGACGGCCTACGCGCCCAACAGGTCATCGAGGCAGCTATTGAATCCTGGGAACAGCAAACGGTGGTGCAAGTAGGGACACCGGTTTCGACCGGGCACTCGTGAGCATCGATTTCAGGTAGCTGAGAGTACCTATGGAAGACGAGGGTCATGCCGCGCCGGCGGCGGGTCCGCTACCGCGCCGTAGAAACTACTGGCTGTGGGTCTCTGGCACGGCGGTGGCAATATGCCTTCTCAGTGTAGGACTCATACCGGTCGCTGCTCGCATAATTCCCGGTGTCCTGGCGCAAGCGGTGATAAGACTCGCGATCCGCGACAGCAGTGAATTCGACGCTGTCGAGGGCACCCGGATGAGCTCCGCAGACGCCCAACGCCTTGAGGCCGATCTAAGGGGTTCTCCAAATGACGTGACCAAGCGCGCGCGCCTTCTTGGCTATTACTGGGGCAGGCAGTTCAGGGACCCGGGGGCTCGCGCCGCGAGGGTGCCCCAGATCATCTGGCTGATTGACCACCATCCCGGTCTGGCCGTCCTGGGCTCGCCCTACGCAGCCGTTAATCGAGCGACCGAAACGTTGGACTGGGCGAAAGCCGATTCCGCATGGCAGGCCCAACTTCGACGCCATCCCCACGACGCGTCCGTTTTGGGCAACGTTGCAGCCCACGACAAGAATTCCGGGGAGTACGGCCGGGCCGAGATGATCTACCGAGACGCAGAAACCCAGCAGCCCACTGATGAGCGCTGGCCCGAGAGCCTGGGCCAGCTCTATCTGTTGGAGGGAATTCCGAGTCGCTCTTCCAGCAGTGACCTGTCTGCAAGAGCCCTGATTGAGTTTGAACGGTCCTATCGGCTGTCCTCAGGCCCAACCAAAGTGGGCAAGCTGCCCACGCTGGCGAAAACTGCCTTTCTCGCGGACGACATGACCAAGGCCCGGCGATACGCGCAGCTCGCGCTGGCAAGCAGCCCCGAAAACTGGAACCGGGGAAACGCCATCCACGATGGACACATGGTCCTGGGGCGCGTGCTGCTGCGGAGCGGCGATGTTCGTGGAGCGGAGCGCGAACTAAAGGCCGCCGGCACGACTCCAGGGTCGCCCCAGCTCAACTCGTTCGGTCCCAACATGTCCCTGGCCAACGACCTCCTGGTGCGGGGCAGCAAGGATGCGGTGCTTGTCTACTTTGATGAATGCGCCGTGTTCTGGAAGGATCGGCGCCTGGCCCAGTGGCGGGCGGACGTGGTTGCCGGACGGACACCAACCTTTGGGGGGAACCTGGTCTACTGACGCGGGAGACAAGGCACGAACCGCCTCCGCACGCGGTCACGCAGGCGGCGATGCCCCCTGAGGGGTGACGGTCACCTTCCAGTGGCAGTCCGACTGGACCTTGATGAAGTAGATCCCGTTGCGGTTGTAGCGCACCGTCCCCTTGCCGCTTTTTCCCGTCTTGTTCAGCTGGTAGTTCTCGGTGGCGGTGGAATGATCCTCCGCGTAGTAGACGGTGTAGGCAAAGCGGTTAGCCTGGGTCCTGCCCTCCGAGATGTCTTGGGCGCAATTCCAGCTGTAGGCCAGCTGCCACGCGTGCTGGGCGGTAAAGGGGGGGCTCTGCGCATCGTTCTGACTGTCGAGTTCCAGCAGGGTGGTCGAGGTGCGCTGCCCGCAGCCGGCCACCAGGGCGACCAGCGCGCAGGCCACCAGCAGCCCCCGCCTCACGGGCGGCTCCCGGCGGGCACAGCCCTCACTGAGCCTTGCGCGGCAACTGGCTGATGGTCGCTATCTCATCGAGCATGATGGTCTGGGACTTACCGCTCTTGGGGTCGTTCTGGCTCCCCTGTACACGCGTGTGCTCCCAGATTGGCAGCCCCCCATACTCCGTGGCGAAGTCGACGAGGTTGTCGAACGTCAACTGGGCCGACGGTGAGTTGAAGGTCCCCACCAGCTCCACCTGCCAGGCGTCAACGATTACGCCGCAAGCGTCGACGCGGTCTTTGCCGACGACTTTGGTCCCCGGTGAGTGCTGGTCGCTACCCGAAGGGCCGGGGAAAAATGGGAAGGGGTTGCTGAAGTAGACATCGGGCTGCAGGGTCTCAGTCTCCTGCAGGGTCGGGTCGCTCGCCGAGCTACCAAAGCTCTTGCTGGTCAGGGCCGGGAAGGGCATCTGCTGGAGTCCCGGCGCCTGCGGTTTGAATGCGTACTTACCGTCGGCACTGGACGTCTCGGACAGGTAAATGCCTGCCGTCGTCGATTGCGCCAGGGGGTTGTTCGACGCCGGGTCCTGGGGCACCACGGTGTAGGTTGTGGAGACGGCGACGCCATTGTAGGTCTCAACGTAGACGAACCTGAAGGCACCGGTCTCCCCGGGGACCGAGGCCGGTCCCGCGTCCGTGACCTCGCGGGTGCCGGCGGTTGGCAGGACCTGGACCGGTGCGCTCCCGATCTGTGACTTGCCGCTGTAGCGATACCGATACGGCGCGCCCTTGCTGGGGGGAGTGTCCGAGAGGTTGGTCGCCGGCACCGCGGGCACTGCGAAGGGGTCGGCCCGAGGGCAATCTGGCGGCGGTGGCGGACTTGGCAACGCGGCCCGGGCCGGCGGTGGAGTAATCAGTCCGGGCAGAGGGATGACGGGCGGCTGGTAGGCGTTCTGAATCGGGAGCTGGGGTGGAGGTGGAGACGGCTTGCGCCCGCCGCCCAGGACCACGTCCTGGGTCACTCCCTTTAGCCCGGCGAGAAGGCTGAACTGCGGCCCACAGCCCGCCAGGCCAAGCGCACAGAGGAAGATCGCGAGGCGGCACAGGCGGCGTGCCCGCGGCTGGACGCGACCGAGAAGGGGGGCCGGATTGGCGGGGGTTGTCGATTTCATGATCTGCTCTCCATCAGGGGGGACTCGAGGGTCCGGCAGTCGGCCTACCGCCGGTGCCCGGGGAGCTGGAGCCGCCGGGCGAGGGCGATCCGCCGCCTTCGCTCGCCGGGCTGGGCGACGGGCTGGCGGTCAGGAACGAAGGGGACGGAATAGGTACGGCAGAGGGTCTAGCGCCCACCTGGTAGTCAATAAGGGCATGGTACAGAGCCAGACCGGAATTCCCCGGGAACTGGCTGCGCAGGATCATGAGCATCATGCTCTGGGTGTGCGGCGGGAACCACATGTAGACCTGCTCCGCGGGGTCCGCAACCTGCATGAAGTAGCCGCGACGATCCCGATAGTAGAAGCGGTGAAAGGTGTTGGTGCCGCCGAGGGACGTCTGCATCCCGATGAAAGTCTCCAACCCCGTGCAGCTCAACGGGTTGTCCAGGCAGCGCCCGGACAGGCTCTCGTCGTTGAGGTCATCGGTGTTCACCTTGTCCTTGAAGACCGTCACCTGGAGAGATCCCTCGATGATGCCCTCGTCATGCTCGATCAGGTAGACGCGGCCGGTCTGCGCCAGCGAGGTCCGGCCCGCGGAGGTATACGCCTTCTCGGACTTGCGGTCTCGTTTCAGGTCCAGCTGGCCGATGGACGCGGGAATCAGTTTGTCTGGGAATTTGCGATTGGAGGCGTGGACGATGTCGCCACAGCCGGAGAGCAGCAGGCACGCAACAACCCCGATCGCAGGGGCAAGGACGCTCCGACGACCATGACGGCGGAGGGTCAGGTCGCGCCTGAAGCGTCGATACCGGCGCCGCAGCTCGCCCCGGTTCGTGCGTTCCAGCCAGAAATTGGGGATCTCGCGGGTGTAGGGCTCCCGCAGGGAGGTGCGGGCAATCGCACCGAGGACCCTGTTGAGCGGCGACTGGGCACGCAGGAAGCGTCGGGTCAGCGACTTCGCCAGGTCCCCTGCGGCCCGCACGTCCTCGTCGCGGAGGTCACGGCCGAGGTCCCCCCAGATGGCGCGCGTCACCAGCCAGGCCAGCTCGTCGTGCTCCGCGTCGGCGTCGAGGCTGCCCAGGAATTCGATGGGGGTGGCTGACGGATCGCCGATGGCCAGGTCCCGGGCCCGGTCACGGAACTCGCAGTAAACCACCGCCACCCTGGCTCGAGGGCTGGTGCGTTTTGCCCAGAGGTTACGCACGTAGCCCCGCAGCAGCTTCAGCAGCCAGGGGTACCCGGCCAGCAATGCCAGCAGCGCCAGCGCCGGCCCCCCCACGATCCCGAGGTAATAGCGGACGTACTCAAAGAGCTGGTGAGGGTTGTCGTACTCCACCGGCACCAGGACCTCCAACGCCAGCTGGTCCGACTCGTGGACGTTGGGCAACTTCTTCTTCTTGGACTGCGTAGTGCTGGGTTTGGCGTGGGGCGGAACACCGACCAGCGGGATCCAGCCATAACCCTTGAAGTACGCCTCGAGGAAGGTGGTCCCGTCCTTGGGCCGGATCTCAAAGGAGCCGTCGGCGCTCTTGTCTCCGCCGTAATACCCATAACCGATGCGCGAGGGGACGCCGGCCCAGCGGGCCAGCAAAGCTTCTGCCGCGGTGATTTCGTAGGGAGACCCTTCGCCGCCGTTGAGCATCTGCGCCACCCGCGTCGCCGGCAGCGTGGTCGGGGTGCCGGCGCCCGAGGCGACGACTTGCTGAAGAAGCCGGTTGCGGAGGAACTGGAGGCGGTTGAAGGCGTCCGCCGGGACTCCCAACTTCGCAATCGCCTGCTCGTACTGGGCCAGCAGGGCGATCACCTCGGGGGGAGCCTTGGGGGCGTCGAGGTAATGCTTGTCGACGTCGGGCGCCCCGGCCTTGGCCATGTCCGCCACAGGGATCGCCGCTAGGTCGACAGCGATGATGCTGTAATGCAGCCCGGGGAAGGCGGGCTTGTCCGCCAGTCGCACCGCGCCGGTCCTGCGGTCATAGTCGATGGCATCGTGCGGGCCGGTGAACGACGTGATGCCGGCGATGTCGGGGATGGCGTGGCCCCGGACGTCGGCGATGGAGAATGCCGCCCTGATGGGATTGATGCCGGCCCCCTTGGTCCCGGGGATCTTCGTCGGCGGCGCCAGCCGCTCCAGGCGACGGGTGTCGTAGGGGGGCAGCTTCCACGTTGAGTCGCGCGTATCGTAGACGTCGATCACGCCGAGCCGAAGTGGCACCGGGCGGGTGGAGGTGTAGCGGAATAGCACCCGGTCTGGCTCCTCCGGCGGGGTCTGCGGCGCCTGCGGAGGGATGGTTCTGTCGCGGTTGGGCTGCGGGAAAAGGATGCCGAGGCTGCTGAGCGCCACGAGCAGGCCGGCAAGGCCGCCGGCAAAGGCAACCCCTCGGCCCAGGCGCTGGAGCTCGAACCCGCTCGAGAGGTTGCCGTCGCTGCCGAGCTCAGCGCCATAGGCCAGGGCCAGGCCAATGACGACCAGCACAAGGGCAACCGCGGTGGAGATGATCTCGGTACCGCTGGGCTGGATCAGGGCCGCCCCCGCGACCACCGGACCTGGCAGCAGCACGGCCAACTTGGGCCGGTTGGTGTTGACCGCCAGGGAGCAGGAGGCGGCGGCAAGGAGGGCGAAGATCACCACTAGGACAAATCGCCAGCCGGGGTCGAAGCTGATTGGAGGCTGGAGCAGGCCACCGGAGTGAACGGCGTCGACCACCAAACCGACGAGGCTGGAGCTGCCCGCGTGGGCGTCGGGAGCAACAAGAATGGCGCCGGTGAGGGCAGCCGCGGGGACGACCAGCCACTGTAGGGCGGCGGCGTTGCGCAGGCGATGGGAGAGGATCACCAGCCCGGCACCGATACCCACTCCGAGCAGTCCCACCAGGTGCGCGCTGAAACCGCGGAAGACGCCGGCCACCATCCACGCCGCCGCGGCCGATGCGCAGAGGCCGGCAAGGCCTGTCAACAGCGGCGACGCCCTCGGCGCCTCGACGGCCTCGGGGGCGGCCTCGCCCGCCTGCTCGGGCGCATCCCCGCGGAGGATCTCGTCCGTCTGGACCTCTAGGCCGGAGACGCGCGGGGGCGCGACTGGGGCGGGCGCGTCGTCACTCATACGTCGCGCCGCATCAATGCATCCTGATGTTGGTTTGGAGGCTGGCTCGGAAAACGCCCCGGAGTGACGCCCCCGGCTTCACCGGGACGACCTGCGCGCCAATCTCACGTGCCCGCCGCATCGATACCGGGTCGGACTCCTCCCAAACCACCGCCGCCACCGTCAGTGAGGCTCCCCCACTGATTAGCAAATTGGCCTGGGCCGCGGCCAGAGACGAAAAATGGCTGGTCACAACCACGACGTGGGCATCCCGGCGACCGTTGCGCACTAGGCGGGTGAGGGCGTCCTCGAGCGGCTCCTTGCTCATGTGGATGCCGGCCAGCTGGTCCAGGAATGGCAGCCTGGCGCGAGGACCCCGGAAGCCCCCCAGTTCCGCATAGTTGGACTCCAGCCGGGTGGAGAACCCGTCCTTGATATGCCGGGTGCCCACCGAGGCGGCGACCCGTACGGCGGTCTCAAAGGTGTCTGAGGGATTGCCGGGGCTGTGCCAAGAGCGGTCGGTGTCGACGACCACGGAGATGCGGTCCCCGATCCCCTGTTCGAACTCGCGCACCAGCAGCTTCTCGGTACGTGCGAAAGCCCGCCAGACGACGCGGCGCATGTCGTCGCCGCGGACGTACTCGCGCATGCCGTAGAACTCAAATCCCTCCGGCCAGGCCCGCGAGTTCGGGGGGCGCAGAGGGGGGTCCTCGAAGCCCCGCGTCAGGGGCCGGTCGAGGACGTCATCCGTACGCGGATGAACGATGATCTCGGTCCGTTCGGTGAGGAGCTGCTGGCGCCGCGCCAGCCCGAAGGGGTCGCTGAACTCCGCCGTCAATGGACCCACCTGGTAGACTCCGCGAAGCCGGGGGCTGATGCTGTAGCTGTGCTTCACGTCGTGGCCCGGTGCCACCGTCGCGATGGGTACACGCACCGTACTACCGAGGTGGGGGTGAACCTTCTCCTCGAGAACGAAGGTCGTGATCCTGCGGTCGGCTCTGAGCGTGAGCTCCACCTCCAGGACCTGGCCTTCTCGGGCGCGGCGGGCAAGGGATGACCGCTCGGCCGTGACCGGGCGCTTGCGGCGGGCCATGTAGTACGCGGCGGCCAGCAGGGCCACGCCACAATACGCGAGCAAATAGATCGCGCGCCCGCCCATGATCTTGCCAGCGATCCAAGCCCCGACGCAGAACCCCAGCAGGATCAACCCGCTGGCCGTTATGCCGGTGGTGCGCTCGATGGCCCCGAGGGCGCCGCTGGCCCGGCTGGCGCGCCGGAACCGCCGCGGCGGCGCCGGGGAGCGCGGCGCCCCCACCGCCGGGCTTCCGACCTGCACCTGGATGGCGCTGATAGCTCGTCCCCGCCTACAGGCCCATCGGGGCCTTGACGCGCGTGGTGATGCGCTCGACCACTTTGTCGATGGTGTCGTCGCGCAGTTCGGCGTCGGGTGTGAGGGCGAGGCGGTGGGCCAGGACCGGCTGGAGCACGACCTTGACGTCGTCGGGGAGGACGTCCTCGCGCCCGTATGACGCCGCCACCACGCGGGCCGCCCGCATCAATGCCAGGGAGGCGCGGGGGCTGGCCGGTAGCTGCAGCGACGCGTCGACCCGCGTGGCCTGGCAGATCTCAGCGATGTACTGCATGATCGGTTCAGAGACGGTGACCCCTTTGGGCCACAGCTGCATCTCGAGAACCTCCTCGATGGAGCAGACCGGCTTCAGGCTCTCGATGGCCTCGTTGACGAAGTTGGCCTTCATCACCTCTACCTCGGCGGCGAGGTCCGGGTAGCCCAGGGAAACCTTGAAAAGAAAGCGGTCGAGCTGGGCCTCCGGGAGGGGAAAGGTCCCGGCCAGCTCGATGGGGTTCTGGGTCGCCAGCAGCAGGAAGGGCTTAGGCAGCGGGTGAGTCGTGCCGTCGACCGACACCCGCCGCTCCTGCATCGCCTCCAGCAAGGCAGACTGGGTCTTGGGGGTGGCCCGGTTGATCTCGTCGGACAGCAGGATGTTGGTGAAGATCGGACCCGGGGAGAAACGAAACTCGCGGGTGCTCATGTCGATGATCGACGATCCGGTGATGTCCGACGGGAGCAGGTCGGGAGTGCACTGGACCCGGTTGGTCTCGACGTTGAGAGTCTGGGCGATGGACCGTGCCAGCATGGTCTTGCCAGTGCCTGGGAGATCCTCCAGCAGGACATGGCCTTCAGCGAGGATGGCGGTGACGACGACGCGGATGGCGCGATCCTTGCCCTTGATGACGTTCTGGATGTTGTTGGCGATGGCTTCGAAGCGCTCCTGGAACTCCTTGGAACTCATGCGCGGACGCTCGGCGGGGGTCGCCGAGGTCTTGGTGGTGCGGGGCTTGAGCGTGCTACTCACAGGCGAATTTCCTCCTTAGTTCCGCCGGTGGCGGTAACCGCTTGGGTCCTGGCGATGACGGCTTCCGAGGCGCCCCCGAGGAGGGCGTCGATGACTTCCTTGTTGTCCAGCACCTCGCCGGGGGTGCCCTCCGCCATGACCTGGCCCAGGCGCAGGGCGATCATGCGGTCGGAGACCGAGCTGACCAGGCCGATGTCGTGTTCGATGATCAAAAGGCCGCAGCCGGTCTCCTTGACGATGCGCCCGATCACCGGCCCGAGGAGCTCGGTCTCGGCCTGGGCGAGCCCTGAGGTTGGCTCATCAAGGAGCAGCAACTGGGGGCTGGCGGCGAGCAGGCAGGCGATGTCCACGATTCGGCGGGTACCGGTGGAGAGCTCGTTCATGAAGCGATCGGCGTACTGCTCGAGCCCCATGCTGCCGACCAGGTTCTCGACGCGGCGGGCCACCCGCTTCTCGACCCGGCGGGTGATCGGGCTCCATACCGCCGCCTGGATCGCGCTGCGGTTCTCGAGGTGACGCTCCAGGGCCACAGCGATGGTCTCCCGCACGGTCAGGGCGGGGAAGAGGCGAACATTCTGGTAGGAGCGCCCGATCCCCATCCGTGCTCGCTCGTCGGGCCGCACCTCGGTGACGTCCTGCCCAGCGAAGACGATGCTTCCCCCGCTGGGACGGGCGAAGCCGGTGATGACATCGAAGAGGGTGGTCTTGCCGGCGCCATTGGGACCGACCAGCCCCACCACCTCGCCGGCGGCGAGGTCCAGGGATACGCCATTGAGGACGTCGACCCCCCCAAAGCTGATGCGCAGGTCGCGGACGGCGAGGATATCTTCCACCCGCTCGGGCCGCATGACCTTGCTGACGGCCGCGCTGCCAAGGTTGCCGGAGGTCGTCGCCGCGCCCAAAAAGACCGACTTGATGATGTCTCCACGGCCCCGCAGTTCGCTGGTGGCGCCATCGAACTTGATCTCACCCTTCTCCATGTAGACGGCGCGTTGGGCGATGCGCAGGGCGACGTTCACGGACTGCTCGACGATGAGGATCGTGGTCCCCCCAGCGTGGATTTCCCGGAGGATCCCGAGCAGCTGCTCGACCACCTGCGGCGCCAGGCCGAGCGACAGCTCGTCGATCATCAGCAGCCGGGGCCTCATCAGCAGCGCCTGGCTCAGCGCCAGCATCTGCTGCTCGCCGCCCGACATGTCCCCGGCGGCGGCGCCCATGCGCTCCTTGAGGCGGGGGAAGATCTCCAGGACCTCGGCGGTCTTGGTTCGAACGTAGTCCTCGTCCTCCTTGTAGAGCCACGCGGCCGCGCGCAGGTTCTCGGCCACGGTCAGGGAGGGGAAGACGGCGCGACCCCCGGGCATCATCACGATCCCCTGAGAGGCGTTCTGGTGGGGCGGCATGTGGGTGATGTCGCTGCCATCAAAGAAAATCGCGCCGTTGGAGGCCTCTTGGATCCCGGAG
This sequence comes from Candidatus Dormibacteria bacterium, assembly GCA_046262515.1. GTDB lineage: Bacteria > Chloroflexota > Dormibacteria > DASZGP01 > DASZGP01 > JAXDLW01. Next base: position 3,185 of record JBHEMP010000137.1, on the reverse strand, counting down.
ATCGCCCGTAGCAGGGTGGACTTGCCCGCGCCATTGGTCCCCAGCAGCGCCACAATCTCTCCCTCCTCGACGTCGAAATCGACGTTGAACAGGACCTGGGCGCCGTCGTACGTGACGTCGACATCCCGACAGATGAGCAGCTTATTGCGCCCCTCGGCCCGCGCCCGGGTGGCCTCCTCGTCGGCCATGCTGGCGGCCACGGCCGCTCGGATGTCGCGCTCCACGTCGCCGGCAGCGCTGAGGTAGATGAACCCCGTGATGGCGAGCACGACGATGGCCGCGGTGAATGCCGCGTCAAGGCCGAACTGGTCGGCCAGCGGCCCGAAGACCAGCGGTGCGGCGATGAATCCGAGGATCGCGAACGGGGCCGTGGTCGTGACGCCCAGGCCGCGGATACGGGCGGGCAGGATCAACAGGATCATCGCGATGACGATCGGGATCATCATCAGCGTCAGCAGTGTCGGAATCTGCGCCGCGACGACCGCGATGACTACGTTGGGCGCGTGGATCATGACGAAGTAACTCGCAGCCTGGAGGCAGTAGACGGCGCAGGCCACCGCCATGATCCGGCTCGGCTTGACCTTGACCATGCGGTCCACCATGATCCCGCCGCCGACGACCGCGAAAATGGCGACCAGCGACGTGAGGCCGAGGATGAAACTGCGTTGTGCTACGCCAAGTCCGAAGCGCGACTGGTAATAAAAGTTGACATATGTCGGCAGAGTCGAACTCGTCAGGGCCGCCAGGGGGGCGGCGATCCACGCCTTGCGCAGGGTCTTGATGCTGGCGCAGGCCCGCCAGCTCTCGGACCATGTGGCCGGTCGTTGCTCGCGTAGGGCGACTTCCTCACCAGCCCCCATCGCTTTCCTGTCGTAGTACCCACGGACGGGCTCGCGAAGCAGGAAGAAGCTGAACGAAACTACCGTTGCCAGGCCTCCGATGATCAGCAGGGTGGGCCGCCACCCAAACCTATCGGCGTAGAGCCCGACAACGGTCAGCCCCACGAATCCCCCGAGAGCGCCGATGGCATAGGTGAAGGAGACCATCCGGCCGCGACTGCTCACCGGATAAAAGTCCGCCGACAGGTTGGACGTCGCCGGCAGGTATATGCCGATGCCGAGCCCGTTGGTCATCCGGAGCAGAGAGAGAACGCCAACGGTGCGAGCGGTGCCAGTCAGGAAGAGCGACCCGTGCACCAGAAGCGCGCCGATCCGTACCAACCACACGCGCTTGACGCGGTCGATCATGAATCCGATCCCGGGACCCATGACCTGGATCAGGATCTGGACCAGGTTGGGGATGAGCAGCACATAGGTGTAGTCGTAGCTGAAGTCCTTCTTGATCTCGGGCTGCAGGACCTGGAACGCGGCCCCGTCCAGGTTTTCGATGACCTGCAGGTAGGCGAATAGAACGAAGGGCAACATGCTGGCCCCCTGCGTGATACTGCGCGGACGCATGTCCTGTAGGTATTCGCCAACGCGGGCGACGACGGGCTTGCCGGGCACCCGCTCCTCCTTGATCGCCGGCCGAAACTCGTAGTCGCCACCCTCGCCGGCTTCCACTTGACGAGCGGAGGGCACCAGTTCCCGAAGGGCCGCGTGAGCATCCGCGGCGCTCACCGCGTCTTCTGCGACTATCGTGTCAGCCATCGCCGTCACTCCGGAAGGCACGCCACTGGTCGAACAACCGGTAGCGGGCCGGGACCAGGATGGTCCCTCCCCCCGGCCGGGTCTTCGGGTTCACCTTGCCACGCCGCAGTTGAGCGAGTTCCCGGGCGTCCGCCAGCAGGCCGGGAACCGCCACCCGGTACCTGATAGCGACCCGCCGCACCAGCCCGTCCCGCGCCCCATAGACCACCGCGCCAAGACCGCCCGGGAACAGCAGGAGCACGGCCAGGACCCCGAAGCCGGTGCCGAGGAGGGCGAATATGGGCGATGCGAAGAGCAGGAAGGCGGCCTGGTAGACGGCCCCCAGGATTGGCCCAGCGATCGAGCCAAGGCCACCGATGATCACCATCAGGAAGATGTTCACGCTCTGCCCCGCGGAGAAATCGCGCGGCGAGACGGAATGCTGGTGAAGGGCGAAGAGCCCTCCCGCGATGGCGGCGATGAACCCCGAGACGACGAAGGCCCCCAGCCGCAGCCGGAAGAGGTTGACCCCGAAGGATTGGCCGGCGTCCTCGTTGTCACGGACGGCGATGAGCGTCCGGCCGGTGCGACTGCGCCGAAGCCCGGTGACCGCCAGGGCGGCCAGTACCAGGAAGAAGAGGCAGAAGTAGTAGAACCACTTCTCGTCGTTGAGGTCAACCCCGAGATAGAGGGGGCGGTCGATGTTGGTCGGAAGGTACCTGCCCAGGAACTGGGGGTCGAGCCCAAAATCGGCAACGGCCAGGGAAAATGCCAGCGTCGAAACGGCGAGGTAAAGACCGCGGAGCCGCAGCGCTCCGACACCGACCAGCGCGGCCACCACAGAGCCGGCCAACCCCCCGATAAGGATGCAGAGGGTCACGTCAAGGCCCGCCCGGGCGCGCAGGATCGCGGTCACGTAGGCGCCGGCGGCGGCGAAGGCGAACTGGCCCAGGCTGACCTGACCCGCCCAGCCGGTGAGGATCAGGAGGGAGACCCCCACGATGGCGTAGATCACCACCGCCGACTCCTGGCTGACCTGGCTGGGCGTCAGCAGGAAGGGACTGGCCAGGACCAGCAGCGCAAGCAGGCCAACCGTCCAGCGAATGTAGGTAACGACCACATGGTGATGGCGGATTGCCCCTGGGATGGGCCGGGCTTCCTTCGCGGACAGGTACCCCGCCGCAGCCTCCTGTTCGCCTCGGCTGGGCTGATATTTCTGGAGCGCCAGCCCGACGGCGATGATGACAAAGAGCAGGACCTCGAAGGCGATGGTGTTGCCGAGGTTCCAGGACATACCTGAGGCGATCATCCCCAAGACCAGGGCCGATCCCAGCGCGAGGGGAACACTGCGAAAGCGGGCGAACGCCGCGGCGGCGAGGATCGGCACCAGGCCCGCGATGTAAATAGCCGGGGCCCCACCGGAGGACCCGGGCGTGCCCCTCTGGTAAACGTCGAGAATGGCGACGGCGGCCGAAAGGACGCCCGCGAATATCCAGATCAGACCCGTCACAGAACCGACGTTTATGCCGAGTGTCTGTGCCCGGGAGGAGTCGTCGG
>JBHEMP010000136.1:0-17221 GCA_046262515.1 Candidatus Dormibacteria bacterium | reverse complement strand
AAGGGGCTGCAGCAGTTGATCGGCATCGAGACCAACATGACCACCGCACAGAACTACCGCCGTGGCCTGCAATACCTGTACGGACCGACGAGCGTGGCCACCGTGGCGGCGACCGCGGCCGAGGGCGCCCTTTTGGCTCGGGTCCAGCAGGCAGAGCAGGCCACCTACGCGAAGTCGCTGGCAGACCTGAAGGCCAGCGGGATGTCGGATGCCGATGCCCAGGCGCAGGCCCAGAAGGACGCCATGGAGGCGGGGAAGGCGGTCCTACAGAACGCCCCGAGGGACTACCCTGAGTTCCAGAAGATCGGCATTCCCCGTGCCGACAATCCACTCTGGACGAGTGGCATTTTCCTCGACGCGTCGGGCCGGCCCAAACCGCGCTTCTCGGCGATAGTGCCGGACTCCCAGCACATGCTTATCACCGGGAGACTCGGCTACGGGACCGGCGAGAACTCCATCAAAGCCATTGAGCGGTCGATTCGCGCACAGGTCGCGGCCAACCCCATCCCGGGAGCGTCGGTGATCGTTACCGGCGTGCCGATCCTGGAGGCTGCGGTGGGGCGGGCCCTGCGAACGGCGCTACTGGTTGGCATGCTCGGAGGAGCGGTGGCGATGGCCCTGCTGCTGCTGCTGGCGCTGCGGCGGCGTGCCCCACTCGCCAGCCGCGTCCTGCCCCTGGCAGCGGGGTTTTTCACGGTGGCCACGCTCGCCGGGCTGCTCAGCGCCATCGACCATGCCGCCGTGGCCGTGCGGGGCTCGATCCCCGTCGAGGCGGGGTTCGTGCAGAGCGTCCTGGCGACCTTCAGCGTCGGGCTAAACCCGGCGACCCTGGCCGCCTTCCCGGTGGCGCTCGGCCTGGCCGTTGACTACTCCGTCCAGTTCCTGATCCGGTACCGGCAGCTTGTCGAGGCGGAGGATCCCGACCCGGTGGATGGTGCGCGGCGCCGCGCCGGCCGAGCAACGCTGCGGGCGGCGATCTGCACAGGGGTGGGACTTCTGGCCCTTTTGAGCTCGGCGATACCCATGGTGCGACAGTTCGGCGTCGTCATGGTCGTCGGTGTGGGGATCGCCTGGGGGGTGTCACGGCTGACGGTCCTGGCCGGGGTTTCGCTCCTGGCGCGCCGCGGCCGGCGCCGAGCTGCCGCCGTGGCGATGGGCCGGCAGACCGCGGACGACGATGACGCCGGCCTGTTCGGGCTCGCGGCGGCCCGGCCAGGGGGCAGCCGGCTTGAGACGGCCCGAAGCGGAGACCGCTTTGGTGCCCTTGCGGCCTGGGTTCGCGGCCACACCTCCCTGGTTCTGGCGCCAGCGCTCCTGCTGGCGGTGGTTGGTTGGGGTGCCCTGCCCTTCGCGACGTACGAGACCAACGTGGAGAAGCTCGTATCCCCACAGCTGCAGGCCTTCCGGGACCTTGACCTCATCCGGCAGGTCACCGGATCGGGCGGAGAACTCGACTTTGTCCTCTCCGGCAAAGACGTGACGTCCGAGGCGGCGCTGAAGTGGGTCAGCGACCTTGAGGCCGTGGCCGCTCGTGACAGCCAGGGCCAGTTCAAGAGTGAAGGCAGCCTGGCCCAGCTCTTCAGCAACATCAATGGGGGCAAGACTTACTCCCCGGAGCAGACAAAGGCTTTGCTGGCGATCATGCCGGGTTACTTCACCGACGCGCTCGTCACGCGCGACCATTCCCTGGCGCGGGTGGCGCTGGGTGTCCCGTTGGGCTCGATCTCCACCCAGGCGGACCAGCTGCACCAGGTCATCCGGGATGTTGATCCTCCCCCCGGCTACATCTACTACCCCGCCGGGTTCAGCTACCTGTCGATCCAGGGCCTGCAGAACCTGCAGGGTGGCCAGTTACTGCTCAATATCGGGGGGGCCGTGCTCGTCCTCATGGCCCTGCTGGCGATTTACCGGCACCGCCGCCTTGCGCTCTTTGCCTGGCTCCCGACCCTGCTGGTGGCCGGCTGGTCAACGGCGGTGCTGTTCGCGCTTCGAGCGCCCCTCACGCCCATGACAGCGGTCCTCGGGGCCCTGGTGGTGGCCTTCGGCACCGAGTTCGCCGTGCTCTGGCTCGAGCGTTACCGGGAGGCGGTCGCTGCGGGGATGTCCCCGGGCGATGAGGCCGCGTCACTCGCCACGCGCGGCGCCGGTCCGGGCATCGCGGTTTCCGGGGCTGCCCTGACCCTGGGTTTCCTGGCCTTGACCATCGGGGGGCTTCCCGGGGTCAGCAGCCTGGGCTTTGACCTGCCAATGGTCCGCGACTTTGGCCTGGTGGCCGCGATGGACATGGTCCTGGCGGTCCTCGCCGCCCTCGTCGTGCTGCCGGCGCTGGTCGGTCGCCTTGGCCTGCCCCTCGCCGCGGCGTCGCCGGTTGATCCCGCGACCCCCGTCGCGTCGCCGTCGCCTGCCTGATGCTCCGGCGTCTGGCTGCGGCAGGGATCCTTGCCGTGTCCGCAGTGGGGCCGCTCGGCTTGCCGCAGGTGGCGGCCGCCGCGCCATCGCCGATACCGGTGTCCCCGCTTCCGTGTCTGCCGACCTTGAAGTTCGCGGGGACGCTCTACCTTGATGCGGATACCGCGGTGGAGGACGGCCAGGTGGGGCCGCGCGTGGGGGAGACCGATCCCAACCCGGCACGCTGTGGTTTACCCGACCGCATCCTCGTGTTTCGCCACGTCGGTCATCGGACCTCCGACGAGGTCGTGTACCGCAAGCCCGGCGGCGGCGCCGAGCTTTTTCGGGCGGCGGGGGCCACTGGCTTCCCCATGCAGGACACGGTCAAGTGGCTGGTCCTGGCACTGGTGGTGGGGATACTTCTCTTCGCCGCGCTCCCGGCGACCATGGCCCATGTCAGGCAGCCCCCGATCGAGGTCGGCAGGGCGGACGATGATGTCTTTGAGGATGGACAACGAAATGGCTAAGAAGACGAGGACACCCGTGACCACGCGCCGGGGGGACGGTGGATTCACCAGCCTGTGGGGCGGCGAGGAGGTCGCCAAGTACGACGGTCTCCCAACTGCCTATGGGACTGTGGACGAGGCGACCGCACTGCTCGGCCTGGCCCGCACGTCGACCCGACACGAAAGGGTGCGCACCGAACTTGAGCAACTACAGGCTGACCTCTTCCGTCTCATGAGTGAGCTCGCCTCGGGCAGCGCCCACTCCGGCGAGATCGCCATGAATACCGTCCATGTCGCCGCTGTCGAGGCCCGCATCGTCAGCATCCGAGACGCCTGCGACCTGCCCGAATTCTTCACCGTCGCGGCGACACCAAACAGCGCCGCCCTGGACATCGCGCGCACCGTGATCCGTCGCGCGGAGCGGGAGGTGGCCCGTCTCCTGCACGAGGGGGCGATCAGCAATGGCGATACACTGCGCTACCTCAACCGGGCCAGCGACCTGGTGTTCGTGCTCTCGCGCTATGAGGAGAAGCTGGACGGCGTTGAGTATCAGACGATCAGCAGGCAGGACCTGGGTTGAGCTATGACGTGGTCATTGCCGGCGGGTCGTTTGCCGGCCTGGTGCTGGCCACGGGCCTCAAAGGACGGGTGGCGCTGATCGAGAAAGGGCCAATCGGTGATGGCCAGACGTCGGCCTGCGGAACCACGCTGGACCTGGTGGAGAAACTGGGCCTGCAGGCATCGATCGAGGAGGTCCACGATGAAGGCGTGATGCACGTGCGCGGGCGCGTCACACGGTTCCCGCTGCCGTATCGCTTCTGCACCTTCGACTACCGTACGTTCTGCCGGCTGTTGCTCGAGCGCTTTGAGGGCGACCTGGTAGCGGGCGCGGCAACCGCCGCAGTCGAGGACCGCGGGGGGGTTGTCGTGAGCGCGGCGGGGGGCGAGTACACGGGGCATGTCGCGGTCGATGCGACCGGCTGGAGAGCGTCGCTGGGGTCCAGCATCAACCCCGACTTCCCGGCACGGGCGAGGGTCAGCTATGGCCTCGAACAGCCGGCGTCGGGGTGGAAGGACCCCGGCCTCCACTTTTATTTCGATCCCCGCGTGCGTGGGGATGGCTACGGCTGGAGCTTCCCGGCCGGCCCGGTGGCACGCGCCGGGGTCCTCTCCTATGTCAGCCCGGACGGGGTGCGCGCGTCGACGGAGCAGTTCCTTCGGGACGAGGGCATGCGGGGATCAGACTGGCACGGCGGCTACCTGCCGGCGGGGCTGAGGCCGGCGGTCGTGGGCCCGGTCTTTCTGGTCGGTGACTCCGCGGGTCACTGCTTGCCACTGACGGGGGAGGGGATCAGGCCGGCCGCCCATTTTGCCCAGCGACTCGGGGGTTTGCTCAACGACGTGACGGAGGGGCGCCGCACCGCGTTTGAAGCGCGGACGGCGTACTCCGAGGTCCAGGCAGGCCATCGTCGGAGGTACGAACTCTTGCGCCACGCGCAGGCGACCATGCGGGGATGGCCCGATCCGCCGATGGGCTGGTTCTTCCAGCGGTACGCGCGCCGCGGGCGCCTGTATCGCCGCCTCTCCAGCGCCTACTGGAATGTTGCCGCGCCGATCCTTGCCGCCGGTGCGATGACTATGCCTGCCGGCACCTGACCATGCGGGTCAAGGTTCTCCTCTTCGCGCGGCTGCGTGAGATCGTAGGTGCCGGGGCGGTTGAGCTCGACCTGCCCCCGCAGGCCACAGCCGCCGACGCCTATGCCGCCCTGGCCGGGGCCGCAACCGGGCTGACGGAGATGCGCCCGAGAGTCCGGTGCGCGGTGGGCCCGGAATATGCGGCCTGGGACGCCGTGCTGAGTGACGGGGTCGAGCTGGCCTTCATCCCCCCGACCGCCGGTGGCTGAGGTCCGCGTCGCCCTGGTGCGTGAGCCGGTCTATGTCCCGGGCCTGGTCGCGGGTCTCCCCGGCGATGCGGACGGCGCGGTGGCCACCTTTGTCGGCGTCGTACGCGACAACCAGGACGGCCGCCCGGTGTCGCACCTGCAATACGAGGCGCACGAGCCGATGGCCCATCCGCGCCTGGAGGTTCTTGGCCGCGAGGCGGCCGCCCGCTGGGGATTGAGCACGGTGACGCTGGAGCATCGGCTTGGTCGCCTGGAGATCGGCGACGTGAGCGTCTTCGTCGGTGTGGCGGCGCCGCACCGGGCGGAGGCCCTGGAAGCCTGCCGGTGGCTCATCGACACCCTCAAGGCGGAGGTGCCGATTTTCAAGAAGGAGTTCTTTGTCGACGGCGGCAGCGACTGGGTCGAGGAGGGTTTCCCGACCGGTTGAGAGGCCCCGGTCCTTAGTCAGAGGGAGGCCAGGACCTCCTCGGCGTGGCCCTGTGGCTTGACCCCTTCCCAGATGCGGGCGATCCTGCCCTCCGCGTCGATCAGGAAGGTGTTGCGGTGGATCCCCTCGTAGGAGCGCCCCATGAACTTCTTGGGACCCCAGCTGCCGTAGGACTCGGCCACAGCGTGGTCCGGGTCACTGAGGAGAGGAAAGTTGAGGCCGTACTTGCCCGAGAAGCGCTTGTGTGAGCGGGTGTTGTCGGTGCTGACCCCGAAGACCCGGGCGCCGCGGGCCTCGTAGGCCTCGCTGGTGTCGCGGAAGGCGCAGGCCTCGGTGGTGCACCCGGGGGTATCGTCCTTGGGGTAGAAGTAGAGGACAACCCTCTGTCCGCGCAGGTCCTGGAGCCGGACGGTGCCGCCGTCCCCGGTCATGAGTTCAAAGTCCGGAGCTGGATCGCCCTCTTTCAGCACTTGGGTCTCCCTGGTTGCTTTCCCGACCTTTAAAGCTTATCCATGCCCTGGCGGTTACCATCGTGTTGGCGAGCGAGAGTAGCTCAGCGGTAGAGCGCTAGCCTTCCAAGCTGGATGTCGCGAGTTCGAATCTCGTCTCTCGCTCCACAAGATCCCGGTCGACAGGCGCTGCGCATTGGAGAGGAACCCGGCCGGGGTCAGACCCTGGCGGTTTCGCGCACGGGAGCTTCATCGAAAGAGTGAACGACCACCCGGTCGCGTCCCTCATGCTTAGCAGCGTACAGGGCTGCATCGGCGCGCCGCACGAGGTCGGACGCGCTCTCGCCCGGCTCCCACTGCACCACTCCCACTGATGCCGTGGCAGGCACAGGAGTGGCGGCGCGCAGCCTGGTTACGGCATGCACGGCGTCCGACACCGAACAGCCGGGCATCACCAGGACGAACTCCTCGCCTCCGTAGCGAGCAAGAAGGTCGACGTCACGAACCACCGGCTCCCAGGCGTTGGCGACGGCTTTCAGCAGCTCATCTCCGGACTGGTGACCGAATTGATCGTTGTAGCGCTTGAAGTGGTCTATGTCGATCATTGCCAGTGACAGCGGTAGTTGGGCGCGCCCCGCGCGGGCCGTTTCCTGCGCCAGTCCGCGGTCAAGGCTTCGGCGGTTGGCCAACCCGGTCAAGCCGTCGGTGTCGGCGGTTGCCGCCAGGGCGGCCCGGCTGTCCGAAAGACGGGATACGAGGACCAGGATGTATACGGCGGCCGCCATCATCCCCACCAGGACGACCCACGGTATCAGGAGGGATCCGCCGTTAAGGGCGGAGTACAGCGCCGACTCAGGAACCGAGTTCACCAGGATCCACGGGGTGCCCGGTGGTCTCTGGACCACGAAGAGCCGGCCGTCCAGGTGCCGGGTGGAGCCTGGGGGCAGCCGGGCCGGGGCGGCGCGGGCCAGGTCTGGGTCGACGGCTGCCAGGCTGGAGGGGGTCGTCCTTCGGCTGGTCGCGATGAGCCTCCCGGCCTGGTCGACAACGTCGGACGTCGCGCCCGGGTATGGCAGCGAGTCCGAGAGGTAAGCGCCCAGCGGCGTGTGGCCGACGTCGAAGCCTCCGCTGAAGATTCGCCGGCCGGAGGACGTCTGGAAAGGCACGGCGAAGGCGACGACGGGCCGTCCGGCGGCCGCTGATGAGACAACACCGGAGACTGCTGGACTTCCCCTCTCCGCGCTGCTGAGATGCTGGTATCGACTCGCGATCTCGGTGCCAACGACGGCGGGGTTGTTGGGCAGGACCTGCAGCACCCGACCCCGGTCGTCAAGGAGCACGGCGGCCTCGAATCCCATCATGCGCGAAACCTGTTCCAAAGTGGCGCGGGGAACAGTTGGCTCGCTCATGTTGGCTTCGGCATTCGCCTTCTCGCGCCTGGTGACATCCTCGATGTAGGCCCCGGCAAACCTCGCTGAGAGGTCGGCTCGACTCGCGAATGTCCGCGCGAGGTCTTCTCGAGCCGCTTCCTGGGTGGCCCGCAGGGTCACCGCAAGGGCGAGGAAGAGAAGTATCGTCAGCGCCGCGGAGGCGGTCTTCTGCAAGCTCATGGCTGCTGCGGAGCCACCCAACCCTGGGGGATCAAGGCTGGTCCCGCACCCGTTGGAACGACGACGTCCCAGTTGTAGTAGAGCAGGAAGGCGTCAGGGTCGGTGGCGACCTGGGAGGCAAACACGTCCACGGCACGCACGTAGTGGTGACTCCGGTTGTACGCGTAAATCGCCGCGTCCATGTCCCCCGGGCCGCCGCTGGCGTGAAGGTAGCGGGCGGCTGCCAGTATGGAATCGTGGGGATCGTTGACGTCACCGCGGCCGAAGGTAGCCCAGGTGGCGGGCATGAATTGCATCGGACCCTGGGCACCCGCCACGCTGAGCCCATGGATCCGGCCCATGGCGGTCTCGACGAGGTTGATCGCGGCGAGGTAGGGCCAGGGGATCCCGTAGGAGCGTTCGCCCTCGTGGTAGTGAGCGAGCAGGGTCTCCGCCGGCTCGGGGGCGAATATCTGCCATTTCGGCGTGCCGTCGACCTCGTCTCCGAGAACCGCGAGCTCATCGCCGGCATCCAGGATGGCCTGCGCTGACGTGCGGTCGGCTCCCCGAAGTGAGGCCAGTGCCGGCGCTCGCCAATCCGGTTGAGCCAGGAGTTGGGCGGTGCCCAGCTGGATGGCCCGTGCCGCGCCGGCGCGCGCCGCCGTGGGTCGTTTGGCGTCTCGCAGCGTGGCGTAGGCGCTGACCAGGCGGGAGGCGAGGGTGCCGCTGGAGGGGGCTTCGAGGACGCGCGTGGCTTCGGCCAGGCGCCGCATCTCGGACTGGGCCGGCGATACGGGGGTGATCGAGGAAGGCGATGACGCGGACACCGCCGGGCCGGCTGTCGGCGACGCCTGCGCTGATGGCGCGGAAGACTGCGGAGAGGACGGCCTGTTGGCGACGCGCGCGGGTGCACAGGCACACACCGCGACCGCGAGACCCAGGCAGCCCCCTAGGAACGAGCGGTGGATATTCCCCGGAGGTAGGTCATGTCCGGGTAGGCGGTGTTGCGTCCATCAAGTGCACCATAACAAGCTTTCCCGTCCTTGCGGGTGACTTGCGCCGGGTCCGTGCTCAGCCGTTGCGCTTCAGCAGCCCCAGTCGCTTCGCCCGACGTTCGGCCCGCGCGAAGCACCACAGCCCAGCAGGGATCAGGACCACTCCCATCAGGGCCAGGATCGCGATCGTTGGCAGCATGGCGTCGGGATGCGTTCCGTGCAGCATCGCCTGGCGGATGCCCTGGAGGGTGTACGTGAGCGGGGAAACATCACCGGCGACGCGGAAGTACGCGGGCAGGACGCTCACCGGGTAGTAGACCCCTGACACCAGCAGCAGGATGCCCTGGACCGCCACCGCGAGTTGCTCGCCCTTCTCGGGCGACAGCATGGGGAGGATCGAGGTGAAGATCCCGAGCCCGATCAGGGGCACGGTGGAGACCGCGAAGACCAGGGTCGCGCTGAGCAGGTCGGAGTGCGACAGGTCGAGGTGGAACAGCAGGACCACCGCGACCATCACCAGGCCCGTCCGGAAGAGGCCGTAGACGACGGCAAAGCAACACACGCCGAGGAGGTGGGTGACGCGGTGCACCGGCGCCATGAAGGTGTACTCGATGGTCCCTTCCCAGCGCTCCCAGGCAATAGCGAACGCGACCTCGAAAAAGACGAAGGACATGTAGCCCCAGAGCAGCGACCCCACCAGCAGGTAGAGCTGGGTCTGGTGTATGTCCACGCGCGAGGAGTCATACCCCAGGGCGCCGAGGCCCGAGGCCAGGTAGCCGATGCTGAGGACTGAGACGAGCCCGTAGGCGAACCAGGCCACCTCCCAGAGCCAGTAGCGGCGGTAAAGGTTTGCCTGGCGCTCGAAGAAGCCTCCAAACGCGCTGGCCTCCATTCTCAACGCACCCGCGCTCATGCCGCCCCCTCCTCAACATCGCTTTCCATTTCGTCGGTGGTCCGCCCCGAGATCGCCATGAAGACGTCCTCGAGGGAGGCCCCTTTGCCGTGCGCCCGTTTCAGTTGCGCCGGGGGGCCGTCTGCCAGTACGCGGCCGTGGTCCATGATCACCACGCGGTCGCACAGCACCTCGGCCTCCCCGAGGTCGTGGGTGCATATGACAACCGTGGCGTCTCCCTCCGCGTGAACCATGGAGACCAGGGCCTGGACCTCCCGCTTGGAGCGCGGGTCCAGCCCAGTTGTCGGCTCGTCCATGAGTAAAAGAGTGGGCGAGGTGAGTAGCGACCGGGCTATCGCGACCTTCTGCTGCTGCCCCCGGGAGAGGTGCTTCATCGGTCGATCCACCGTGTCCAGGGGAAGGCCCAGGCGCTCCAGGACGGCCTCGGCGCGCGCGCGCCCGCCGCGGTCGTGGGTGCCGTACAGGCGCCCGGCATAGGAGAGGTTTTCCCACGGGCTCATCTCTTTGAAAAACGAAGCTTCCACCGACACCCGGTTGATCCGCCGTTGCACCCAGGAAGCCTCCGTGACAACGTCGTGCCCAAAGACGCTGGCGGTGCCCCGCGACGGCAGCAGGAGCGTGGAGAGGACGCGGATGAGGGTTGACTTCCCGCTCCCGTTGGCCCCGATGATGCCGGTGATACAGCCCGTGTCTATGGTCAGGCTGACGTCGTCGAGCGCGTGCTTCTCCGTGGACGCATGCTGCCACCACCGGCCGCCCTTCTTAGGACGCCGGAACGTCTTGCCGAGGTGGACCACCTCTACCGCCGGGGAATCGCCTGGACCTACCTGAACCGCCATCTACATCTTCCTCAAATTTTTGTGAGCAAACAAAAAACCGTGGGGCCGGGGCCACACGGTTTGAGGCGGCGGTCGCGGGTGACTAGCCGGTCAACGTGTGGCGCTCGACGGGCGCACTTCTCCCGCCGAGAGCGGGAAGAGAAGCGCTTTAATCCGATCCGTCGACATCGACATCCTCATGGTTCAATGGCTCGCGCGAGGCGAGGAAAGGTGATGATATTCCGCCCAGGGCCGCGTGTCAAAAAGGCGACCAACTCTTGTGCTCAAACCTGCCGCATCAAGAGGTGTAACAGCCGATCCAGCAGGCGGACCAAATAAAGGCGGAGGCGGACCACGCGGCGACGCGGCCGCGGCGAGAACTCCTCGTCAGGCATGACTCCGAGTATGCCGTCGTGGCAGGCCCTCTGCGGGAGCGCGAGGCTGGGCTTACGATCGACGCGTGAAAGTCGGAGTTGTATTTCCCCAGGTCGAGACCACCGGGGACCCGGGCCCGCTGCGCGACTACATCGTGGCCGTGGAGTCCATGGGCTATGACCACGTGGCCCTCTACGACCATGTCCTTGGCGCGTCGCCTGATCGCCCCGGCGGTTGGCGCGGGCCGTACGCCGACCGCCATCCCTTCCATGAAGTCTTCGTCACCCTCGGCTACCTGGCGGCGCTGACCTCGCGGGTCGAACTGGTCACCGAGGTTTTGATCCTGCCCCAGCGCCAGGCGGCGCTCGTCGCCAAGCAGGCGGCCGAGGTCGACGTACTGTCCGGGGGCAGACTGCGACTGGGCGTCGGGCTCGGGTGGAACCGCGTGGAGTACGAGGCCCTCGGCGAGGACTTCGCCACGCGGGGCCGCCGCGTTGAGGAGCAGGTGGCCCTGATGCGGCGTCTCTGGACCGAGCCCGTCGTCGACTTCCAGGGCGATTTTCATCGTGTTTCACAGGCCGGGATCAACCCCCTGCCGGCCCGCGCGATCCCCGTCTGGATGGGTGGAACGGATCCCCGCGCCAAGGCTCGGATAGCGCGCGTCGCTGATGGCTGGATGATGAACATGCCCACCGAGGTCGACCCAAGGGCCGCCCTCACGGAGATGCGCCGCCTGGTCAGCGCCGAGGGGCGCGACCCGGCTGCCTTCGGGGTCGATGTGCGCTTTGGCGTGGGGGATGGCGTGGACGCGACCGTGGAGCAAATGTCCGAGTGGAAAGAACTCGGCATCTCCCACGCCAGCGTGAACACGATGAATGCCGCTTTATCCTGGCCGGCCGGCCACATCGCAGCCCTTGACCGCGTTCGCGTGGCCTTGGGCCGGTAGAGCGTATGGAGCACCAGTGAAAACCCTGGCAGCGATCATGATCGCCGGCGCCCTGGGCGCCGCCGCACGCTATGGCGTGGACACCGTCGTCTCCAGCCGCACTGGCACCACCTTCCCCTGGGGGATCCTGGTGGTCAACTTCACCGCGGCAGCCCTCCTGGGCCTGGTGGTCGGGATGACTGCGCATTGGGCGGGACTGGGGCCCTCGGCCCGCCTTGGCATTACAACGGGGTTCATCGGGTCGTACTCGACGTTTTCGACCTTGATGCTGGACTCGGTCCGGATGCTGGAACGCGGACAGACCCTCGCCGGGACGGTGAACCTGGCGGCCAGCGTTGGACTCGGTTTGGCGGCGGTCGTCCTGGGCCTTGCGCTCGGGCGAGCGCTCGCTCCGGAAGGCTCACCTATTTAGAAAGGCAAGGCTTACTATATAGCTGTTCAAGGAGTGAGCCGTGTCGACAGCGCTGGTGACAGGGGCGTCAGAGGGGCTAGGCCGCGCCTTGTGCGCACGGCTCGCGCGCGACGGGTGGAATGTTGTTATCGATGCCCGGGATGAGGATCGATTGCTAACGGCGGTGGCAGGCTTCGGCGGCGGCAGCCGCATCGTCGCGATCCCCGGCGACGTATCCGACCCGGCTCATCGCCGCCAGCTCGTAGCCGCGGCATCTCTATTGGGCGGCCTGGATTTGCTGGTGAACAATGCCAGCACCCTCGGGGCGAGTCCGATGCCGCGCTTGCGTGAGTACCCACTGGACGTACTGCGAGCGGTCCTTGAAGTAAACCTAATCGCGCCCCTGGCCCTCTGGCAGGAGGTAATGCCGCTCATGGCGGGCCGCCAGGGCACGGTTATCAACATCACTTCTGACGCGGCGGTGGAGGGGTACGAGGGTTGGGGTGGCTACGGGGCCTCCAAGGCGGCCCTGGAACAGGTCAGCCGCGTGATCGCGGCCGAGCACCCCGACCAGCGGGTGTACTGGGTCGACCCGGGAGACATGAACACACGCATGCACCAGGATGCATTTCCTGGTGAGGACATCTCCGACCGCCCGGCCCCTGAAGAGAGCGTGCCGGGGCTCCTGGCGCTGGTATCCAACCGGCCTCCCAGCGGGCGGTACCGCGCCAGGGAGGTCGTTTCGCCGTGACCCCGTTCACCGTCGGCCGCGAGGCCGGCGAGCCGCCCGAGGCGCGGGGCCTGCGACGGGACCAGGTTCGCCTGATGGTTTCGGCTCCTGGTCGCCTGGTGGCCCATGCGGCCTTTGAGGACCTTCCACGCTTTCTCGAGTCGGGCGACCTTCTCGTTGTCAACACCTCGGGCACGTGGCCCGCGGCCCTCGACACCACGGGTCCCGATGGCGCACCGGTGCGGGTTCATCTTGCCGGCCGTCTCCCGGGGGACAGGTGGCTGCTGGAGCCGCGCGAGCCGGCCGGCGTTTCGAGTCGCCCCGCCACCGTTGACCTCGAACGTGCCCGGCTGCCCCTTGCCGAGGCGGGTTCGATAGACGTCATCGAGAGGTTTGAGGGGTCGCGGCGCCTGTGGGTCGCAAAGGTCGAGGTGGCCGGGGACCTGGCCGGCTACCTGGCGCGGTGGGCGAGACCCATCCGCTATGGGTACGTGACCGCCGACTGGCCCATCGAGGCTTACCAGACTGTCTTCGGGATCGAGCCCGGCAGCGCTGAGATGCCCAGCGCGGGCCGGCCCTTCAGCCATGAGTTGATCTCAGCGCTGGTGAGCCACGGCGTCACCTTCGCCCCGCTGCTGCTCCACACCGGCGTGTCCTCGCTGGAGGGAGACGAGGCGCCCTACCCTGAGTGGTTCAGGTTGAGCCAGGCGACCGCTGCCCTGGTCAACCTGGCCCGGCGAGAGGGCCGCCGGGTCATCGCCGTCGGCACAACCGTGGTGCGCGCGATCGAATCCGCCAGCGCCAGCGACGGCGAGGTGCGCCCCGCGGAGGGCTGGACCAGTCTTCTCGTCACCCCCGAGCGGGGCCTGCGCGCCGTTGACGCGCTGATCACGGGCCTCCACGATCCGCGCGCCTCGCACCTCAAGATGCTTGCGGCCTTCGCCCCGACAGGGGAACTGCGTCGGTTGTACGCCGAGGCCCGGGAGGCCGGGTATCTCTGGCATGAGTTCGGCGACTCGCACCTCATCCTGCGCAATGGGTGAGCTGGCGGCAGGTCCCAGGGTGGAGGGTCTGCCGGCAGGCCGGCGCGACCTTCTGCTCACCCTCAAGCGCGTCGGTGAGGCGGGCGCGGAAGAACTGGCCGTCGAGCTTGGGGTCACGCCCAGCGCGGTGCGCCAGGTACTGGCCGCCCTCGAGGGCCAGGGCATCGTGGCCCACGTTGCCGAACGGGCTGAACGCGGCCGACCCAAGCATCGCTACCGCCTCACTGAAGCCGGTGACAGCCTTTTCCCCCGACGCTACGGAGACCTGACAAATGAGGTCCTCGGGCTGCTCGACCAGCGCGACCCGGCGCTCCTGGCCGACCTCTTCGAACAGCGCCGCCTTCGCCGTGTCAGGGCAGCCCGGTCGAGGCTTGACGGGATGGACGCGACCGCGCCGCGGGTCTACGAATTGGCGCGCATCCTCGATGAGGACGGCTACCTCGCCGACGTGCACCAGCTTGAGGACGGCAGCTTTTTGGTCACCGAGCACAACTGCGCGATCCTCGACGTCGCGCGCCGTTTCTGGCATGCGTGCAGCTCAGAGATTGCCTTTCTTCGCGAGTGTCTTCCCGGCGCGACGGTGGAGCGCGTGCAGCACATCATCGACGGCTCGCATGTCTGTGCCTACTTGATCAGGGAATCTTCAGCGGTTTCCTAGCGGCCTGGCGACTTTTGGTCGCGCCGCGAGGTCGGGGTTTGAGCAATTCCAGTTCCCGGTGCAGCCAGGCCTCGAGCTTGTGGACGTCAGGGATCATTTCGCGGTCGGCGACGATCCCGAAGTGCATGACTCCGCAGTAGCTCATCACGGTGATGTTCAGGCCCATGCCGTCGGTCACCACGGAGACGGGGTATATGGCCTGCAGCCGCGCGCCCGCGCAATACAGCGGGAAGGGCGGACCGGGCACGTTGGAGATGACCAGGTTCCAGGTCGGACGAGCGGTGCTGGAGATCGCGAACGTCAACCGTGCGGCCCGCGAGAACACTGCGGGCGGGATGAAGTTCGTGGCGTCCTGGAGCAGGTCCGCGGGCATGGCCCGATGACGATCCTTCATGCCCGCGAGGGCCGCGTGCGTGAGCTCCAGCCGGCGGGTCGGGCTCGCCTCATTGGTCAGCGCGGGGGCGCTCATCAGCATGATCCGGTTGCCGAAGGTCCCGGCCTGTTCGGAGGTCCGCACCGAGACCGGGATCTGGGCGACCAGCGGCGTGTCCGGGAGCTCATCGTGTTCGATCAACCAGCGTCTCACCGAGCCCGCGCAGATCGACACGACGACATCGTTCACGGTGCAGCCGTGGTGGTTCTTAACCGCCTTGACATCCTCGAGGGAGATACGTCCGATGGCCAGTCGGCGATGGGCCGAGACGCGGCCGTTGAAGGATGTCCTGGGCGGTACCATCTGGCGCCGCTCCTGGACGTGGCTGCCAAGGCCGACCAGGCTCTGGACTCCGCGCACAGCGCGGCTCAGTTCGCGTGCGCCAGGAAGCGCGTCGTAGATGGCCACCTCCTCGATGTTGGGCAGTGCCCGGGGCAGGGATTCGAGAAGCCGCAGGGGGTACTTTGGCAAGCCCATGACCCCGCGCGCCAGCATCTCGACCTGACCGGGGCTGCGGTCGGCACGGTCGGGCGCGGGCGGTGGCGCGGGGCGCCCGGCAGGGTCAAGGTCCAGCAGCACGCCGAGGATCTCGGCGCCGGACATGCCGTCGACGACAGCGTGGTGAATCTTCGTCAGAAGGGCGACGGAACCTCCCTCCAGGCCGTGGATCAGATAAAGCTCCCATAGCGGGTGGCTGCGGTCCAGCGGCCGGGAAAAGATTCGCGCGACCTGGTCGCAGAGTTTGGCCTCGTCGCCGGGCCCGGGGAGGGCGATCTCGCGGACATGGAAGTCGAGGTCGAAATCGGGGTCGTCCACCCAGTAGGGGTAATCAAGCCCGAAGGGCACCTCGGCGAGCCTCCAGCGAAACGGAGGGAGAAGGGGTAGCCGCTTTGCGATCAGATGCTGTATATCCGCCAGCTCGATCTTCTTGCCCGGGGCGGTGGACGGGTCCAGCACCGCAATACCCGATACGTGACCGTACTGCCGCGGGGTCTCCATCGCCAGGAACTGCGCGTCAAGGCTGGTCAACTGTCGCATCGGGTGAAGACATCGTAATCACTCGCCGGCCGCTCGGCCCAATCCGCTCAGTCGGGCAGGGGGATCCCTCTCGTTTCAGGAA
Organism: Candidatus Dormibacteria bacterium; assembly: GCA_046262515.1. Taxonomy (GTDB): domain Bacteria; phylum Chloroflexota; class Dormibacteria; order DASZGP01; family DASZGP01; genus JAXDLW01. The sequence goes on along the minus strand of JBHEMP010000136.1, from coordinate 1,536 downwards.
GCATGAGCAGCACCGCCACACCGGCCAGTGCCGCTGCCGACATCAGCCAGAGAGCACCTGGAAGCCCCAGCCCGGGGCTGAACTGGGCCACCAATTGCAGGCCGGACACGCCACCGAGGGCACCGGCCACGCCGATCGCCGTGTAGGCGGTGGCGCGAGCTCGGGACGGTACGAGCTCCGCGGTCCAGGCGCCGACCACCGGCGCCGAGGCACCAGCGAAAAGGCTCGCTGCAAGTCCAGCACCAACGTACAGGACGGGAGAAGGCGCATAGGACACGGCGGCCAGCGCGATCGACAGAACCAGCAGGAATACAGCCGGGAGGCGGCGACCGAGTCGGTCGGACGCCAGGCCGCCAACGCCAAAACCCACCGCCGCGGCGATCCCGGACGCCGCCAGCAACGCACTCAGGGTGGCAGCGGATAACTGCAGCCGCGTGCTCCCGAACAATACGGCGAAGAAGTTCACGGGCTCGTAGAACACCCCGCTCAGGGCGGCTGAAATACCCAGCACGAGGAGGCGGCCACGCCAGGGGGGACGGAAGATCACCGGGACATCGCCGTGCCCACGACCGATTCTGTCGGGAAGCAGCAGGGCCACCGGCGCCAGCGCCAGTCCGATCGCCGCAGCCGCGGCGTACAAGGTACGCCAGTGGGGGGCCAGCAGCGGATAGGCGACCACCGTCAGCGCCGCCCCCGCCCCGGAACTGAGGGCCAGCAGCGACGTGGTTCGGCCGCGATTCCCCGGCCCTACCGCCTCGACCGCGGCCGCCATCGCGACCGCCCCCACCAGGGCTTCGAAGCAGACCGCCGCGAAGCGGGCCCCCGCCAGGGCGGCCAGGTCCGGGGCGCTCGAACTGACGAGCGCCGCGAGCGAAAAGCCGACGATCCCGAGCGCGGCCATCGGACCGCGCCGCCAGCGATCGGCGGCCACCGAAAGCGGCAGCGCTACCGCGGAGCCGAGGGCGAGGATGGCGCCCAGTCGCGAAAGGGCCGGGACCTCGGCGTGGAACTCGCTGGCGATCCCCGGCAGGACAATGAAGAGAACCGAACCGCCGAAGCCGACGAGCGCCATGCACAGGCAGCTGACGGCGACAGCCCTGCGGACGCTGCGACGCGAGCGGACGGGTCGCCGCTGTGGAACGGGGTCACTCACAGAACCCCAATACTGCTATGCTGTGAAAAGTAGGCCTCCCGGCCTGCCCGCGTCTCCAACGTTCCTATGAGGGGTCGTTCGGTCGACGAGCCAAGTACAGACCTCACGAACAGGAGACCAGATTGACACATCGCCCCGAAGCACAGGAATACTGCGCTTCATCCCTCGCCCACGGCTTTGCCGTGCCGAGACCCGCCGTTGGCCCTTCATGCGAAGGGTCGCAAACCTATAAGAGGTACCCACGTTGAGTTTCCAGGACCGGACCCTTACCTGTCGCGATTGCGGCCAGAACTTCACCTTCACCAGCGGCGAGCAGGAGTTCTACGCCTCCCGCGGCCTCACCAATGACCCCGGGCGCTGCCCCGACTGCCGGGCGATTCGTC
>JBHEMP010000135.1:0-5844 GCA_046262515.1 Candidatus Dormibacteria bacterium | reverse complement strand
GTGACCTCCTCGAATTCCTTGCCGTCATCGGAGACCTCGATCCCCATCTCCTTGAAGGCGTTGAAGATGCGGAAGATCTGGTCGGGTTCGGCCTCCATGCCGGGGAAGGCAAGAAGGATGTCGTCGGGGGTGAGAAACCCTGCCTCCTTGCCCTTGACCACCAGGATCTCGGCGGCCGTGAAGAGCAGGTCCTCCCGGCCCTTGGGCTTGCCGTTGGATGCCGCGGTGGAGCGCCGCGTCCGCCGGTCGTCCAGGATTGAAACGGTCGCCCCGTTCACGTCGGGCTCCGCCTCCGGCTCAACTTCCGCGTCGACCTCCGCGACCACCTCGAGGTCCTCGTCGGGCTCCTCCTCCACCAGCTCGAGCTCAGCGGGATCGGGCTCCAGAATCGCGTCCTCTGTCTCGGTGTCCTCGGCGGCCGCACGCTTGCGGGCGGGGCTCACACCGGGCCCCTGAAGAGTTGGACCCGCAGGGCCGAGCGGCGCCGAGCGATCTGGTGGTGCTCCTGCAGCAGCTGGTCCCTGGCCGCCTCGTCCTCTTCTACCCCGGTCTGCTTCAGTCGGTCCTCCAGCGCCTGCATGGCGGCTTCGTAATTCCTCAGTCGAATCCTATTCACGCAGTCAGCGATGGCGGCCTTCAATTCGATCTCCGATCCCTCAAATCTCTGGGTCAGGCTGAGCCGCACCAGGCGGCCACGCTCCGACTCCTCGAAGTGGTGCAGGTTGGCCTCCAGCGCGTCCGGACCGTGCTCTGTGACCAGTTCGTTGACGCGGCGGCAGAGGTCCTCGACCTCCGGGCGGCCCAGCGCCTCCTCGGCCGTGAGTTCGGCAAGCAGCGGGCCGGAGTCGCGGTGTGACAGCATCAGCCCCAGGAGCCGGTCCTCGACGGGCCTCCCCGGGAGCTCTGCGCCCGCGGGCAGCCTGATGTCAACCGCCGGGGGACGATCGGGCTCAGGGTTCACCACCTTACCGGTCTTGCGGAACTGCTGGACATCGGCGAGGAGCCGGGCGGGGTCCACCCTCAGAGACTGCGCCGCCACCTGGCAGTAGATGTCGAGCGTGGCCTCCTCCGGAATCCGACTGAGGACCGGAATGACCGCGCGCGCGGCCGAGTCCCGCCCGTCCGGACTGCTCAGCTTGAAGCGGTCCATGACGCCGTTTATCCACCACTCCCACCCCGGCATCGCCGCACCCTCGGCATCCAGCCAGAGCTGTGGCGACTTGAGGAAGAACTCGCCCGGGTCCTTGGCGTTGGGCAGCTCCACCACCAGCACGCGCATCCCCGAGCGCGCGGCATCGCCGATCACCCGCTGGGCGGCGTTGCGCCCCGCCTCGTCGGTGTCGAGGCAGAGGTAGAGCTCGGTGGCGAAACGGCGCAGCGCCTTGAGCTGGTCACCGGTCACGGCGGTGCCCGAGCTGGCGACGGCGTAGTCGATACCGTTCTGGTGGCACATCAGCACGTCGAAATAGCCCTCGACCAGCAGCGCCCGCCCCCCACTGCCGATCGACTTCTTGGCGCTGTCGAGGCCGTAGATGACGCGTCCCTTGTCGTAGATGGGCGTCTGCGGCGAGTTCATGTACTTGGGAGGCTGGTTATCCATGGCACGACCCCCGAAGCCGATCACCGCGCCCTGCTCATCGCGGATGGGGAACATCAGCCGCCCGCGGAAGCGGTCGATGGCGCGACGCCCCTCGCCTCCCAGCGCCACCCCCGCCTTGACCGCCTCGTCCTCGGTGACCTTGCGTTTCAGCAAAAAGCGCAACAGGTTGTCTGCCTGGGTGCCGGCGGGCGCGAAGCCGACCTGGAACTGGGCGATGGTCTCGGCGCTGACGCCGCGCTTCTCGAGGTAACGCAGCCCGCGCGTGCCCGCGCGATGGTTCAGGAGGATGTGGTGGAAGTACTGTGCCGTGAGCGCGTTGACCTCCTTGGCCCGGTTGCGCTCCTGGGTGCGGCGGCGGCCGCCGCCACCACGGTGCTCCTCGAGTTCCACACCGGCCTTCTCGGCCAGCATCTGCAGCGCCTGCGGAAACTCGACGGCCTCGATCTTCATGACGAAATCGAGCATGTCGCCACCCTGGTCGCAGCCGAAGCAGTACCACATCTGCTTCTCCGGCACGACGTTGAAACTGGGAGTCTTCTCCGCGTGGAAGGGGCAGAGACCCTTGTGCTCCCGACCGGCACGCTGGAGCCGGACGTAACCTCCGACGATCTCCACTACGTCGAGACGGTCCTTGACCTCACGAGCAGCATCCCCCGGCGCCACGCCCAAGACTAGCGCGCCGGGACGGGCCGACTAGACTGCTTTCGCATGGGGAGCGATGGGGCGGCCGCGGGGCTGCTGGAGGCTGCGCTGGCGGCGGCGCGCGAGGGGCGCGAGGGCTCGGAGCAGGACCTCTTCGAGGAGCTTCGCATCCCCAGCATCAGCACCCTCCCCGAGAGCCGCGCCGACGTCCGTCGCAACGCTGATTGGCTGAAGGCCCGCCTGGAGCGGCTCGGGTTCGCGGTGACGATCACCGACGTGACCGGCGGAACCCACCCGGTGCTGCAGGCGGACTGGCGGGGGGCGCCGGGGGCACCGACCGTCACCATATATGGCCACTACGACGTCCAGCCGGTCGACCCCATCGAGCTGTGGGAAACCCCTCCATTCGAGCCCACCGTGCGCGACGGCTACGTGCACGCGCGGGGGTGTTCCGACAACAAGGGCAACCACATGGCGGCGATCAAGGCCGTGGAGTTCCTGTTCGCCGCGGGCTCGCCGCCGGTTAACCTGCGGTTCCTGATCGAGGGCGAGGAGGAGATCAGCGGCCCGTCCCTGCCGCGCTACCTGGCGGAGAACGCGGCCGGCCTGCGCAGCGACTACACCATGGTCTGGGACGGCGGTTTCAGCACCGGCAACCAGCCAAACATCGTCACCGGGCTGCGCGGCATGCTCTACACCGAACTCGAGGCTCGTGGGGCAACCGTCGACCTTCACTCGGGGATGTTCGGTGGCGTCGCCCCGAACCCCCTGAACACGCTGGCGCACGTACTCTCCGCGCTGAAGGATCGCGATGGGCGGGTGACGATCCCGGGGTTCTACGACGGCATCCTGACCCCGGACGCGGAGGAGATGGGCCGCCTCGAACGCCCCGCTGACGCGGAGGGCATCCTGCTGGCCGGCACCGGCGCTGCCGCCCTCGAGGGGGAACCCGGCTATGACCCCGTGGAACGCATCGGCATAAGGCCGACACTCGACGTCAACGGCATGATCGGCGGCTTCACCGACCCCGGCATGAAGACCGTTATCCCCGCCGAGGGGAGAGCCAAGGTCAGCATGCGCCTGGTCCCCGGACAGGACCCGGAACGGATCTTCCAGTCCCTCGAGACATATGTTCGCGAGCTCAGCACCCCTGGGGTCCAGGTCACGGCGAAGCGGCTGGCCGATGCCCGCCCCGTGCTGCTGCCCTGGAACAACCGGCTCACCGCCGAGGCGGCGCGGGCCTTTGAAGCGGCCTACGGGGCGCCGGCCGTGTTCTCGCGGGAGGGTGGGACGATCCCGGTGAGTACCGCGTTCCAGGAACATGTCGGCGGCGAGCTGCTGGTCAGTGGTGTCATCCAGGCCAACGCCGGCGCCCACAGCCCCAAGGAGAAGCTCAGCCTGGACCATTACCAGCGGGGCATCGAGATGATCATCCACCTCCTGGTGGGTCTCGGGACACACACTTCTTAACCAGGTAGTGGGCGGCCCTTCACCGGGCCTTCACATCTGGCGGCTAAGGTGAAGGGGATGGGGTACGGGACGGCGGACATCCACATGCACACCTCGTGCAGCGACGGGTTCTCCACGCCGGAGCGGCTGGCAATGCACCTGCTCGGGTTGGACCTGGACGTGGTCGCGGTCACCGACCATGACACCATCGAGGGCTCGCTGCGCGTGCGGGACGCGCTGCGCGGTCGCGGTCCGGAGGTGGTCGTCGGTGAGGAGGTCAGCACATCGCAGGGGCACGTCCTGGGCCTGTACCTGGCAAAGCGGGTAAAACCCGGCATGACCGCCGCGGCCACCATTGACGCCATCCACCACCAGGGCGGGCTGGCCGTCGCCGCCCACCCCTTCCAGTTCCCCTGGGCGGAGGGCCGCTCGATCGTGCTAGGCGTCGGGCGTCTCGCCTGGCAGCTGCCCTTCGATGCCGTGGAGGTGGTCAACGGCGCACCCGCAATGGAGTTCGTCAACATGCGCGCCCGTCGCCAGGCGGCGCGCGCGGGGCGCCCGTCGGTGGGGGGGTCGGACGCCCACGTCATCGGCGGGGTCGGTCATGTCCACACTGTTTTTGAGGGGACGACCGCCGCCGAACTGCGACGCGGCATCGAGACGGGCAACGTGCGCCCCGCGACCCGCCAGGTGCGCAGGGCGCTGGCCACGCCGGGCCACGTCGCCTGGCTGGTCGGGCGCCACCCGCTGCGCCGCGTCGCCGGGCCCGAATTCATGACGCCCCGCCTGCGCTGGGGATCCGGGGACCACGCCGCCGGCTCCTGACCGGTCAGGCCCGGCTGTCACCCCGGCGGCGGCGCCAGCGGTCCCATGGGATCTCCTTGCGGAACAGGAGGAGGCCGCCCAGGCTCCACGGAAAGAAGAGGACAACGCCGACGATGAGCCCGCCGGGCATGCCGAGCCAATCAAGGGCCATGGCCACGCCGGCGGCGCCTTCGAGGATGGTGGCGAGACCCAGCGAGTACCAGAAGAACTCCGGCCTGCCGGCGACCATCGCGGCCAACAGGCCGACGATGGCGCACAGGAGGAACGTCCAGGCCGCGGCCCAGAACCATTCCTTCCAGGGGATCGGCTCACCCATGGCCTGATTATGGGCGAGGTTGAGCCCCGACTAGCGGTCTCGCTCTGAGCTGGCACCCCGGAAGGCGATCGCGGCCTGGGCCGCCGCGAGGCGCGCCACCGGGATGCGGTAAGGCGAGCAACTGACGTAGTCCAGGCCGAGTTCATGACAGAACTCGATCGAACGCGGATCACCACCGTGCTCACCGCATATCCCGATCTTGAGGTCCGGGCGGGTCTTGCGCCCGGCCTCGACACCCAGCCGCATCAGCCGGCCCACGCCGTCGCGGTCGATGGTCTGGAAAGGGTTCTCCTTGAGGATCCCGCTCTCGAGGTAGAAAACCATGAACTTGCCCTCGGCGTCATCCCGGGAGTACCCGAAGGTTGTCTGGGTGAGGTCGTTGGTGCCGAAGCTGAAGAACTCCGTGAACTCCGCGATCTCCCCGGCCACCAGCGCGCCGCGGGGCACCTCGATCATGGTTCCGAATTTGTAATCGACCGCCACTGCGGCCTTCTCCATGACTGCGCGGGCCACCGATTCCAGTTGCTCACGGACCGCGCGGATCTCGGTGACCAGGCCCACCAGCGGCACCATGATCTCCGGGTGCGGGTCAAGGCCGCGCTGCTTGAGGGTGATCGCCGCCTCGATGATGGCGGTGACCTGCATCTCCGTGATCTCAGGACGGGTCAGGCCCAGCCGGCAGCCGCGTAGCCCGAGCATTGGGTTGGCCTCCCGCATCGCCCCGATATGTCCGAGCAGCGAGCGCTTTTCCTCCAGCTCGGGCCCCTCCTGCTCCAGGGTCTCCATGCGGGTGACCTCCGCAAGGGTCTCCTCGTAGGACGGCAGGAATTCGTGTAGCGGTGGGTCGATCAGGCGGATGACCACGGGCAGGCCGTCCATGGCCTCCAGGATCCCTTCGAAATCGGAACGCTGGAACGGCAGCAGCTCGAATGTCAGGCGGCGGCGCTCGGCGGGGTCGGTTGCCAGGATCATTTGCTGCACAATGGGCAGGCGCTCCTGCTCCATGAACATG
>JBHEMP010000134.1:0-8680 GCA_046262515.1 Candidatus Dormibacteria bacterium | reverse complement strand
CTGCCCGTGGCGAAAAGGGTGGATACGCCGGTCGAAAGCGGCTTCCGACCGGCACGGACGGACCGGTACCGGGTCCTGGTCGTCGACGACCGGCCGGACATTCGGATGCTGGTGCGCGCCCGCCTGGGGATGCTCCACGACATCGAGATCGTCGGCGAGGGCAGTAACGGCGCTGAGGCACTGATCCTGGTCTCCGCGCTCGCGCCCGACGTGGTGGTGCTGGACCTCGAGATGCCCGTGATGCGGGGTGACGAGGCGATACCTCAGATGCGTGTGCTGGCGCCCGGGGTTCGGATCCTGCTCTTCACCGGTGCCGAACCCGACGTTCTCGCCGCCATCAGCGAAGACGCGACGCCGGACGAGGTCGTCACCAAGGGTGGTCCCCTGACTGAACTCGTGGACAAGGTGCGGCTGCTGCTGGAGATGGAGCCACACGATGTCCTGCGCGTCGAGTTGGGCACCATCCCGCTGGATTTGGCCGTGACCGCCTTCGATACCTGGGTTGGCCTCAACATGCGCATCCTCGACTCGCTGGCACGCGGGGACGAGCTCGTGAAGGACCAGCTCGCCGGCGCCACGCCAGAGGAGCTCCAGGCTTTGGTCGGGGTCTACGCCCACCTCGGGGACAACCTTCAGAAGGCTGCCCGCGAAGAGGCGCACGAGGTGGTGCCCATCATCCACCTGCTGAGAACCACCGCCGCGGCCGCGCGCCGAGCCCTGGTCGCGATCAATGACACCGACCTGCAGGACTTCTACAAGGCGTGGAACTACAGCGTGCCCGCGGGGGCGGTGGCGGCGCTGGCCGAGATGCGCCAGCAGCTGATCGACGGGCTGCCCACCAGCAGTGCCGACGAGAACGACACAGAGGGCGGAGCCCAGGTCGGGCGCGCCCCGGCGCCCGACGCTCAACCGAACGACGAAGGAAAGGAGGCGCGGGCGGACCGCAGGGCTGCCGGGGTCGACCGAGCGGCGGCTGCGGAGGACCGCGCCGCAGGTTTCGCGGACAGGAGGACCGGCGCCCTCAGTCGCACAGCGGGGAATGACCAGCTGCGCCGGGAGATCGCGCGCGCCCGTGACACCGGTTCACCGCTCGCGGTCATTTCCCTGGGGGTCGGCCAGGCGGCGAGCGCCGATGCCTCGGTTGACCTCCTCATGGTTGCCGTCAGCGCAGTACTCCACCAGCAGTTACGAGACTTTGACCTGGTGGTTCGGCAGACGTCTGGCGAGTTCCTGTGCGTCCTGCCGGGGCTGGACCTGCAGGGCGCGGCCCAGTGCATGGGGCAACTTGGTGGCGTCCTGGCTGCCGCCCCGGGCATGCCGCCGGTCACTTCCGGGATAGCCGTTCTGCAGGATGACGATTCCCCGGAGAGCCTGGTCGGCCGGGCCGTCCAGGAACGACAGGCGGGGCATTAGCGCGTCACCTTAGGCCGTAGGAGACTGCGGGGATGCGGATGCGACTCGCCCTGGCCTCCCTCGGGGCTGTCGCCGTGATCCTGGCCTTTGTCGCGGCGCCCGCAGCGGCGGTTTCTGCGGCGGAGGCGACGTGGCCGCCGTTCGGTTTGGTCACCGGCCTTCTCCTTCTCGGCGCAGTCGCCAATGAGGACGGCCTCTTTGCCCTCGGCGCCGGCACGCTGGCGCGCCTGCCCGGCGGGGGATTGCCGCTCTTCATCGCCGCCATGCTCCTCGTCGCCGGGGTCACCGCGGTCCTCAACCTGGATACCTCCGTGGCCTTCCTCACGCCGGTTCTGGTGCTCGTCGCTCGGCGCCGCCAGGTGGGCGAGCAGCGGTTTCTCTATGGCTGCGTCTTCATGTCGAACGCCGCCTCACTGCTGCTGCCGGGCAGCAACCTGACCAACCTGCTGGTCCTCGCGCACGAGCATGTCAGTGGGTCGGTGTTCGCCGCCCGGATGTGGGCCCCATGGGTGGCGGCGGTGACCGTGACCACGGTGGTCGTGGCGCTGGCGTTCCGCGGGAGCGAACACCTTCCCGCGGAGGATGGACGCGACGCCGGTGGCATCAAGGCGCTGAGCTCGCTGGGAGTGGCGGCGGCCGCCCTGCTGATGGTCCTGGTCCCGGACGCTGCCCTGCCGGTGCTCGGCATTGGTCTGGGTGTCGCGGCAGTACGGGTTCTGCAGCGGCGGTTGAGGCTGTCCGCGCTGCGGGAGTCCGTCGACGTTGTCAGTCTCGCCGGGGTGCTGATGATCGCCATCGGCCTTGGGACCCTGGCTAGAACCTGGTCCTACCCTGGTGCCCTCATGGCCACGACCAACAGCGTCTCGACCGCCGTGATTGGGGCGGTCGCTTCCGTAGCCGTCAACAACCTGCCGGCCGCCGTCCTGCTCGGAACGCCTCTGCCGGCACACCCCCGCAGCCTCCTGCTCGGGCTGAACATCGGGCCAAACCTTGCCGTCACCGGGTCTCTGTCGGCCCTGATCTGGTGGCAGGCTGCACGCTCCGTGCGGGCGCAGCCCTCCGCACGCCGGTACTCAATGGTCGGCCTGGTACTGGTGCCCCTGACACTTGGGGCGGCGTTGATGGCACTGCGGGTTTTCTCGCCAGCGCACCTGTAGCGGCGCTTCGGCTTTCCCTCGAAGGGGCAGGAGGGAGCCCGTTTGGGCGCAATGCGCCCGCCGTGGAAAACTTACTTCCGGTCCCGCATGTGGCGACGATCACTCATGAGGGGTCCCAGGAGCCTTGCTCCCGCGCCCACTCGGCCACCTGCCACCGCGAGCGAAGCTCGAGCTTCTCGCGCAGGTGCTCGACGTGCTTACTCGCGGTCCGAACCGAGATATGCAGTCGTGCCGCCAGCCCCGCGTCACTCAGGCCGAGGGTGAGCAAACGCGCGACCTCCATCTCGCGGGGGGTTAGCCGCGGGCCGGCAAGGCGCCCTGGGCTGGCAGCCTGCTCTGGGTCGGCAACTCGTTGCCGGGCGTGCCCGTGCTCCGACCGGGCGGCTACAGGCTGTACTCCAATGTGAACGATTCGTACCTCTCGATATAGGTTCACGCCTGAGCGCAGGACGATTGCGGGCGACAGGAACCGGCCGCTAGTCTGACTGGCACCACTCAATGAACGCTCAATCCGATTCTTCTGCGCGCCAAAGTGCATCGGGTGAAGGGATGTCGCGGGCACTCAGATTCGGCGTGCTGGGAGCGCTGCGCGTCGAGGCTGATGGACAGCAATTGGCGCTTGGGCCAACCCGTCAGCGGGCCCTCCTGGCGGCACTACTGCTAAACCGCAACCAGTTGCTGACGCGCGAACGAATACTGACCATGCTCTGGGATTCGCCGCCGGGCTCCGCCCGCCACAGCATCGAGGTGTATATATCCGGGATCCGCCAGGTGATAGAGGAGCCCGGCAAGCCCCGACGCCTGGCCGGTAGCCGGGACGGCTACACGCTTCATGTGCTGGAACATGAACTCGACCTGGGTGAGTTTTCACTTCTGCACGAGCGCGCGGGGACCCTGGTCGCCAGCGGGGACGTCCCCGCAGCCCAGGACGAACTGTCGCGGGCCCTGGCCCTCTGGCGGGGCGAGCCGCTGGCAGGACTGCGCTCCTTCTCATTCATCGACGCCGAGGCGGTGCGTCTTGAGCGACGTCGGCTCGATGCAACTGTTCAGTCTCTCGACCTGAAGCTGCGCCTGGGCGTGACTGGCCCACTGCGGGCGGAGATCGACGGGCTGGTGGGCCAATTCCCTCTTTCCGAGCCGCTCGGCGCATTGCAGGTTCGGGCAGCAGCCGCCGCCGGTGACAGGGGCGAGGCCGTGAATGCGTTCTACCGGCTCCGCCGCGACCTCTTTGACGCACTCGGACTGGAGCCGTCGGCGGCTACTCAGCAGCTCCTGCGGGGGGTGCTCAGCGGTGAGCCGACGTCGGCCGCGCAGCAACACATACCGTCAAATCTCCCTCGCTTCGATGACCTTTTCGTGGGCCGTTCCGCCGAACTCAGGGTTGTGCGGTCCCTGGCGCTGGCGCGCCGACTGGTCACCCTGACCGGCCTCGCGGGTGTCGGCAAGACCCGCCTTGCGGTCGAGGCGGCCGCCGAGCTGAAAGCGGAATTCGGGGACGGAATCTGGTTTGTAAGCCTGCGAGACGTCGAGGCGATAAGTCGCCTGTATCCCGCGGTGGCTCGAGCCATCGGGCTGCAGGAGCAATCGGCCGCGAGCCTGGAGGATGTCGTAACGCAATTCCTGGCGACTCGCCGCGCCCTTCTGATCCTGGACAACTGCGAGTATCTCCAGCCCGGGCTGGGCGCCTTTATCCAGCAGCTCATCCGCCGTTGCCCAAACCTGAGCGTCCTCGCGACGACCCTGGAGCCACTGGGGATACGTGGTGAGCACGAGTGGAGGGTGGAGCCGCTGCCTATCCCAGGCAGTGCCGAGCCGCGGGGTTTCATGGAGAGTGAGAGCGTCGCCCTCTTTCGCGACCGGGCGGCGGCATTCATGCCGGACATTGGCCTCTCATCCGCCGACTTCGACACCATGGAACGGATCACCAGGCACCTTGGAGGGTTGCCGCTGGCGATCGAACTGACCGCACCGCGCCTGCGCGACATGAGCATCGCCGCCCTGGCTGAGGCGCTCGGCGGTGAAACCGACACGACAGCTATCGCGTTGACGGGCAGACCCGAGCGACACCGGAGCCTGGACCGAGCGATCGCCGCCAGCTGGGAGCGGCTACCCGGGCAGGCACGGAGGACACTGGAGGCGGCCAGCCTCTTTGTTGGTGGCGTCGAGCCTGGTGCCCTGGCGCGTGTGGCGGGAGACGAGACGCGCGGTGGGCGTCCTACCGCCGACCTTGTCGTCACTCTCGAAGAGCGAGCGCTGGTGAGGGTCGAACCGGATGAATTCCAGCGGATATCGATGTTGGACGCGGTGCGAAGGTTCGCCGCCAGGCGGCTCGAAGGGGAGCCCCACAGCGCGGCGTTCCTCAACCGCTACATAGACGCCATTGCCGACCTGGCGATCGAAGCGGGCTCCCAGCTTGAGGGGGGGGGCATGCTGCGGGCTGTCGATTTGCTCAGCCGTGAGTTCGACAACGTCCAGACGTGCCTCCGTCTGCTCATCAGCCGCGGCGACGCTCAGAGGGCGCTGGTCATCTCCGGGAGCCTCACCCGTTTCTGGTGGTGCCGCGGACACCTCTCCGACGGCAGGGCATGGCTTCGAGAGGCACTTTCGTTGCCGGGCGGTGCCGGCGTGGCCCGCGTCGAGGCCCTTCACCAGCTGGGATTTTTGGAATGGCATTCGGGAATGACGGAGACCGCCCTGGACCTCTGCCGGGCGAGCGTGGAGCTTGCTCGCGAGCTGGGCGAAGTTCTCCCGCTGGTTCGTTCCCTGCACCACCTTGGCGTGGCTCACTATGAAGCGGGCAACTTCAAGGATTCCGTCCACACGCTCGGCGAGGCCGTGCGGCTCGCCGAGACCGCCGGCGACGGCCATCAGCACGGACTGGTCCTCGACCAGCTTGGACGCGGCCTGTTCATGACCGAGGGTATGGAGGCCGCGTACCCGCGCCACCAGGAGGCCCTGCACCTGTTGTCGGCGAGCGGGGACCTTTACGGGGAGAGCGTCTGCCTGATCAACCTTGCCGAGGCCTGCATCTGGCTGGGCAAGCACAAGGACGCGCGGGGTTACTACTGGCGGGCGTTTGGGAACTGGCGACAGATGGGGTCGCAGATCGGAACGGCCTTCTCGGTATATGGCCTTGCCACCCTGGCCTACAGCGTGGACGACGCCGAGTGCGCGGGTGCTCTACTGTCGGCCACCGAGTCGTTGTGGGAGGCGGTGGGGGCAGTCTTCCTCAGCGAGGCCGAGCGGATCGCGGCGATCCGGCAGGCGGTCAGCGACAAACTCGGAGCCCGAGCCGCCGAGGAATGTCAGGCGGTGGGGCGACGGGCTCCATGGCGGCCCGACTTCGCCGCCTGGGTCAGCGCGACCGCCGCCATCGCCTGACCAGCAGCGCTATGACCGGTAGCAGGGCGGCCAGGAAGATGGGGCTCTGCGGCGCCGCGGTGGTCGGAAGCCACCGCTGTTCACCCGGCCCGAGCAGCGTTCGCGCGGCGGCGGTCCCCTCCACGTTGTAAGGCGGGAGGGAATCGGCAACCAACGGCAGGGTAGGGGGATCGGCCGCAGTCACCTGGGTAGGGGTGGGGGCCGGCTGAGTGAGCGCATAGGAGGTGACGCTGTACAGCGTGTCTTTTGGCAGCGGGTTCCCAACTGCGGCCGCGGGTACCTGCAGGACGATCTCGCCATCAGGCCCCGGGCGTACCGAACCGGTAGCCGGCCCCATCGCCGGGTAGGCGACGAACAGCGCGCCGATTCCGCCGGCTGGAACCGGCTGCACCTCGCCTGAGAAGTATCTCCATGCGGTCCCATTGTCCTCGGCGGCGACGTAGTACACCTGCCCGTTGAAGTTCCAGCGCGTCAGGAAAGTGGCGTTGCCGACGAAGGGCGGCTGGCCCACAGCTGCAAGCGGATCCAGGTCCCGCACCCGCATGCGGACTTCCAGTTGCCCCCCGCCTATGTAGCGCATGCTGCCGCCTTCGAGGTTGAGGGCCGGGACCGACGGCCCGGGCCCGGTGGGGCCGGTAAAAGGCACGGGATTGTCATGCGGCGCACGGCTCACAGCGTTGGTTGGCACCGGGATCGGCGGCACCTGGGCGACATCCCTGAACAGGCTCGGGCCGGTGGCCTGCCTGACGTAATGCGCAAACGCGGGCGATGTGACGGGAGCATTCTGGGCCTCGGGCCCCAGCCGGTTGGCGGTGTCGCCGAAGCTCAACACGGCGCGCCCGCTGCCGTCCAGCGCGACCTTGAAGAACTCGCCGAGCCGGCGGTCCCCTGTCTGGTCCATGGTGAAAGTGCACGCCAGGCCACCCAGGCAGATCGGATCCAGGTGGCTGGGCCGATCGGTGAATCTCGCCTGCGAGAAGGTCGGGTTGGCGTCCAGGGCATTCATCGACTGGGCCATGTAGCCGTTCCACGGACCATAGTTGGCCCCGGGGTATGCGTCCTGCTCAGATGCGTAGAAGACGACATCGACCCGGCCGGCGTCGCCGGCAACGACCCACGGCATCACCGCCGTCCGGGCCAATCCCCCATTCACACGCACGGGTGTGGACCATGTTCGCCCCTGGTCGCTGGACCGGCTGAGCATGATGCTGAAGGTGCGGGAGTCCGACCAGGTCACGTAGAGGTTGCCGGCGCGGTCGACTGCCGCCGAGGGAAACAGGGCCCTGTCGGCGTGGGCCGCCACCTGGATGACAACCGGCGTCGGGGCGTCGGGGTTGATCACCGCGACCTCGACGCCCCCCCCGCCCGCGAAGGGAAGATAGGTGTTGCCCCGCTTGGGGCCCTGGTTGTCGGTCACCGGTCCGCCGGCCAGGCCGATGTCGCCAAAGCAGGTGGTATCGAGCCCCGCGGCGTCCTTGCACATGCTCGTGAAGTTCAGCTGCGCCGGGCCCGCTGTCCCGGGTGCCGTGGGGAGCGGCGACCACTTCACGTATTCGCCATAGACATTGCTGTTGGCAGCATCGGTGGCAGATGGCCCGCCGAGCACACCCTCGCGGTAAATGAACCAGAGCCGACCGTGCACTGTGTCAGTGGAAAGCCAGGGACGATCCGTGTATACGTCGGCCCCGTTGCCGTGGTTGGCGCGGCACTGGGCGCTGAAGGTGTTGCCGTGGTCGTGACTGGCGTAGGCCGGGATGTAGGGGCCCTCCGCGAGGTCGGCGAAATAGAGGTCGCCGGACAGGGCATCCGATGCGGTGTCTATGTCTCCGCCACCGCCGCAAACGGGCAGGGATCCTGGGGCGGGAGTCCCGTATAGCTTTCCCGTTCCCGGAGCACCGAGCAGGTTGAAGGTCTCCCCGCCGTCGCTGCTGCGATCTATGAACGACATCGTGGTGTTGAACCCGAGGATCGGCGATTCGTACACGGTCCCGTCAGCCGCCACCAGGAGTGATGGCTCCAGGCCCGTCCGGAAGGGATCGGCGATGGTCTCCCGCCCGAAGGACAGGCCGCCCGCTGACCGCGCCGGTGAGGGATTGCGAGGTATTGCGCCGGCTTCGACGAGGCCGCCGTACGTCCCTCCGGTGGCGACGTCGCCATCGACCTGGACAATGTAGTCGCCTGGGGGTACCGGTCCCACCGCCACCGACGTCGGAGAGGTCCCCGCCTCATCGCTGCCGAGGAGATTGCCGGCCCCATCAAAGATCGCCACGTCCAGCCCACCGCCGTCGGAAGTTGTCACCGTCGCCTTGAGACCAACCGCGAAGCTGTCGTACCAGCCTGGCGGGGCGACCACGTGGACCGTTTCCTGCTCGCAGCGGGGCGGCCCGCTCTGCCGGCAATGCTGGAAGTTCTGGCTCAGCTGCCCGCCGCCGTCGTCTGTGCCAAGAATTTGCGAGCCGGCGTATGTCGCCCTGGCCTGCCCGCCACGGCTTGGGTCCACCGTGACGGAAGTGGGGTCGGCCGCCTGGGCGGGCCACCATGCGGGGGCCAGCATGCCCGCCCCGAGCGCGACGGTTGCCAGGAGTCGATTGATGGCTCGTAGAGTGGGCACCACGAGATGATGGGCGACCGTCCCTATCCTGGCAAGGAGGCCTGAGATGGCGCGCAGAGCCGACGTTGAGGTCGCCATGAGCAACTCTTTTAGCTTTGGTGGTCAGAACGCGGTGTTG
>JBHEMP010000133.1:0-7068 GCA_046262515.1 Candidatus Dormibacteria bacterium | reverse complement strand
GGCGCCGCCGCCGCGGTGACGCACCGCACCGTCACGAAGCTCCAGGTCACCGACGATGGGCGTCACGAACTGGCGAATGCGTCGCAAAAGTGTGTCCGTGCCAAAGCGCTTCTCGTGCAGGATGGCGCTCTTGTGAGCGGCCCAGACCTGGGCCTGCTGGGCGAGGGAAGAAATGGCGTTGGAAAACACAAAGACGGTGCAGGTGGGGTGCCTGCGGTCAAGCGCCGCGAGGACGTCGAGACTGGTGTGCTCGTGGTCGTCGGCCCGGCTCATGTCGCGGTCGACGACCGCGAGCACCGGGGGTACCTGCTGGATCAGGCGCAACGCCTTCGAAGGGTTCTCGGCGCAGAGGGGACGCAGGCCGTTGTCCTCGATGAGCGCTCCAATGGCAGCGAGCTGGTCAGGATCGTCCTCCAACACCAGCACGGTGACCTGGTTGTACATCAGGCCTGGGCCACGAGCGTGGTGCGGCCGTGGCGTACCAACCGCAGCGGCAGACTGTCCCGACGCAGCATGCGAGACAGAGGCGCGACCGCACGAGAACTGAGCTCGAGGGGCACGTCTCCGGTGGCGATCAGCGCCTCCAGGATCGGCGAGCGGATCAACCGCTTGTCGGCTCCGACCAGCCCTCGATTGGGGGCCAGTCGTACTCCTCCGACGGAACGGCTGAGGCACGCGGAAATATCCTCGGCCAGTGGCCGCCAGCCGCGATGCGCCCGGGTGCTGGCCGGGACCCACCCGGGAGGCGTACCGAGCCAGAACCAGAGAACCGGGCGTAGGAGCAGCGAGGCGAGCGCATGGGCGGCTGGACCATCCCCTTCGCCGCACACCGCCCAGGGCCATGGGAGGCACCGTGCGGAGGTTGAGGCAACCGCCGCTTTCCCACTCCAGGCGAGCTGCAGCATCGCGCTGTCGAGCTCGGGACGCAGAGCGGCGAAAAGGTCGACCTGGTCGGAAACAACCAATAGTGTCCTCCTTCCGTCCTCCTCCACGAGGCTGCATTATGAACGAGCATGAAGGAGGGCATGTCGTGGTCTGCCGGCTGAGGCGGGCGCAAGCCTCGAGGGGACAGGCGCTGGTGGAGTTCTCACTGGTCGCGCCGCTGTTCTTCCTCCTGTTGTTCGGCGCGATAACTGCAGGTTTCTACACCCTGGAACGGGCCAGCGCGGTCAACGCTGTCACCGCCGGCGCACGGATCGCCGCGGGCGGCCAGGAGGGCGACGTCAATAGCCCCGCGCTGGCCCAGGCACGGGAGGAGACGGTTCGGCTGCTGGAGGGAAGTCTGCCCGGCACCCGGGTGTCAGTGCCCACAGCCACCACCGCCCCCTGCCCCAGGCTGGAATTCATCCCCAAAGCAACGGTTTTCGTGTGCGCCTCGGCCGAGACGGCGGATACGGTCAAGGTCGAGGTCGTGGGTCACCCGGCGGCCTTCGTGGCGCCCCAGGTTGGCGGGCTGACCCTACCCTTGCGGATATACGCGGTGGTTCACACCGCGGTGTTCAAGGCATGAGCACGGCACGCGGCCAGGCGGTGATCGAAATGGCCATGGTCATACCCCTGATGCTGGCCATCATCTTCGGGTTCCTCGGCGTATTGCTCTGGATCGAAACATTTCATGACCTTCGCGCCGCCACCGCGCTCGCCAGCACCACCGCGGCCACCTTCCGGGACGATTCGGCGGAGGCCCGCGCCGCGGAAACGGAGACGTTTGATGGCACGATGCGCCAGTACTCGTACGTCCAAGTGCGCTCCTTTGGCTGCGTGCATGACCCGATCACCTACCGGGTCTCCTGTCGAGCTTCGGCGATGTTGAGATTCGACCGCACACCCCTGGCCGTCGCCTGGCCGGGGAACCCCGGCTTCGACTCCGTCGCGGTCTCCTACTTCTCGAGGTTCCGATCACGATGACCGGGCCTGGCGCCAGAGGTATGCGTGGCCAGGTGGCCGTGATGTTCGCCCTCGTCCTGGCCCTGGTGCTGAGCGGGCTCGTGGCGCTCGTCGGGGACCTCATCCTGATCTATGACGCCGCCGGCCGCTTCGACAACGGGGCGCTGGTCGGTGCCCAGGCAGGCGCCAGCCAGGTCGACGTTATCCAGCTTCGCGAGGGCACGGTCGTGCTGGACAACGCCACCGCGACCCGGGTCTGCGAAGAGGCCGCCGCGGTGACGGCCGGACTCGGCTCGGGTGGACGCCAAGCGAGCTGCGCCGTCAGTCCCGATGGCAGGTCGGTGCGCGCGACGGTACGGGCAAATATCCCACTGGTATTTGCCAGCCACGGACCCGCGATTACCATCAGCAGAAGCCACACGGGGACGGTGGCCGTGGGTGAGAGCCGTGGGGATACGGCCCCGTGAGCGGAGGAGGAGGTGTCATGGATCTTGGCGAGCGTTTCGGGGGACGACGCGGTTTGCAGGTAGCGGTTCTGAGCCTGGCGCTTCTCGTGGTTCTCGCGTTCCTGGCAGTCGATACCATAGGCAGGCCGCAGGCAACCCGGGCGGTGTGGGTGCTGACGCGAAGTGTCTCCGCGGGGACGCCGCTCGACCACTCGATGGTCAGAGAGGAGCGAGTACCGGACCCGCGCGAGAATTACCCTCTTCTCGTCGTGGCGCCCACCGGGAAGCTGGCCGCGCACGCGCTGTCGCCCGGCGATATCCTGCGGCCGGATGACGTCGAATCGTCGCCGCACGTGGCGGTGCCGGTCAAGCTCGGCGGCTACCAGCCGGGAGCCGGGGACCTCGTGGACATTTACGCGATCGACGCAGGCAAGGCGACCCTGGTGGGCCGGGGGATAACGGTCGTGGCGTCCTCCACTATCGAGGTCCCGGCCAGCGATGAGGCGCTCTGGGTCGCCCTGTACGGGACCTCCGCAACACTGCTGAGCGCGAAGAGCAATGGGACGGGTGTGCCCGACGCCGGCGGCGTATCCGGACCCGACGCCGTGAGGCGCCTTGCTGTGCTGGCTCAAGGTGGGTCTGGCGCACCGGCGGCACCCTGAGTTGAGCTACCCCATCGCGGTCCTGACAACCAGGCCTGGACAGGGGTCCACGACCTTCGCGATCAGCCTCGCGTGGGACCTCGCTGCGTCCGCCTCGGTCACCATCGTGGACCTTGACATGATGGGCGGGAGCGTTGCGGATGCCCTCGAGTTGAATGCCGAAGGCCTGGGGATTGCCAACCTGTTGACCAACGCAACCGTCGATGGCAGCGGTCTTGACGCCCAGGCGGTTCCGCACCCAGCACGTCCCTCCCTGCGGGTCGTGCCGGGCCTACGGGGTTTCTCCGGTCCCTCGCTGGGGCGATTGATGCCCCGCCTCGCGGCTGCATTCTCGGCGGTGAAGTCCGACTTCACCGTCATCGACATGGGGTGTCCCCTGGCGTTCCCCGACCTGGAATCGCCGCGCCTGACGGCGGAGACCATCTCCCATGCGGTGCGCCGGACCATGGTCGTGGTCCGCGACGATCCGACCTTCCTCCCCGGGTCCATCCAGCTCCTGAAATTCGCGCGCATCCCGCAGGCCGACCTGGTCGTGATGAAGCGCCGCGGTAGTCGCATGGGTCGGATCGCCAGTGACGTCCTTGGTGTGCAGCTGCCTGGCTACCCGACCTGGCAATTCGACTGGGATGAGAGGCGGGGCCAGCAAGCGACGTTTGAAGGCAAGGTCCTGGAGCAGCCAGGGTTGGCCCGGACCCTTCGCGTTCAGCCACCGGTGCCCGCCACATGATCGCCGGCAGCGGGCGCCACGCCGCAGCGGACCTGCCCGTTGTGCCCTGGCCCGACCTCGCGGACTTCGAAGAGCTGGCCGTCCCGATCAGCGAAGCGATCAAGGCGGAACGTCCACCAGGAATAAGGACCGTCGTTCAGGAGGAGCAACTGGTTGCCGACGTCCGCGCGTACATCGCGCGGGTCATGGGATCGACCGCGGAACGCGAGCGGCTCGGCCTCAATGCCACGGTTGCCGAACGGCTCCAGACGTCCCCGATGTACTACGAGACCGCCGTCGAGGCAACCCGGGTCCGGGCCTCATTTTTCTGGCCACTATCCCGCCTCCTCTATCTCCTTCGCGGCGTCGAGGAGCTGGCCTGCTTCGGCTACGACAACTGGGTTGCGCGCGTGGGCGGGCAGAAGGTCCGCATCAAAGGCGGTAACCCGCTGCACGGCGACGAAGACCTGGTTGCGCTGGTGCGAGATGCCCTGGCGCTGACCGGCGTCGTCGGCAGTCGCGCCTTGAGCACCTCGACTCCGATTGCGGAATCCACTTTCGGAAGCCTGCTTCGGCTCTCCGTCGGCATCAAGCCCGCTGTCGCCCTGGCATCGGACATCCAGATGGCGATCCGCTTCCCCCAACCGACCCGCTTCCGTCAGTTGGAGGACTTCGTGCGCGACGGCATGATGCCGCCAGCGGTAGCGACATTCATGGAGGCCCTGGTCCTGGGGCGATGCAACATCCTCATCGCCGGAGGCACCGGTTCTGGGAAGACGACCCTGATGCGGGTCCTCTCCACGTTGATTCCGAGGGACGAGGTCGTGGTGACCATCGAGGACGGCGCGGAGTTGCACCTGGAGCAGGACCGAGGCGACGGACAGCCCTGGGTTCCCCTGCTTTATGCCTACACCACCGTTCCGGACGTCACCCAGAGCGGCGGTAAGAACGCGGGGCACGAGAGTGGGAACGCCGGCATCGGCATGCGCGACCTGGTGAAGAACGCCCTCCGGGTTACGCCTGACCGAATTCTGCTCGGCGAGGCGCGGGGGGCGGAGATGGTGGACGTCGTCCAGGCCATGACAACCGGGCACGACGGGAGCATGGTGACCATCCATGCCGACAGCGCCGCCCTCGCCGTCAACAAAGCGCGCAACTACATGCTGCAGAGCCAGGACTTTAGGGGCCAGGACCGCCTGGCCGAAGAGGTCCTGCGCCAGGCCATCCATGTCGTGGTGCACCTGACCAAGTACCCCGACGGGACCCGGCGGGTCTCGGGCATCGTGGCTGTCGATGCCGGCGGAAATTCGCGACCCCTGTACGAGGGTTTCGCCGGCCGCGGACTGCGACGGGTCGAACGACTGGTCGCCAACCTCCCCGCGCGCCTCCAGGAACGCATCCAGCCGCTGCTCGGGGATGAGCTCCCGGACCCGGGATGAACTCTTCGCCCATCCTTACCTTCGGGCTATACCTTGCTTTCCTTGCCCTCGCGGCGGGTCTCGCCGCGGTCCTCGGTGGGCATGACCTCCTTCGCCGGCCTTCCCCCCTTCGTCGGGCGCTGTCCCCCATCGCCGACCGGGAGAGAGACCTCGCGGCCAGCCTGGGCTGGACAGCTCGGACCTGGTGGGGCGTTCGCACCGGGGCCGTCCTGTGTGCCCTGGCGCTGGCAGTGCCCACGGGTATCCCTCTGCTGGTACCATGCGCGCCGCTGGCGACGGTCTTCGCGGTGCCCTACCTCCTCAGCGGCAGGGCAGCCGCGCTGCGACTGCGGCGGGAACGAACCCTTGTCGATTGGGTACGCACGGTGGTCAGCAGAATGCGTCGCAACCAGGGCATCGACGTCATTCTTCGCGACGCCGGCGTCCATCCTCCATACGGCCTGGAAATCATTCTCGCGCCGCTTGCGGACTCCAGCCTGCTGGTCGACGAGGCACTAGTCCAGGTCACCAGGCGAGCCCGGATGCCCGAGGCCGAGATGCTCGCCATGGCACTGATGGCCAGCCGCACCCGGCGGCAGGATGACCTCGTGGCGCTGCTGGAATCCGTGGTGCTCCCCGTGATGGAGGCAAAACTCGACGAACAGGCTGATGCTCTCGAAGCGTCCACGCAGAAACGTTCCCAGGCGGTCGCGATGAGCCTGATCATGCTCGGGATGTTCGTTGCCCTGATCCGCGTGGATGCCATCCGGCATGGGTTCGCCACGCTCGCCGGGCAGGTGGTGCTCATGGTCGCGGCCCTGGCATTCGCGCTCGTCCTGCTGCTGGTGTCGCGCCTGTACCGCACCCAGGGCTTCACCCGCTGGGACATCGACGCCTACCGGCTGGCTCTCCGGTCGGCCGGCAGCGTGTGATGACGCTTCCCGTCCCCGCGTTCGTACTGGCCGCGGCTGCGTTCATCGTCTACGGCGCGGTTCTCTGGGCCCTGGACATTTACACGCCGCCGGAGGTGAGGCACTGGGAGAGACTCGCGGAGTTGCGCGGCCTGCAGTCCTCACAGGGTCTTGGAGATCGCCTTGGAGGTCATCTGCCCTTGCTGGGGCGCCTGCGCGAGGAGGTGGATATTGGGCTGCTTCTGCTCGTGAGCGGCTCGTTCCAGACCAGCGAGAGCTGGCTGGTCGGCACCGCCGCGTGGAGCCTTGCCGGTGCGGCCGGTGTCAGCGCCGTCGAGGCCGCAGGCCTGTTGCTCCAGGGATGGCTTCCCCTCCCCCTCTGGGTGGCCCTGGCTGTACTCCCGTTGATCGCGACGCTGCGGTACGTACGGCTGAGGGGGCGTGCACGGCGGCGCCAGGCGAAGGTCGCTGACCAGCTTGCCGACTCACTGCTGGGGCTGGCCATACTTGTCCCCGGGATGCCGCCGGAGGACGCCCTTGGGCTGTTGGCCCGTTGCCAGCGCGAGTCGGCCCTGGCGCAGGTCCTCGAGGAGGGAAGCCTGGCTCGGCTGCTGGGCGAAGGTGCGAGCCTGCGGTCGACTCGGGAGCGCTACTCGCTGGTCGGCAAGGCCCTGCGGATCCCGCTTTTCCAGGAGCTCGCCCAGGTGATGCGCGGCATCGAGAGCGAGGGGCTGAGCCCGGGCGAGGAGTACCCCGCGCTGTCGCGCATCAGCGCACAGTCACGCCTGGCCCAGAACCGTCTCAGGGTCGCACGCGCAAAGACCGGCGCGGCCGCGGCAATCGCCCTTCTGCTTGTTCCGCTACTGATCATGGTGGGCGGCGGCATCGCCTTCGCCTTCCTCGGCTCCGTCAACGGCTGAGTGCCGTCGATGCGAAGTAAGAAACTTCCGGCGACCGCGGGGAGCCTGCTCCTGGCGGCCATCCTGAGTGTCTCCGCGGCGCTCGCACTGGGGCGGCCCAACGCCGCTGCGGCGACCA
>JBHEMP010000132.1:0-3457 GCA_046262515.1 Candidatus Dormibacteria bacterium | reverse complement strand
AAGGTGCAAGCCATCCGCGGAGCCGCGGCCCACTCCGTCAACGGCACCATAGGAACAGTTGCGATGCCACGAGCAGACGATGGCGTCACCCTCCAGCCTGCCGGTGTGCAGGGGCATTGGGCTCACGCCGCAGCCGTTGCGGTACGCGTACAGCTCACCGCCGGCGCGGCAGAGCAGCACCTGGCCGCTGCCGGGAGCGGCGAGCGCCTCCTCCCCCACATCCTCACCATGGCCAAGCTCGGTCCACACCGGCGCCTCCGGCGCGGCGGGACGCAGTTCCGTGAGTCTGGTCAGGGGCACGAACGCGGCGCCCGGGGCCGACATCGCCACCCCCGCCGGCCGCGGCGGCGGAGGTGCGGGCGCGCTGTCGTCCACCTCCATGCCCACAAAACCGGGGAACCCGTCGCGCAGGGCCGCTTCCACCCCGCGCTTGAGGGTCACCGTCGACCCCGCGCAGCCGTGGCAGGCCCCACGGAGGCGGAGACGCACCACGCCCTGCTGGACAGCGAGAACGTCGACGTCGCCGCCATGCGACTGAATGTAGGGCCGCACCGCCTCGAGCGCTCGGGCGACCGACTCGGCGGGGTCGATGGGGATCAGGTCGTAGAGGTCGAGCACCGCGGCCACGATCGGGTCATCGCAGGCGTGCTCGAGAAGCTCGTGGTGGGCGAGCAGGCCCGCGATGCGGCTGAGTGCGTCACGATGCAACCGGTCAACGTCCTGGAGCAGCTCGGCGACGTGGTCGCGCACCTCGGGGTCGGCGTGGCCCTCCAGAGCGGCGATCAAATCGCCGACCCGCTCCCCCAGGACACTCAGTTGCGCGGGGTCGAGCAGCTTCGCCGCGGGGCTCAGCTCGTCGGGGGGGAGCACCACGCTGGCAGCCTACCCTGCCGCCGCATGCGACACCTTCTTCGATGGACAGGAGGCCGGGTCGGCGCCGGGTCCGTGACAAAAGCTGCAGTCGGGCGAGCACTCCCCGTGTGCCTGGTGGGTGAGCGCCGCGAACTCCTCTGAGAAGCTGCGCTTCCCCTCGCTCAGGCCAAGCCCGCTGAGCGCGAACCCTCCCCGGTCACCGGGATCGACGTACCCGTCGTCAACCATCCGCGTGAGCACCTCAGCGATGACCGCCTCCGGAGCGCCAAGAAAATTCTCCAGTTGGGCGGGGGTGGGCTGAGTCGCCAGGCCCTCGCCAATCATCCAGTACATGACCTGAAGCAGCTCGTCACGCCAGAAGAGATAGTCGAGTTGTGAGCGCTGACCCGGTGCGCTCATGCTGCCCCGCGCGAGGCGGCCAGCTTCGGGCCCGGAGCGCGCTCCACCTCGTCCTCAATCAGGCGAACCAGCTCAGGTATAGCCAGTTCAACTGCTGGGCTGTAGCCATCACCCCAGAGCTCCTCCATCGGTTCCACCTCGAGCATCACCACATCCTGCGGCAGCGCGTGGAAGCCGGCACAGATGAAGACCACGTTGTCGAGACTGATGACCCCCGAGAGCGACTCACCGATCCGCTCTTGCAACTCCGCGTCGGAGGGCAAGTCGGCCGGGTCCCACCGCCGCCTGGTCACCGTTCCCACCGGGCGATCCCGCTGAACGCAGCCAAAGAAGACCACTCGCCGGTACGGCGGGTCGGCCGCCTTCAGCTTGAAGACCGCATCAATCGGCCCGAAGCTCCAGTCGTCGACGTCGACGCCGACCGGCCACTCGCGCTGCATCAGGTCGGCCGCCACCCGGGTCCCCACTGACCAGTCATGCAAAAAGGGATAGCCGATCCCAGCGACAAGGATTCGCGGAGGGTCGCCCGAGGGTCGAGCTGTCATCGGTGGCTACTCGTCGAGAGCGCACGCGCAGGTGTTCACCTCGCGGTTGACGATCAGCTTGTGGTTGGTGTCGTAGATGTGGGTGGTGCAGGGCATGCAGGGGTCGAAAGACCGGATCGTGCGCAGGATGTCGATTCCCTTGAAGTCCTCCGGCTTTTCGAAGTTCTCCAGAATCGGGGTGTTGAGCACGGCCTCCTCGTAGGCGCCGGGATTTCCGAAGGGATCGCGCGGCGACGCGTTCCAGGTCGACGGCGTGAGAATCTGGTAGTTGCGAATCAACCCCTTGTCCATGACCAGGTGATGGGTGAGAAACCCGCGCCCTGCGCCCCAGAAACCCACCCCGACCCGCTCATCCTGGGGAATCTTGTAGTCACTGAACACCCGGTCCTCGCCGTCCTTGATCAACTCCCAGGCCTTGAGCAGGTTGTTCATAGCCACCACGCAGTTGAACGCCTCCGCGTAGGCGCGGGCCCGGTTGCGCTCGAAGGCGTTCCAGTTGCCCTTCGGCACGTGCCACTCCAAGGTCATCGCCGGCAACTCGCCTTTGGGCATATGCATGCGCAGGCTATGACCTGTGGCCTCGAGAAACTCGTTCGGCCTGATCTTCCGGGCTGCGGCGGTGGTCCACATCCGCGAGTAGGCGCCGGTCTCCATGGTGATCCGGTCCCAGCGCGGCGCGGTGTCCCAGGTGTAGCGCTCCTTCCAGTTGGTCGGACCCGGACGAGGCTTGGTCTGCTTGTTCCACATGTGATACGGGCTGATCGGCGCTCCGGAGGGGTCGGTCTGGTACGGAACCCCGCCATAGCCACCGCCGTTGGCGTTGCTGCTGCCGTTGCCGTTGGCGTGGCTGCTTGCGTTTCCGTTTCCGTTGCCATTCCCGTTGCCGTTGCCGTCCGTCACCCAGTCCTCGTAGAACGAGTGGGTGACGAACTCCTCGAGCCCGATGTTGATGTCCTGGAGGCGGGTGGTCACCAGCTCTCCGTCGACCACGACGCCGGGCGTCGCCCAGCGAGCATCGCCCCACGTGTTGCAGTTGGCGTACGTGGCGTCGTAGGCGTCGGGGTCGTCCCAGATTCCGGTGTCGATGAGGTTGGCCGTGCGCGACCCGACCTTCCGATACTCCGGGTTGACGTCGTAGAAGAAGTCGACGATCTCGTCGACGATCTTGGCCATCTTCTTGGAATAGTCCATGAAGGTGCCGAGCCGGACGAAGTACTCCTGCAGAGCGGTCCTGGTGAGCGTGGTCGAGACTCCGCCGGGAACGATGGTCTGCGGGTGCGGGTATTTGCCTCCAATGAAGACGTACATCTCCCGAGCCAGACGGGTCTTCTCGAGCGCCTCGAGGTACAGCGAGCCGGTCAGCGGGTTGAGATCGGTCATCAACTCGCCGACGGTCCTGTACCCGTGCACATCACCATGGCGGGTGGGAGTCCTGACCGCCTGCTCCCAGACCTCGGGGTTGGTCGCCCGCACAGCCGACTCGCAGTAGTCGGGCCCGGCTAGCAGGAAGATGTGCAGGGGATGGTCGTAGAGGAACTCGGCCGCCAGCAGCATGTTGCGGACCACGGTCCCCAGCGGCGGCGGGGTCACCCCGAAAGCCATGTCGAGCGCCATCGCCGAGGTTACGGAGTGAACCCCGC
>JBHEMP010000131.1:0-10238 GCA_046262515.1 Candidatus Dormibacteria bacterium | reverse complement strand
TCGCCTCCCAGACCTCAGCCGCGACGGACAGGTAGGCCTTCCCGGCAGCGGACCGAGGATCGGAGACCACGACGGGCACCCCGGTCAGGGACCCCTCCGCGACCCGGACCGTGTAGGGGATGGAGGGCTGGAATATGCGGGTCTCGGGCAGCAACTGGATGGCATTCAGCAGTTCGCGGCTGAACTTGGTGCGCCCGTGGACGAAGGTCGGGACCAGCCCGAGCATCTCCAGCTCCGGGTTGAGGTACTGCTGGGCGAGGCGGATGGCGTGGGCCAGCTGCCTGAGCCCGGCGAGCGCGAACCCCGAGACCTGTAGCGGCACCAGTACAAACCGCGACGCCGCGAAGCCGTTGACGGTGTGGAAGCCGAGGTTGGGGGGAAGGTCGATGAGCACGATGTCGAAGCGCTGCGCCTCGGGCTGCTGCAGCAGCGTGCGAATGATGTATTCCTTCCCGGTCTGGGCCACCAGCTCCTGCTCGGCAGCGAACAGCTCCATGTGGGAGGTGATGCAGCTCACGCCGCTGAAGCCCGTGGCCTGGATTGCCGGCTCGATCTGCGTGATCTTGCCGGACAGTAGGTGATAGCTGGAGATCCGGGTCTGGGCCGGGTCCACGCCCAGCGCCTGGCCCAGGTTGCCCTGGCCGTCCATGTCCCAGGCAAGCACGCTCAGCCCCTGCTTCCCCAGCGCCACCGAGATGTTGGCCACCGAGGTGGTCTTGCCCACCCCGCCCTTGCCGGACGCAATGCTCACCACGGCGGGCATCAGCGATGGACCAACAGCATCATTATGGCGATCGCCAGGATCAGCAGGCCGAGCATGAAAGCCAGCGCGGCCAGGTCGACGATGGGCGGCTCCTGCTGCTTCACGAGGCGCGCGCGCCACTGACGGGGGTGCGCAGCACCCGCAGCGCCTCGGAGAGGATCTGGTAGGCAACGTCCTCCTTGGGAGCGCGGGGAACGTCACGAGTGCTGCCGTCTCGGCCGATCATGGTGACGGCATTGTCCGCACTCCCCATGCCGATCGAGGGGTCGGACACGTCATTGGCCACGACCAGGTCCAGCCGCTTGGAGAGGAGCTTCTCCTGGGCGCGCGCGAGGAGGTCGTGGGTCTCCGCGGCAAAGCCAACCTTGACCAGCCTCCTGCCCGCGGCGGGGTCGATGGAGGCCACGATGTCCTCGTTGAGGTCCAGTTCCAGTACTTCTGGAACGTCCGCCTTGCGCATCTTCTGCGTCTCTGCGTGGCGAGGCCGGAAATCCGACACCGCGGCGGCCATGACCAGGATGTCCGTCATGGCGGCGCGCTCCCGGATCGCCGCCGCCATGTCGGCGGCGCTGTCGACGCTGACCGCCTCAACGCCGCGCGGTGGCTGCAGGCGGGACGTCGTCACCAGGACCACCTCTGCCCCACGCGCCTCGGCCGCGGCGGCCAGGGCATGACCCATCAGGCCACTGGAGCGATTGCCGATGTACCTGACCGGGTCCAGGGCCTCGCGCGTGCCGCCCGCGCTCACCAGCACGCGGACACCCTCCATGTCGGCGACGCCGCTCAGCGCCGTGCGGGCCGCCCGCAGGATCTCCTCCTGGTCCGCCAGCCGCCCCTTTCCCTGCTCGCCCGAGGCCAGCCGGCCCTCCGCCGGCCCGGCCAGGCGAACGCCCCGCGAGCGCAGCGTGGCTACGTTCGCGATGGTTGCCTCCTGCTCCCACATCCTGGTGTGCATTGCCGGCGCAAGGACGAGCGGCGCCGATGACGCCAGGATCGTCGTGCTGAGGACCTCGTCAGCCAGGCCCAGGGCCAGCTTGGCGATGAAGTTGGCGGTGGCCGGGATCACCAGGATCACCTCAGGCCAATCGCTCAGCGCGATGTGCAGTTCGCCCCCGTCGCGACCGGCGGCGGTCTGGGGGCCGAAGAGGTCGCTGGCAACGGCCTGCCCGCTGAGGGCCTCGAAGGTCAGCGGCGCGACGAAGCGGGTGGCCTCGGGGGTCATGGCCACGCGCACCTCCGCGCCGGCCTGGACCAGCATGCTGACCGTCTCCGCCGCCTTGTACGCGGCGATTCCGCCGCAGACCCCGACCAGGACCCGTCGCCCCGCGAAGGCCCGGCGAGCCAGGTGAGGGTTCACGCCCGGTCCCTCCCCCGCCGCTCCTCGATCAACTCCAGGATCTCCTCTGCCGCCCGTTCGATGTCGTCATTGATGACAACGGCATCGTACTGGTCAGAGTACCCCATCTCCACCCCGGCATCGGCCGCGCGCTGGGCGAGTTCCGCCGCGTCCTCGGTGCCCCGCTCGCGCCGGCGGCGCTCGAGCTCCTCGAGGCTGGGAGGGGCAAGGAAGACCAACAGAGGGTCGGCCACCAGGCGACGGATCGCCAGGCCTCCCTTGACGTCGATGTTCAGCACGATGTCCGCTCCCCGCTCCAGCGCATCCTCCACGCGCAATCGGCCCGTGCCGGAACGGTGGGTGTGCACCGGCTCCCATTCGAGCAACTCACCCGCGGCCACCATGCGGTCGAACTCGGCGTCCTCGACGAAGCTGTAGTCGCGACCGTCGACCTCCCCGGGACGGGGCTGACGGGTGGTGTACGAGACGCTGTAGGAAAGCGCTGGGTCCCGCCGGAACACCTCCGCCAGGACGGTGTCCTTGCCCACACCGCTGGGCCCGGAGACGACCGTCAGCAGTCCGCGCCTCACCGCTTCTCCCCGCGCAGGTGTTCCAGCGCCGACTCCATGTCGGCGGGGAGCGGGGAGGTGAAGGCCAGGTGCTCGCCACTGACCGGGTGATCGAACTCGAGCCGATGGGAGTGGAGCGCCGGTCGGTCGATCAGCTCCGGCGCGGCGTGCCCATAGGTCACGTCGCCCAGCAGCGGGTGCTCGATGGCCGCGAGGTGAACGCGGACCTGGTGGGTCCGGCCGGTTTCGAGCCTCACGGCCAGCAGGGTGTGCCGTCGCAGGGCCTCGATCGCGGTGAAGTGCGTGACCGCCGCGCGCCCACCCTCCACCACCGCCATGCGCCGGCGCTCCCGCGGGTGGCGCGCGATCGGCGCGTCGATCATCCCGGCGTCGCGCAGCACACCGACGGCGATGGCCCGGTACTCGCGGTGGATGCGGCGGTGGGCAAGGTCAGAGCTCAGACGCCGCAGCGCGACCTCCGTCCGCGCCACCAGCATCAGCCCACTGGTGCCCTTGTCCAGCCGGTGCAAGATCCCCGGGCGCTCCGGGCCGCCCAGCGACGGCCACCCATCGTGGAGCGCGAGCAGCGCGTTGACCAGCGTTCCCGTCCGGCGTCCGGCTCCCGGGTGAACGACCATGCCCGCGGCCTTGTCCACCACCATCAGGTGCTCGTCCTCGAAGGTCACCGACAGGGGGATGTCCTCGGCGGGGACCAGGGCCGGCTCGGCGTCGGGGATGGTCAGGCTGACGCGGTCGCCCGCGAGCAGGGCCCGGCTGGCGCGCACCGCCTGTCCATTGACCAGGACCGCCCCCAACCGCACCAGGCGGGTCGCCACCGCGCGTGACGGCAGCGCCCCGGACTCGGCCAGGAAGCGGTCGAGGCGTGCCTCGTCGTGCTGGGCCACCATCTCCCGCGTGGGGGAGGTCATGCGGTCTCCTCGGTGCGGGAGCCCCGGTACAGCCTCCAGGCGAGGACCGCCGCGCCCACGGTGATGCCCATGTCTGCGACGTTGAACACCGGGAAGACGCGGAAGTCGATGAAGTCGGTGACGGCCCCGGCGAGAACGCGGTCGAGGGCGTTGCCGACGGCCCCTCCGAGGACAAGGCCGAGGCCGATGGGCATCCAGGTCTCTCCCGGCGGCAGGTTCAGGGCAAGGTAGATGATGAACAGGATCGCCACCACGTCGAAGATGAAGACCGCGGACCCATGGGATCGCGCGAGACTGAACGCGATACCGGTGTTGCGCGCGTAGTCGACCCAGAGCAGGTCGCCCAGCACCTGCACGTGTTGCCCGGGCGTCAGCGACGCCTGCACGACGGCCTTGGTGACGCGGTCGAGGACGAAGACCAGGAGCGCGACAGGCACGAGCGGCAGGGCGCGAAGAGTGGGCCGTGACAAAGCTCAGGCCCCGACGTCCGGCCTTGGGGTTAGTGCTCTACCTTGGACTTGCAGGCCACGCACTGGCCGGCGAAGGGCAGCGCCTCGAGACGCTCGCGCGGGATCGGCTGGGCGCAGGTTTCGCAGGTGCCATAGGTGCCGTCCTCGAGGCGCTTGAGGGCGCCCTCAACGTGCTGGCGCACGTGCTCCAGGTTCTCGATCAGCGCCATGTCGCGTTCCTTGGCCGAAGTCTCGGTGGCGGCCTCGCCCACGGCGTTGCCATAACCCGCGGTCTCATCCTTGCCTTCGCGCGCGGTCTCGCGGGTCTTTTCCAGTTCGCTCAGCTCGTGCTCAACGCGCTCGAGGTGGGCGACCAGCGCCTGGCGCGCGGAGTCGAGATCGAGAGTTGCCTCAGCCAAGGTGGTCATCTCCAGTGGGTGCGAGGGCACCCGGTGCGAATTCGTGGCGAGTATAGCTCCGGCCGTCCCCCACGATCGCCGCGGGCCCCACGTCCACGAACCGGCTGACCCCGCAAAGTGCCATGGTCAGGTCGGTCTCGGCGCCCAGGTTGCGGATGACGTGCTCGACCCCAGCCTGGCCCCCGACGGTCAGGCCCCACATGTAGGGCCGGCCCAGGAGCACCGCGTCTGCTCCCAGCGCGCGCGCCTTGAGCACGTCGGAGCCACGGCGGATGCCGCTGTCAAGCAGGACCGGGAACGCCGGTCCGACCTCCGCCCGCACCGCGGGTAGGGCGTCAAGGCTCGCGATCGCGCCGTCAACCTGGCGGCCACCGTGGTTTGAGACCACGATGCCATTGAAGCCTGCCTCGACGGCCATGCGCGCGTCCTCGGCCGAGAGGACCCCCTTGGCCACCAGGGGCAGGTCGGTGAGCTCGCGAAGCCAGCGCGTGTCCTCCCAGGTCAGGCCGAGGTTGCCAAAGCTCGTGACCCATTGCAGGCCGGCCATCATCGGGTTCTCCTCGGGAGTTTCCTGTAGGCGGCTGCGAAACACCGGGTCGCTCGTGAACTGGGCGATGCCCTTCGCGCCCAGGAATGGCAGAAAGGCGTGGTTACGGAGGTCGCGGTCGCGCCAACCGAGGTGCAGCGTGTCGAGCGTGAGGACGATCGCCGAGTGGCCCGACGCCTCGGCCCGGCGAACCAGGCTCTCGACAACCGCCCGGTCGTTGATCCAGTACAGCTGGTACCAGCGTGGCGAATCGCCCATGGCGGCGGCGATGGCCTCCATGGGGGTTGACGATGCGCTGCTGACGATCATCGGGATCCCCGTAGCCGCGGCCGCCCGCGCCACCGCCAGTTCGGCCTCCTCGTGGGCGATGCCCATGACGCCGACCGGCGCCAGCAGGAAGGGCGCCGCGGAACGCGTACCGAGCACCTCGACGGCGCAGTCGCGACGGGCGGTC
This sequence comes from Candidatus Dormibacteria bacterium, assembly GCA_046262515.1. Classification (GTDB taxonomy): domain Bacteria; phylum Chloroflexota; class Dormibacteria; order DASZGP01; family DASZGP01; genus JAXDLW01. Next base: position 4,772 of record JBHEMP010000131.1, on the reverse strand, counting down.
CCGCGCAGCATCCGCGGCACCAGCCTCCAGCGGCGGAAGGCTTCAAGGTTGGCGCGCATGGTGTCCTCGGTCCCGGCGCCGCCGGCGATGTAGTCGAACGCGGGTCGGTCAAGTTTCTCGCGCGCCTGCTCCTCCCACTCATCGAAGCTGACGGGGAAATCGCTCCCCGCGCTGGCGTACGTCTCCATGAGCGTCTTCTCACCGGCATCGGCGGCAAACTCGCTCACGCGGAGGCCCCCGTCGAGTCGCCGGCGCGACGGATGCATATCCCCACCTGCAGCCCGGCCAGGTTGAACGTGGAGTCAAACGCCCCGTCCAGGCTCTCGCCCTCGCCGAACGCCACCGCCAGGGTCTCCGCCGCGACGTGCTCCCGCCAGCTCCGCAGGGCCTCCGCAACCTCGCCGTCGGCCCGCCACGCCAGCTCGATGCGGTCCTCGACGTTGAACCCCGCGTCCTTGCGCATCCCCTGGACCCGCCGCACCAGCTCACGCGCCAGCCCTTCGAGACGGAGTTCAGGCGTCATGGTCGTGTCCAACACCACCTCGTGTCCGTCCTTACCGGTGTAGTCCAGGGCCTTGAGGTTCAGTTCCTCCAGCACGATGCCTTCAAGCTCGGGCGGAAGCGGGGCGCCCGGGACGCGGGCGGAAGCAAGCGGCTGGCGCACCTTGAAGCCGCTACGGTCACGCTCCTTGTGGCCGAGCTCGACGATGCGTCGAGCGCGGGTCATGTCCGCCGACAACTGCGCGTCAAGAGCCGACAGGTCCGCCAGCGGCCATTCGGCGAGGTGCACCGAGTCCGCGCCCCCGCAGGCGAGATTGGTGTAGAGCTCGTCGGCGATAAAGGGCGCGAAGGGTGCCAGCAGGGTACTGACCGTGGTCAGGGCCTCGTGCAGGGTCTGGTAGGCGGCCAGCTTGTCCACATCCGATTCCGACTTCCAGAAACGGCGGCGCCCGCGCCGGACGTACCAGTTGGAGAGCTCACCGACAAAGGCCTCGATCGCCCTCCCCCCGCCGGTGGCGTCGTAGGCGTCCAGCTCCTCGGTCACCCGGGTCACGGTGGCGCTCAGCTCAGAGAGCAGCCAGCGGTCCAGGAGGGGGCGCTGGGCGACCGCGATGGGCGCTTGCGCCCGGGGATCGAAGCCGTCCAGGTTCGCGTACTGGACGAAGAAGACGTGGCAGTTCCAGAGCATGCGCAGGAATCCGCCGACGACGTCGGCGAAAACCTTGGGGCTGACCCGGTATTCGCTGCCCGCGGCAACGGAGGTGTAGAAGTACCAGCGCACCGCGTCGGCGCCGAACCGGTTCATCAGCTCCATCGGGTCCACGGCGTTGCCCCGGGACTTGGACATCTTCTTGCCCTCGGCGTCGACCACGTGGCTGAGACAGACCACGTTGCGGTAGCTGCTGCGGCCACTGACGAGTGTCGACTCGGCCAGCAGGCTGTAGAACCAGCCCCGCGTCTGGTCGATCGCCTCGCAGATGAAGTCCGCGGGGAACTGTTTCTCGAAGACGTCCTGGTTCTCGAAGGGCCAGTGGTACTGGGCGTAGGGCATCGCGCCGGAGTCGAACCAGACGTCGATCAGGTCTGGCACGCGCCGCATAACCGGCGGCCGGACGGTGCCGTCCGGCTCATTGACGGACTCGCCGCCCTGATCGCACTTCGCACAGGGCAGCGTGACGCGGTCGATGTGCGGCCGGTGGATGTCGTCCGCCAGGGTCAGTCCGACCTCCGCGACGGAGCCCACACAACGCCTGTCGCCGCAGTGCTCGCAGACCCACACCGGCAGCGGCGTGGCCCAGTACCGGTGTCGGGACAGGCTCCAGTCCACCCCTCCCTCGAGCCAGTTACCCATGCGGCCGTCGCGGATGTGCTCCGGCACCCAGTTGATGGCGCGGTTGGCGGCCACGAGGTCGTCCTTCCGGGCGCTGGTGCGGACGAACCATGAATCGAGGGCGTAGTACAGGAGGGGGGTGTCGCAGCGGTAGCAGAACGGGTAGGTGTGCCGGATCGTGCCCTTCTTGTACAGCAGCCCGCGACCGACCAGGTCGATCATGATCGGCACGTCCGCATCCTTGGCGAACATGCCGGCGAAGGGGGTGACCTCGGCCCGGAACTGGCCCTTGAGGTCGATGACGTGGCGCACCGGGATCCCCTTCTCCTGGCACAGCTTCAGGTCGTCGACGCCGTACGCCGCCGCGGTGTGGACGACGCCCGTGCCGTCAGCAACGCTGACGAAATCGGCCTCGACGACGAAGAAGGCAGGTTCCTCGGGCACCAGGTACTCGAAGAGCGGACGGTAGCTCCGGCCCACCAGGTCGCCGGAACGCAGCCTGCCGACGACCTCAAAGGGCGCCTCGAGAACCTCCAGCCGGGCCTCCGCGAGGATCAGCTGAACCTCTCCGCTCGTCCGCGGCGCAGGGTTTGGATGTAGCGTGCGCACCTTGACGTAGGGAATCTCGGGTCCGACCGCCAGGGCCACGTTCCCGGGAAGGGTCCACGGGGTCGTCGTCCAGGCAAGCAGATACGTGCCGGGCTCATCGGCGAGCTCGAACATGGGATATACGCTGGGGTCCTTGATGTCGTCCTTGTAGCCCTGCGAGAGCTCGTGCGAACTGAGCGGGGTCTGGCAGCGGGGGCAATAGGGAACGACCTTGTATGCGGTGTACAGCAGGTCCTGGTCCCAGAGCTTTTTCAGGATTGCCCAGACCGACTCCATGTATGGCGTCTGGTACGTGATGTAGGGATCGTCGAGGTCCAGCCAGTAACCCATGCGATGGGTGAACTCCACCCATTCCTTGATGTATTTGTTGCCCGAGCCCATGCACTCTTCGTTGAAGGCGTCGATGCCGAAGGCCTCGATGTCCTGCTTGGACTTGAAGCCCAGCCGCTTCTCCACCTCGATCTCCACGGGCAGTCCGTGGGTGTCCCAGCCACCCTTTCGGACAACCCGGTGCCCCCGCATCGTCATGTAGCGCGGGAAGAGGTCCTTGAAGGCCCGCGCAAGCACGTGGTGGATGCCCGGCAGACCGTTGGCGGTGGGCGGCCCCTCGTAGAAGACCCAGGTCTTGTCCTCCGGGCGCTCCTCGACGGAGCGGCGGAAGATGTTGTCGCGCTCCCAGCGTTCGCGTATGCGCTGCTCCATGGCGGGGAAGTCAGACTGCTGCGGGACGGCCTCGAACACGGGTCGCCGGGCGGTGTTGGTCACGACGCCGTCTGCCTGGCGCTGGCGGTCAGCCGCCGAGGGAGCTGACGACCAGCCCCCGCAGCAGCTGGAGCCCAAGGATCACCACCAGCGGCGAGAAGTCCATGCCACCCATCGGGGGCAGGATGCGCCGCACCGGCGAGAGGATCGGCTCGGTGACATCCCAGAGGAAGCGCGGGATGCCGCGACTCCAGTCGCGCACGAAGAAGGAGCCCACGGCGCGGGCGATTATCAGCAGGACGATCGCCTGCACGATGGCACTGACGATCCCGACCAGGATCAATGGTGCGACCCGACCAGCGCTGTTCCCACGCGAACGATCGTAGCGGCTTCCTCAATGGCCACCTCGAAATCCCCCGACATGCCCATGGAAAGGTGGCGCAGGCTGTTCGCCGGCCACGATCCCGCGAGTCGCTCACGCAGTCGCCGCAGGGCGACGAAGGTGGGCCGCGCCTCCTCGGGGGTCCCGACCCGGGGCCCGATGGTCATCAGGCCCTGGACCTCGATGGCGTCGACGGCGAGGATATCGGCGGCGGCGGCCAGCAGCCCTTCCTCACTGAAACCATGCTTGCCGGCGTCGCCCGCGACGTTGACCTGCAACAGGACCGGGAGACGTTTGCCGGCGCGCTCCGCCCCGCGGCCCAGCGCGATGGCAATTTCGGGGCTGTCCACCGACTGGACCATGTCGAAGATCTCAGCCGCCGCGCGGGCCTTGTTGGTCTGCAGGTGGCCTATCAGGTGAAGCTCCAGCGCCTTGCGCACTACCCCCGGTATGTCGTCGAGCTTGGCCCGCGCGTCCTGCACACGGTTCTCGCCGAAGAGTCGCTGGCCCAGCGCGGCGAGATGTACGACCGCCGGGGCGTCCGTGTACTTGGTGGCGGCCAGCAGCGCCACGTCCGCGGGATCCCTTCCGGCCCGGTCGCACGCCGCGTGGACCCGCCTGGAAACGTCGGCATGCATGGCGCGGTAATCGAGGACGGAATCAGTGCTGATGGCGCAGGTCCGCCCGGGCCGGCTTGTCCAGCACCGCGATGGCGGCGGCCCGGAAGGTCGTGGCATCCCGACGGAACGACGGCAGCCCGGGGTCCTCGAAGGTGCAACGGTCGATCGACTCGATGTTCTCGCTTAGCAGGCCGCAGTCAAGCAGTTGCTGGATCAGCGCCGCGGCGATATCAAAGTGGTAGTGCTCCCCGTCCGCCTCGGCAGAGAGGTGGGCCGCCAGCCCGTTGCCCCACGCCGCCCGTGCGACCTCCTGGCCGACCTGGTAGCAGTCCCCGCAGATCCCGGGGCCAATGCCCGCGCGCATCCCGCTGACCCTGCCGCCGGACTCGCGGAGAAGACGGCCCACCGCCCGGGGCAGGACACCGGCGACCGTCCCCCGCCATCCGCAATGGACCACCGCCACCAACCTTGCCTCGGGCTCGTACACGATCACCGGGAAGCAGTCGGCGACGCGGATCATGAGCGGCCAGGGCTCCTCGGTGATCAGGCCATCTGTGTGAGGGACGCGGTTGCCGGGCCCGCAGTTCTCACACAGGTGGACGACGGCGACCGTGGAGCCGTGCACCTG
>JBHEMP010000130.1:0-38587 GCA_046262515.1 Candidatus Dormibacteria bacterium | reverse complement strand
GGAGGCCAACGGTGGCTGGGTCATCGTCCGAGATGTCCTGCTCATCGGCCGCTGGCACCACGACGACCGCGACAGGTCTCAGACATACCGGCGCTCGCCAACCGACTACGACGCCGACCACGTCCTGCTGCGCACGGTGCGCTGCGTCCAGGGTGAGGTGCAGTTGGTCATGGATTGCAAGCCGGTATTCGAATACGGCGCCAGCCGCGGCACCTGGGCATACACGGACCGCGGTTACCACCAGGGCGTGGTCTCGGCCGAAGGCGTGGAGCTGCAGCTGACGCTGACCTCCGACATGCGGCTCGGGTTCGAGGGGCCCCGGGCGATGGCGCGGACGCTGGTGAAGGCCGGCGAGTCGCGGTTCTGTGCTCTTTCCTGGAGCCAGCACGAGCCGCCGGGCACCTACGAGGAGGCATATGAGCGCCTTGTCTGGACCGCGCATCACTGGCAGCACTGGCTGGCCCGGGGAAACTTTCCCGACCACCGCTGGCGCAGCTTCCTGCAGCGCAGCGCCCTCACCCTCAAGGGCCTGACCTACGCCAACACGGGCGCGGTGGTCGCGGCCGCCACGACCTCGCTCCCGGAGACCCCCGGCGGCGAGCGCAACTGGGACTACCGTTACAGCTGGATCCGGGACTCGTCGCTGACCCTGTGGGGTTTCTACAACCTCGGCTTCGACTGGGAGGCCAACGACTACTTCTACTTCATCGCCGACATAGCCGAGCGCGACCAGGACCTGCAGATCGTCTACGGCGTCGACGGGGAAAGCTCCCTCGATGAGCGCGTCCTCGATCACCTGACCGGCTATGAGGGCGCGCAGCCGGTGCGAACCGGGAATGATGCGTACCGCCAGCAGCAGAACGACGTCTGGGGCTCGGTGATCGAGGCCGTTTACCTCCACGCCACCTCCCGCGACCACCTCGATGAGCGGCTCTGGCCGATTTTGAAACGTCAGGTTGAGCAGGCGCTGGCCCACTGGCGGGAACCGGACTGCGGGATGTGGGAGGTGCGCGGCGAACCGCGGCACTTCACATCGTCGAAACTGATGTGCTGGGTGGCGGCTGAGAGGGGAGCCCGGCTGGCGCGGTTACGCGACGAGGGGGAGGCCGCCGCCGCCTGGCAGGCAGGCGCCGACGAGATCCACGCCGACATCTGCGCCAACGGGCTGGACGCCCGGGGCGTCTTCACCCAGCATTACGGGACCACCGCGCTTGACGCGTCGCTCCTGCTGATGCCACTGTTCGGGTTCCTCCCCCCTGACGACCCGCGCATGCGGGCGACGGTGATGGCGATTCGCAAGGAGCTGAGCATGGACGGCCTGGTCCAGCGGTACCGGGTCGAGGAGACGGATGACGGGCTGATCGGGGAGGAGGGCAGCTTTGCCATCTGCTCCTTCTGGCTGGTCTCCGCCCTTTCCATAATCGGAGAGCGCAAGGCGGCGCGCGTCCTTTGCGAAAAACTCCTGGGGTACGCCAGCCCGCTCGAGCTCTATGCGGAGGAGATCGACGGCAAGACGGGACGCCACCTCGGCAACTTTCCGCAGGCCTTCACCCACCTGGCCCTGATCAACGCCCTCCTCCACGTGATCAAGGACGAGGAGACGGCCCGCGTCGCGGACCGTGACGGGGCGGCTCGCCTGGACCTTTAGGGCCTGCGGCCCTTCACCGCCAGCAGCGCCAGGTGACCGCCGCCCAGGACCAGGAGCACCAGGCCGACCACCAGCCAGAAGGCGCTACCGGTCATGAAGCTTCCCTTGATGATCCCGATTCCCTGGCCGGTCCAGACGAGCCCAAGGAGGATCGCGAAAACGTCAAGGACCACCAGCACGGCTCGATACATTGGGATGTCTCCTTTCAGACCAACTTACGGGCGCGGATGAACAGCAGGATGCCGGTGGGCAGGCCGATCGCCAGCAGCAGCATGACCAGGAACGCCGGGAAGGAGTAGAGGGCGTGGGTCCAGGTAAAGCTGGTGGCGAAGAAGGAGACCACCAGGGTCGCGGGCAAGACCACGGTGGATATGAGGGTGAGCACGCGAAGTAACTGGCTGGTTCGATGGGACACCTGGGACACATAGATGTCGAAGGCGTCGGTGACCGACTCCCGGGCCGCGCTGAGGCGATCAATGAGCCGCGCCAGGTCCTCCTGGAGGTCCTTGAAGTAGGGCTCGATCCGTTCCCCCGACACATGCGTGAAGTCCGGCCGTGTAAGGACGGCGAAGACGCTCCGGTGTTGCTCCGCGAACCGGGACAGGACAAAGATGTAGCGCTTCAGGGCCAGCAGGTCCTCCAGGAACCGGTCGGACGTCTCGGTGAGGGCTGCCTCTTCGACGCGCTCGATTTCCTCGTCGATGTGCTCGAAGAGCCCCGCGTAGTGCTCCAGCAGCTCACCCAGGACGATGTACAGGCCGTAGGCGGTGTGCAGCGTCGCCACTTCGGGGCTCTGGCGCAGGCGGTCGCGGATCTTCTCCGTGAACGGCATCGACGACTTGTGCGCGGTGATAAGGAAGTTCCGCGCCACGACGATGTTCAACTCGCGGGCAACCAGCTTGCGGCGCGCCTGGTCGGCGTCGACGACGGTGACGCTCATGTAGAAATAGGCAGGGAAGACATCCACACGTGGGCGCTCCCAGTCCGCCAGGGTGGCCCGGACGGTAAGCGGATGCAGGCCGAGCAGGTCGGCGACATGCTGGAAGTCGGCCCGCGGGTATTCGGATAGGTCGATCCACGCCAGGTTGGCGTCATCGCGGACGAGGGCCGGGATGCGGTCCAGCGGCACGTGGTCGTCGAGCGAGCCCTCGCGGAACATGTGCACCTGCGTGGTGCGGCCCTGGGGCGCTCGGCGGCGCTTCTCGACTGGCCCCTCGGTTTCCACTTCGGGAGGGGCTGGGACGTCCTCCACGGCGGCGGTGGATTCCTGCACCGACTCCGCGAGGTTGACGGCGGCGGCCACCGAGCGGGGTTTGCCGCGGCGTGCGCCCGAGGAGGACGGCGCTTTGCGCTTTGGGCGTGGTGGCGGCGGGTTCGCTGGCATCCATCGAGTATCCGCGATTGCAACCGCGCGCCATCCTCGATCATTGGAACTGATGCAGGCACCAACCTCCAGTTACCGCGCGGCGCTCGCCACCCCCGGCTTCGGACGGATGACGGGCGCCAGTCTGGTCGGCCGTGGCGCGGAGGCCATGCTGACCGTGGTCATGGTGCTCTTTGTGCTCCAGCGTTACCGTTCACCCTCGCTGGCGGGCCTGACCGTGTTCCTGTTCGTCGGACCCGGCCTGGTCCTGAGCCCGGTCGCCGGGGCGCTCCTGGACCGCTACGGAAGGGTGCGCCTGATGACACTGGACTACGCGCTGGGCGCCGTGGCGCTATTCGCGATCGCCTTGCTCAGCCTGGCGCACTCGCTGCCCGCAGCTGCTCTCCTGGGCCTGGCGCTTGTCGGTGGAGTGACGGGGATGCTGAGCGCGGCCGGCATGCGTTCGGTGGTGCCCCTGGTGCTGCCGGAACATCTCTGGGGTAGGGGCAACGCCATCGACAGCTCCGGGTACACGCTGACGATCCTGGTCGGGCCGGCGCTGGGAGGGTTCATGGTCGGTGTGTTCGGGCCCGAGGTGGCGATCCTGGTAGCTGCATCGCTCTACATCGCCGCCGCGATGGCGCTGATCGGAACGGCGGAACCCGGCAGTCGCCACGATGACAGTGACGAGCCGCTCCTCCGCAGCGCACTCGCCGGGGTCCGCTACGTCCTCCGTCACCCAGTGCTGAGGGCTATCGCCGGCTCCATGACGACCCTGAACATCGGCGGCGGTCTGATCGTGGTGGCGCTGCCGGTGCTGGTCCTGGGCCAGCTGCATGGGAGCAGCCCCGTCGTCGGCGCGATGTGGGCGCTGCAGGGAGGTGGGGGCGCCGCCGCCGCCTTCGCATTTGGCCGCGTGCGCACGCGGGGAAGGGAGACGCGGATCGTGGTGCTTGGGCTTCTCGGTAGCGCTGTCGGCGCGGCCACGATGGCGCTGGCACCGAACCTCTGGGTCCTGGCTCTCGCCAACCTTGTCGCCGGGGCCTTCATTGGACCCCTCGACGTGACCCTTTTCGGCGTTCGGCAGCGGGTCACGGGGACGCGCTGGCTCGGGCGCGCGATCGCGATCTCGATGAGTCTCAACTACTTCGGGTTCCCACTGGGGTCTGCGCTCTCCGGCCCCGTTGTGGGGGTCGCGCCCCGGCTCGCGCTTGCCGTCGCGGCCGTACTGACGGTGGTCAGCGCGGCCATCGCCGCGGCCTGGCTTAGACCCACCGTCGGCCCACCCCCGGACTGAGTTCTTGGCCGGGATCGGTGGATCCAGGCTTAGTCCCTGAGGGCCATCGGCTCCGCGGGCAGGGCCTTTTCCGGAGCCCTGGCGGTCATCACCACTGCCGCCAGAACGAGCGCACCCCCGACGAGCTGAAGCGGCCCTAGCAGCTCGCCGAAGATGAGGAAGGCCAGCGTCGCCGTGGACACGGGCTCCAGCGTGCTGATGAGTGAGGCTCGCCCGGGGTCGGTCCGCCGCAGCCCCGCCAGGAATCCCCCCCCTCCGACCACGGTCGCGATCAGCGCCAGGCCCACGATCGCCAACCAACCGCGCGCACTGTGCGGCGGCGACAGGGAGTGCGTCGCCAGCGTGAAGGCCATGTAGGTCAGCCCACCGCTGAGGGCGATGACGGTGATCGCCGTGACGGGGTCCACGCGGGCCATGACTCGCTTGCCCGCCAGGATGTACGTGCTGTAGACCGCGGCCGACAGCAGGCCCAGTACGATGCCCTCCCAGCGCAACCCGCCGGAGGGGCTGGCCACCAGCGCCGACCCCAACAAGGCCAGCACCACCGCCGCCGCCCGGGCGCGATCCATGGGCGCACCGTAGAGGCGGACGCTGGCAACGGTGACGATAGCCGGGTACGTGTAAAGGAGGATCGAGGTCACGGCCGCCGGTACAAACCGCAGGCTGTTGAAGTACGCCGCGGACTGCCCCACATACCCTGCCGAGCCGAGCGCCACGAGGGCGAGGAAGGTGCGCCGCCCCGGGCGCGGTCGTCGCCGTGCCACGACAACCAGCAACAGGACGCTGCCCGCCAGGAGGAAGCGGAACCCCAGCAGGGTCTGCACATTGACCCCGTCGGCGTACGCCAGCTTGCCGAAGACGGCCAGTGTCCCGAAGGACGTCGCGGAAATGACCAGGGGAAACTCGGCGCGCCTGGTAAGCGCCCGCATGGCTGTCACGCGGATGAGGCTACCGGCGTGGATCGTGCCCCGACGGGGCGGACACTCTAGACCTGGCGGTCCTCGGCGCCGGTGGTGGCCGTGCGGTTGGTTTTTGCGCGGTACATCGCCTCATCGGCACGCTGCAGGAGTTGACCCGGCGTCGCGCCAGGCTCGGCAATCGCCCAACCCGTGGACACTGACATCGGAATCTCGCCCTGGGGGCCGGCGGTCATGGGCTTCCCCAGGGCCACACTGAGCCGGCCGGCCAGGTCCGCCGCGGAAGTCTCGCTGGCGTGGGGGCAGACCAGGACAAATTCGTCTCCGCCAAGGCGTGCCACCATGTCCACACCGCGCACGGATACCAGCAGCCGGGCCGCCAGCTCGCGGAGAAAGGCGTCGCCAGACCCGTGGCCCCAGAGGTCATTGACCTGCTTGAGGCTGTTGGCGTCGAGGACAAAGACCGCGAAGGGAATCCCCGTTCGTCGCAACATGGCGCATTCGTGCTCCAGCCGCAGCTCAAGCGCGCGCCGGCTTGCCACGCCGGTTAGAGGATCCGCCAGCGTCTGCTGCTGCAGCACCCCCACCTGGTCGCGAAGCACCGTCGTGGCCCGCCGTAGCTGTCGGATGCGCAATCCCGCGGCGCGGTTTGCCTCCAGTGCCAGGCCCAGCGCCCCGATGGCCTCCCCGGAAACCAGGCCGAGGGTGCGGGGATCGAGGTCCAGCCATTTGGCCAGTGCATTCCGCTGGTCGCGGGCGAGGCCGTCCCGACGCTCCTGCCCCGTGAATGGCTGTGCCAACGCGCTGGAAGTTGAGGATTGCAATTGATACCGCCTGTTTACAGATGGGCCTCGGAGCGTCCCGTGCGCCGAACGACACCATCGTGTGGAGGGTCGGCCAGGTCCCCGGCGAATGCCGACTCCTCTACGACTATAACGTCCGCGCCGCCTGTTTCCTGCGGGGGCTGCGCCGGGGAAGGCACCGATGACTAAAGTGGGTTACCGGACCAACGAGGACAAAATCCTCAAGGAGGCTGCCATGACCGACCGCGAATCCGATCATCCCGAGGATCTTCCGTGGAACGATTCCCCCGCTGATTCCCTTGCCCCGCTCGGGAGCCACGATCCTGAACCGGGCGAGGTAACGGACGATTCGCGTGACCTCTCAGGGACTAACATCCCGGACGACCCCTACCGGCGCGACACTCTCGACGAGAGGCTGGCCGAGGAGTCGCCGGAAAGCGAGATCGCACCGCCCGAGGCGGCCTTCGAGATCGCTGACGTTGGGCGTGGCGACGAGGGCCGCGTCGCACCGCTGGACCGCGACGACACCCTGCGGTCGCCGGCGCAGGCGGCTGAGGAGAGCGCAATCCACGTGGTAGATGATGATCGCATCTGAGGCTTCCGTGCACGCCGCGACCATGGCCTGAACCGCCTCGGAGGAACGCGACTCATGTTGACAGTGCCATCAATCGAAGCCCTCGCCGGGATGGCCGGCACGGAGCTCCCGCCGAGTGAGTGGAGAGAGGTGACCCAAACCGACGTCGACCTCTTCGCGGACGCGACGGGGGACCACCAGTGGATCCATGTCGACCCCGACCGCGCGCAGGCGGGGCCTTTTGGCGGGACGATCGCCCACGGGTACCTCACGCTCGCCCTGGTGCCGGTGCTGATGAGCACGGCGGTCAAGGTTGAGGGCGTGAAGATGGGCCTGAACTACGGCCTCAACCGCGTCCGGTTCCCGTCGCCGGTACGCGTCGGTTCCAGGGTCCAGGCAAAGGGAGTACTCAAGGAGGTGGTCGCCGTGGCGGGCGGGGTGCAGGCGGTATTCGAGGTGACGGTCCAGGCCGAGGGCGCTGAGAAACCGGCGTGCGTCGCGGAGACCGTCGTCCGGTACCTGGGCTGAGATGGATGTCCAGGGGCGAGTGATCGTCGTCACCGGTGGCGGCAGCGGCATTGGCGCCGCGCTGTGCCGCAGGTTCGCCGAGCGCGGCGCCGAAGCGATCGTGGTGGCCGACCTGGAGGCTGCTGCCGCTTCGCGGGTTGCGGCCGAGGTCAACGCCGAGGTCGCCGCCAGGGGCGTGGTCGCCAGCTCCGTGCGCGCCGACGTGACCGTCGAGGCGGAAGTCAAGGCGCTGGTCGAGTCGACGCTGGCGCGCCACGGGCGAATCGACATCTTCTGCTCCAACGCCGGCATCGGTGTGGGCGCCGGCCCAGAGTCGCCCGATGAGGACTGGATGCGCAGCTTCGGCGTCCATGTCATGGCGCACGTCTATGTCGCGCGGCACGTGCTGCCACACATGCTGCGCCGCGGCGAGGGCTACCTGCTGGGGACGGTGTCGGCGGCGGGCCTTCTCAACCAGGTGCTGAGCGCGCCCTACGGCACGACCAAGGCCGCGGGTCTGTCATTTCTGGAGTGGCTGTCGATTGCCCATGGGGATGACGGCATCAGGGTGTCGGCGCTCTGTCCCCAGGGCGTACGGACGCCCATGCTGGGCCTCGGGGGCACCGAGTTCCTGCACGAGGGCGCGCTGGAGCCTTCGCAGGTGGCTGAAGCCGTGGTTCTCGGCCTCGCTGAGGAACGCTTCCTCATCCTTCCTCACCCCGAGGTGCGCGACTACTTCCAGCGCAAGGCGACCGATTATGACCGCTGGATCCGTGGCATGCGGCGCCTGCGGAAAACGCTGGTCTGATTCGCGGTGGACCTCGGCCGCAATATGGGCCGAGGCCGTCGCCGGGTAGATCCCGGATATCGCGAATTACTGGACGGTGGTCTTGACGGCGTACTTGGTGCGGGGCTGGGACGCGCCCGCCACTGATCCCAGAATCTGCACCGTCAACACCTCGCGATACCCCTTGTTCGCGCGGGTGAAGGATCCTTGGGAATCCAGCTTGGTGGAGTGCCAGCCCCGTTTCGATAGCTCCACGGCATACCAGTCAAGGACAGACCGGGAGGTCACGCCATCAGGCGTCCCGAGGATGACGGTTTCATCCTGCGCTGAGGAGGCGCCGAAGATCGCGCTGGTCAATGGGTATTCCGCCTGGAAAGTCGTCGAGCCTGGATATTTCAGGTTGGATTCGGCCGGCAACGGGTGCGTCGCACAGCCTGACGCCAGAATTGCCACTGCAGCAAACCACCCTCCCGCGAGGTAGCGGATCATCCCGAGATACGCTCGCCGGCGACGACTCGAGCGCGGACGGCCTTGCGGTCCACCTTGCCGACCGGCGTCAGCGGCACACTGTCCACGACCCGCACTTCTCGGGGGTATTTGTAGGCTCCCAACCGCGCCTTCTCCATCTCCACGAGCTCAGCGCCGCTCACGGACGCGTCGCCCCGCAACTGCACCCAGGCCACCACCTCCTCACCAACTCGTGCGTCTGGCCGCCCGACGACGGCGGCGAGCACCACGTCAGGATGCTCGAGGAGGACATCCTCGACATCCCGGGGATAGACGTTGAACCCGTTGCGGATGATGAGGTCCTTCTTGCGGTCAACGATGTACACATAGCCGTCGGCGTCCACGCGGCCGATGTCGCCGGTATGCAACCACCCATCTCGCACCGTCTCGCGGGTCAGGTCCGGCGCCTTCCAGTAACCCTGCATGATCGTCCCAGACCGGGCGCAGATCTCCCCGAGTTCCCCGGTTGGCACTTCCTTGTCGGCGTCGTCGAAGATGCGCACCTCGCACCCGGGAACCGGTTCCCCCACCGCGCCGATGCGGCGCCGGCCGGGTCGCGTACTGCTGATGATCGCCGCCGACTCCGTCAGGCCGTATCCCTCGCGTACTTCGACCGCGGGCAAACGGCGCTCCATCTCGTGGATCACCTCCGCCGCCATCGGCGCCGCTCCGCAGGCGAAGTAGCGAAGTGCGGAGAGGTCGTGGTCCTCAAGGCGCTGTGACAGCAGCACCTGGATCATGGACGGCACCGCCGGGACGACCTGCACGCGGTGCTCGGCGGCCAGCGACAGAAAAGCTCCCGGCTCGAACCAGCGCATCAGCACGCTCGCACCCGCCTCCGCGGCGTGCATCCCGACCACGGTGACCAGCAGTCCAAAGGAATGCGACAGAGGTAGCGACACCAGTGACCTGTTGATCCCCGGGATGTAGCCGGAGGCGTGCGACGCCGCCCCCGCGCGCCAGAGGTTCTCGTGCGAGAGCATCACACCCTTGGCGCGCCCCGTCGTGCCCCCCGTGTACATCAGGGCAGCCAGGTCGCTGGAGGAACGCGGCGTGATCGGCGCCGGCGCGGCGTCCTCGAGGTCGCGGATGGCGACGAGGCCTGTCTGCGCTTCGCCGGTCCAAACCGCCCACCTGAGGTCGGGCGCCCCGGCGGCGGCGGCCTGCACCTTCGGCAGGAACTCGGGCGAGGTGAAAACGACCCGCGCGCCACTGTCGATAAGGATCGACCGCAGCTCCTGCTCCGACAGCAGGAAGATGGCCGGGGTAATCACCGCGCCGACGCGCCACAGGGCGTTGTAGATAACGCCCACGTCGGGGGAGTTGGACATCATCACGACGGCGCGGTCGCCGGGCGCGAGCCCGAGGTCGATGATCCCCCCGGCGAGCCGGCGGGCCCGCTCAAGCAGGTCGCCGGAGCGATGCCACCGTCCCTCGAAGAACAGCGACTCGCGGTCGCCGAGTCGCTCCAGCGTGTCCTCCGCCAGCGCGGCCAGGTTGAAGTCGCCGGCGGTCACCCGGCCGGCGGCGCCAGCCCGAAGCCCTGGGCGACGCGATCGCGGTGCAGGCTGACGCTGCCGAAAAGCCGGGCGTCCGCCGCGGCGCGCTTGAGCAGGAACTGCAGGTCGTGCTCCCAGGTGAAGCCGATGCCGCCGTGGACCTGCAGGGACGACGACGTCACGCGCCACCCCGTTTCCGCCGCCGTGGCCTTGGCCACGGATGCGGCCTGGCGCAGTGAGTGCGGCTCAGCATCGGCGGTCCAGGCGGCGTAGTAGGTCGCCGAGCGGGAACTTTCGACCGCCAGCAGCATGTCCGCGCAACGATGGGAGACGGCCTGGTAGGCGCCAATCGGGCGTCCGAACTGCGTCCGGTCCTTTGCGTACTGCACGGCCATCTCCATAGCGCGTGCCGCGACGCCGGTCAGCTCGGCGGAGAGCAATAGCTCGACGGTGTCGAGGGCCCCGGCGACGTCGCCGCGCAACTCCAGGCTCTCGCCCGCGCCGGGTTCGAAGCGAACACTGAAGTAGGGCCGGGTGATGTCGATCGCCGCGATCGGTTCCACGTGGACTTGCGCTCGCGGAACCAGCCAGGCCCGCACGCCACTGGTCACGCCACCCCCGGCACTATCGCTCGCGGCGCTGGCGCCCGCCGCCGCCTCGGTACCACCGGCCTCCGCGCCTTCGACCAGGACCAGGACGTCCGCGGCGCCGGCGTCGGGAACCAGCGCGCTGCCATTCCGCAGGACGGTGCCCACCGCTCCGGTGGAGCTCCCACCGAGCAGCCCGGGCAGCCACCGCGCCCGTTGCTCGGCCTCAGCCGCCGCCAGCATCAGGAGGGCGGCGCTGTTGCTGAAGAATGGCGATGGTGCGCAGGCGTAGCCGAATTCCTCGGCGACCAGGGCCAGCTCAACGTGCCCCAGGCCCGCGCCGCCGTCGCCCTCGGCCACGGCGATTCCCGACCAACCCTGGGCGACGATGGCGGGCCAGAGGGCGCTGTCATAGGTACGCGCCTCCGCCTGGCGCCGCACCGCGCGCATGTCGCTTCGGGCGCCGAGGAAGTCGCGCACCGAGCGCTGGATGGCGACCTGCTCAGGGCTCAGGTCAAAGTCCATCTCGTCTCCTCAGCGAAGGCGCGGCAGCATCAGGACGC
This sequence comes from Candidatus Dormibacteria bacterium, assembly GCA_046262515.1. Classification (GTDB taxonomy): domain Bacteria; phylum Chloroflexota; class Dormibacteria; order DASZGP01; family DASZGP01; genus JAXDLW01. The sequence continues at coordinate 27,535 of JBHEMP010000130.1, read as the reverse complement.
GCTCCGCGAGGATGTTTTTCTGGATCTCGGTGGTGCCGCCTTCGATGGAATTGCCGCGCGCCCGGAAGAGCCGGTAGCTCCAGGGCGAGTCGGTCAGGACCCCCTCGACGCCGCGGACCTCTGCGGCGAACTCGGTCATCGCCTGGTTGATGTCGGCCCACTGGATCTTGGTGATCGAGCCCTCGGGCCCAGGGTACCCCTGGCGGATGGTCTGGCTGAGGCCGCGGGCGCCATTGAGCCGCATGGTCTCCGCTCGCACGCACAGGTCCCCGAACTTCTGACGCACCGCGGGATCGTTTGCCTTGCCCGTCTGCTCGATCAATTCCGCGAGCTCGCGCAGCTGGATCTGGATGGCCACCGCCGAGCCCAGCGAAAGCCCCGCGCGCTCGTGCATCAACGTCGCGATTCCCACCGTCCATCCGTCACCCGGGGCGCCGACCACGTTCTCGTCGGGAACGAAGGCATCGTCGATGAAGACCTCGTTGAATTCCGACTCGCCGGTCACCTGCTTCAGGGGCCGGGCCTTGACGCCTGCCTGTTCCATGTCCATCAGGAAGTAGGTGATGCCGGCGTGCTTCTTGGCCTCCGGGTCCGTCCTGGCCAGCAGCATGCACCACTTTGCCGCATGGGCGAACGACGTCCAGACCTTCTGACCGTTGATCCGCCAACCGCCCTCCACCTTGGTCGCGCGGGTTTTCAGGGAGGCCAGGTCGGAGCCGGCGTCCGGCTCCGAAAAGCCCTGGCACCAGATCTCCTCGGCCGACAGGATCGGCTCGAGGAAGCGCTTCTTCTGCTCGTCCGTGCCGTGGGCAATCACCACCGGGCCACCCATCACCAGGCCGAGGACGTTGGCCGGGGAGGGGACCTTGAGCGCGACCATCTCCTGGTTGAAGATGGCCGACTGCATCAGGGAGGCGCCACGGCCGCCGTACTCGACCGGCCACGAGAGGCCCGCCCACCGGTCTTCCTGCATCCGCCTCTGCCAGTCGCGGCGGAACTGGAAGGATTCCTCGGTGCGGTGTGGCTCCGGTCCCGGGTGGTTCCTTTCGAGCCACGTTCGCAGCTCATCGCGAAATCGCAGCTCGTCCTCAGTCAGTGTCAGGTCCAACGTGATCCTCCGAACGCGACGAGTCTAAGGGCGATCCGGTTAGGCTGAGGACGTGCCCAAGCGCGCGCGAACGACAACGGAGACGCAACTCGGCAAGGAGGCTGACGACCTCCTCGGACACGTCTGCGAAGGCATCGACAGTTCCCTCCTGCGGCTCCCGGGACCCGACTTCGTGGAGCGGGTGCTGATGCAGACGGACCGCCCGACGCGGGTGCTGCGCAGCATGGAGACGCTGATCGATTCGGGGCGCCTCGGGGGAACCGGGTACATGTCCATCCTGCCCGTGGACCAGGGGGTTGAACATTCCGCCGGCGCCTCGTTCGGCGCGAACCCGGACTACTTCGACCCCGAGAACATCCTCGAACTGGCGCTGGAGGCCGGCTGCAACGCCGTTGCCTCCACCATGGGCGTCCTCGGGGCGGTATCCCGGAAATACGCTCATCGCATCCCCTTCATCGCCAAGCTGAACCACAACGAGCTGCTCAGCTATCCCAACACTTATGACCAGGTGATGTTCGGTAGTCCCCTGCAGGCGTACGAGCTTGGGGCCGTGGCCGTGGGCGCCACCATCTATTTCGGTTCGCCGGAGTCGCGGCATGAGCTGGAGCAGGTCACCGAGGCCTTCCACGAGGCGCACGAGCTCGGACTCGCCACGGTCCTGTGGTGCTACGTGCGCAATCAGGCGTTCGAGACGAAGGCCGTGAACTTCGAAACCGCGGCGGACCTGACCGGCCAGGCGAACCACCTTGGCGTCTCAATCCAGGCGGACATCATCAAGCAGAAGCTGCCGGAGACCAATGGCGGCTTCACCGCGTTGAAATTCGGCAAGACAGATCCTTCGATGTACGACCGGCTTTCAACGTCCCACCCCATCGACCTCTGCCGCTACCAAATCCTCAACTGTTTTTCCGGACGCGCGCCGCTGATCAACTCGGGGGGTGCCTCCGCGGGGCCGGCGGGCGGCGTTGACCTCCAGGCGGCCGTACGCGAGGCGGTGATCAACAAGCGGGCCGGCGGGAGCGGCCTGATCATGGGGCGCAAGGCCTTCCAGCACCCGAGGGACGAGGGCGTCGCGCTGCTTCACGCCGTCCAGGATGTCTATCTCGACCACGCGGTCACGATCGCCTGAGCCGGGATCCACGATCCGGGCTTATCGTTGAGCCATGCGATTGCTGTCCCCCTCCCAGGTGCGCGTGGACCCGGCCGACATCGAGCCCATCGAGGTCCAGTTCCCGGAGTTGATGGCGCCTTTGGCGCGCGCGGTGCACAACGGCAAGTGCCCAGCCTGCGGGGCGGCGGTTCATGGCGTCCTGGACGCCGCGCCGACCGGCGGCACGCAGGTGCAGATCACCTGCTTCGGCGACCCCTCGCATGTCTTTATCTTCGACTCGACCCGTGGTCGCCTGGACAACCAGCCGACCCTCATGGGAGTCCTCAGGACGGACCAGGGCTAGGCTGAACAGCTTCCGAGATGGTGCGCCAGGGAACGCACCAGGCGGGGGTCCTGTCACCCCCGGCACAACCCGCGTCGCCGGACGGGGTGGAGTTATCGCGGAAAGCCCCTGGCGGGGCTTCCTCGCCGCCCCTCGAAACTGCGCGCGCCCGTTCTCTAGGTAACCTCAGTCAATCCATCCTGCGTGCTCGTTACGCCGCGACACGAGTTGCGCCGGGCGCGCCACCCCCGCCTACTGCAAACTCTGGCATTCCACCCCGGAACGGCTGATTTGTTGTCAGGGAGACGCAGGTAGGGCGCGAACACTGGCGGTTCGGGGGCACGTCTTCCCGGGTGAATCTGGAGCGACCGGCAGGACGACACCGGCAGCATCCAACGACTACTGGAGGACGTGGAAGAGGCGCCGCGTCGCGGCAGGTACAACATCGGGGCGGCGCCGCTGAACCCGGGGAGACGTGGCCCCGGGCCGTCAGGATCCGACGGGCGCCTTACTGTCGCCTCATCCAGGAGGCTATTCAGCCTAGGAGGGGTGGATCGAGGTCATCTCCATGCTGGTGCTCCGTGGCGGCGCGGTCGAGCCGCCGGTGGTCGTACTGCCTGTCTGCTTCACGATCATGCCGATGGCCGGCGCCACCCAGGCGGTGCCGTCGGTGGTGGAGGTGAAGGAACCGGCGGCCGCCTTGTAGGTCAGGACCAGGTGGACTTTGACAACCCAGACCTGCACCGTGTCGGCGCCGATGGTCAGGGTACTGGCGTCAGTGATCGTCTCGTCGGACGTTTCCTCGACGCTCCCGGTGGTGGCGCCGAAGCTCACCGGGCAGGTGCTCGAGGACGACCACTGCTGCCCCTTGCCGGCGGGGATCACGAAGTCCAGGATCTCGGGCTGCCAGTTGCAGTCGACCGCCCCGGTGCTGGGGCTGCTGAGGGTGGTCTGCAGCATGTAGACGCCGTCTGCCCGCCAGCTCAGGGTTTCGGCTTCGCTGCCCTTTGGTGTCTTGGTCTCGCGGCGAATCGTATGGTCCCCAGGCTGGGCGGCGGGGCGCGCGGAGATGCTGATTGTTCCCGGACCGGTGTAGTCGGCCGAATTGATGTTGACGCTGTAGGAACCTTCCGCGGGGACGCTCATGTTGGGGAAACCCCGGGGCGCCGGGGCCGCGCTCGTGGAGCGCTTGATGCCCGCCCCGGGCGCGACCGCCGCCCCGGGTTGTGAGGGTCCACCCGCGCCCTTGAGGCCCGGCGTAACGTTGGCACCACCGTCGGCAGAGGCACTGGCTGAGGGGGTCGGGCTCGGCCTCGGTGAGGCACTCGCCGCGTGCGTGACGCCCCGGGAGGCGGTGTTGCCGCAGGCCGACAGGGCCAGGGCCATCCCAATGGTCAGTACGGCGCGCCAGCTCATGGCCTGCTCCAGTTCACCGCGAGGAGCCTAGCGTATGCGCCCGGGTCACTCCAGGGCGTACCTCAGCAACAGGAAGTCGCCGCCGCGGCGGCCGCTGGCCAGGCGGGTCTCGACACGACGCTCCGGGGCCAGCGCGATGCCCTCGACCAGGCTCAGCCGGCCGGCCCCCTGGCGCCCGGCCAGGATGGGGGAGACGGACAGGAAGATGTCCCGCACCAGCCCTTCGTCGACGAGTTGCCCGAGGACGTGGGGGCCGGCCTCGCTGAGGATGCGCCGGTACCCCTCGCCACGCAGCCACTGAACGCCCTCCGCGAGGGGTACGGATGAGCCCGGGAAATCCTTGATGGAGCTGCGCTCGGGGATGAGTTCGCGGATCCGCCGTCCGCCGGCTGCGGTGGTCAGGAACGTGGCCCCGCCCTGCACCGCCGGGTGGTTGACGTCGACCTCGCCGGTTGCCGTCAGCACCACCAGCCGCGGCTGTGGGGGCAACCCCAGGAGCTGCCGGAGATTTGAGAATTCCTCCGCCATTTCCGGAAACACGTGTTCCGCTGTCCAGTGGTGACGCGGCGTGTCGCGCAAGGTCCCGCCGCCGACCAGGACGGCGTCGGCACAGGCACGGAGGAGGGCCATGACAAAGCGGTCGGCCGCGTGCCTGCCGCTGATCACGCTCCCGGACGAAGCCACGCCCGGCAGGGAGACCACGCCGTCTATGGACTGCACAAAATTGGCGTACAGCGCGTCGTCGTCGAGCGAGAGGTTGCCACCGTAGAGCGTTGCCAGGCCATCGGGCAGCGGCAGCGCCGGGCCCCCATCCGCGAGGAACTCGAGGAGCGGTTCCAGCGCTGTCAAAGGGCGGCGGTGCTGCGGTGTACCGACGTGAGGAATTCCTGCCGCAGGGCGGCATCCTCCTCGAAGTGGCCACGCCAGAACGTGGTCGTGGTGCGCGACTGCTCCTCGCGCACGCCTCGCATCTGGGTGCAGAGGTGGACCGCTTCGAGATGCACGGCGACACCATGGGGCTGCATCAGTGAGACAAGGCGATCCGCGATCTCCACCCCCATTCGCTCCTGGACCGTGAAGCGGCGCGCGTAGACACGGACCAGGCGCGTCAGCTTGGAGATGCCGATGATCTGGTCGTGGGCGATGTACCCAATATGAGCCCTTCCGAAGAAGGGCAGTGCGTGGTGTTCGCACAGCGCGTGGAAGGTGATCGGCCCCTCGATGATCTGGCTGATCCTGCAGTCCGGGCCGCCGTCGCACTCGGTGGGAAACGCGGTCAGTAGCTTGGGGTCGCCGTCATATCCTGCGGTGGAATCGAAGAGGGCGCGGAGATAACGCTCCGGCGTCCGCGCCGTACCCGGGGTGGACAGGTCCATGCCGAAGGTGGTGAAGATCTCCGCCATGTAGCCCTCGAAGCGGCGCCAGGCATCCGCGGGCACATCCCGGCGCGTTGCCTGCTGCCAGGGGTTTGCCTCTTCGGGGTCGATCATCCGCTGAGCTTAACCGGACCCTCCTGACCGGGCCCAGTGTGAACGACGCCCCGCCACCGAGCGGCCATTCGTCCTATAGTGCGGCGGTGGCACGCTCTCCCCTCTTCCTCGGCAGCAGCAGCGAGTCCGAGCGTGCGATGCGCGCGGGCGCGGTGCGCATCGGCCTTGGCGCTGTGATGCTTGCCGCCCCGGCACTGGGCCGGCGCATCTTCGGGGTTCCGGACAACCAGGACAACACCGCTGTGCGTCTGCTCGCCCGGCTTTTTGGGATTCGCCAGGTCGTGCTGGGCGCATGGGCAATCCAGGTGCAGGGACGGCCGGTCGCGGATCGGCGGCTTTGCTACCAGCTCAATGCCATGACCGATGCCATCGACGTCCTGGCCCTGGGGCTCGCCGCGGTGGCCGGCACGGGCATGGTGCAGGCGGCCGTGATGGGCAGCGCGCTGGGAATCTCAGAAACGCTGGCCTGGATCGACCTGATGGAGCAGCTGGGCGAATTGCCCGCGGAGCAGGACGCGGTGGCCCTGGCCTGAGCGGCCGGACTTGAGCGATCCCCTCGAGGGCCGATCATGCCTGGTCACCGGCACCACCGGCGGGATCGGTTTCGAGATAGCCCGCGGACTGGCCAGGCGCGGCGCCCACGTCATCATGCACGGACGGACCCGGCCGCGCGTCGAGGCCTCTGCCGCCGCGATCCGCCAACGGGTGAAAGGCGCGCGGCTGGAGACGATCTTCGGCGACCTGGCATCGCTGGAAGAGGTCCGGGCGATCGCCGCAGAGGTAGATCGACGCCACCACCAACTCGACGTGCTGGTGAACAACGCGGGCGTGCTGATGTCACGCTTGGAGTTGACCGTCGACGGGTTCGAGACGACCTTCGCTGTCAACCATCTCGCGCCCTACCTGCTGACCAACCTGCTGTTGCCAAACCTGCGCGCGGGCGGGGAGGGGCGCATTGTCACCGTTGCCTCCGTAGCCCATCGGACCGGGGTCATCGACTTGGGCAACCTGCGCGGTGAGAAGGGGTTCAGTTCTTTTGCCCAGTACTGCAACTCCAAGCTAGCCAACGTGATGTTCACCATGGAGCTGGCGCGGCGCACCGACGACTCAGGCGTCACGGCCAACTGCCTCCACCCGGGGGCGATCAACACCGGCCTGTGGAGGCAATCGCGCCCGATCGCGCTCGCCTTTGCGCTCTTCGGCCCGCTCTTCCCAAGCCCGGCGCGCGGGGCCGACACCGCGATATTCCTCGCCGGCGCCCCGGCGGTGGCCGACACCAGCGGCGCCTACTTCGCCAGGCGCAGGTTGGCAAGGCCTTCCGAGCAGGCCTTGGACATGGCCGTCGCCGCGCGACTCTGGGAATTCAGCGCCGAGGCCACGGGTGTGGACGGGACGGTGGCCGCGGCTTAGGCCTCTATGTCACGACACCCCGCCTGGTGGTGCCAGGCGGGGTGCCAGGAACGTAAAGACAGTGTGCTTCTACCGCGTGGGTGAGGCAGTCGGGCGCGGGGAAGGCGAAGCGACGGGTGAGGGGCTCGATGTCGGCCGCGTCGCGGGTGTTGGGCTGCTGGACTGGGTCGCCGATGGGGTTTCGGTGGGCTCAACAGAGGCGGATGGCGAGGCGGTTGCGGCCGCCTGGGTGGTCCGTACTACGTCGCCGCAGGCCACCGGCGTGAAGCCGGCCTGGTCCCCCAGCGCGGGACCCTGGTGAACGTTCACGTACCAGGCCCCAAAGGCGATTGCGCTCACGTCCTTGACGGTGGTGCTGGCGCTGGCGTTGCCGAAGTCATCGGCGACGAGGTCAGAGAGACCGTAAAGGACCTTGCCCTGTGACTCGCAGGAGCCGAGATGCACGTGGTTGGGGTGATGACTACCCGGTGCAAGTCCGGCCATATGGACGGTGACGGTCAGGGTTTTCGCCGCACCATCGCTTTCCAGCGTGGCCAGCCCAACCGGGGCACGACCTGCCGCAGGGGCTGAGTAGAACTCGGCAAAGGCGATCGCCGGCTGCTCGTCGGTCGTTGAGGTGGTGGAAGTTCCCGGGGATGAACTGGAGCCGGCCGACGGGCTTGCGGTCGCGCCAGACGAGGGTCGCGGCGAGGCTGTCGAGCTGTTCGCACCCGGCTTCTGGGGCGCGCCTGTGCCCACCAGGTCCCCACAGGCGATGGACGGGGCGCCGGTGGTGCTGTTGACGTCGGGCCCGACGTGGACGTCGATTGACGCGCCTCTTGGCAGAACCTTCAGGGTGCCCAACGGGGACGTCACGTCGGCATTTCCATGCTCGTCCGACCGGACGTCGCCAAGGCTGACGATGGGAACGCCGCCACTGCCGCAGGCGCCACGCTTGAGGTCCGCGGGATGAGCGGTGTTTGGCGCCAGACCGGTCAGGGCAATGTGGACCTGGAGACCGCTGCCGGCGCTATCGAAGGAGACCTCGGCGGTCCCGGAGGGTACGTGGCGAAGCGCGATGGTTGTGCTCTCGTGAGCCGGCGCCGGTGTCGGCGAAGGTTTGGTCGACACCTGGCCCTGGCATGCGGCCAGGGTCAGACACGCGGCGATGGGCGCTGTGACTGTGAGCACTCTCATGGGTTTCCTCCATTGGACCGGGACTCCTTCCAGGCACAGCGACGCAGCCTTTCGTTGCGCCGAAATGCGATAGCACGACTATAACCATTCAGTCCCTGCTGGTGGGGGTCCGCGAACTTGTGGTCGGTTCGTTAGCCGGCGGCGGCTTCCTCGAGTCGTGCCGATGCGGCCTCCCAGTCGCCGTAGAGCTCGGTGATGCGTTCCTTGAGGCGGCCGTGTTCCTTGCCCAGGATGTCGGCCTCCATGGGGAACTTGTAGAGGTCGGGGTCGGAAAGGCGGGCCCCGATCTGCGCCACCCGCGCCTCGCACTCGGCCATCTGTTTCTCGACCGCGGCCACGCGCTTCTGGGCGGCGGCGCGCTCCTTGCGGGAGGCGGCGGCCTCCGCCCGCGATTTAGCGGCGTCGCGGCGCGGCTCATCACGCGGTGCGGGCGTGGCCGCGACCGGCAGGTTCTGAGGACGGTGGCCGTCGCCGGCGGGCCGCGCGGAGAATACCGCCGGGCGGTCCCGGTAGCCGCCGTTGGCGGCATGGATCGTGCCGTCCTCGAGCCACCACGTCTTGGTCGCCACGGAGTCGATCAGCTCGCGGTCGTGGCTGACAAAGATGATCGTCCCGGGGAACTCCAGCAGCGCCTCTTGCAGTACCTCCTGGGACGGCAGGTCGAGGTGGTTGGTCGGCTCATCGAGGAAGAGCAGGTTGCCCTGGTCCAGCATCAGGCGCGCCAGTGAGAGGCGGGAGCGCTCGCCGCCGGAGAGCTGTTTGACCTTCTTGTAGACGTCGTCGCCCCGAAACAGGAGCCGCGCCAGGTGACCGCGCGCGCTCTCCTCCGACAGCGGGTGTGCGGCGGAGAGGACCTCGAGCAGGTTGCGTTCCGGGGGTAGGTCGCCAAGGTGCTGGTCGTAGTAGCTGATGGCCACCCGGGTGCCATAGCCAACGCTGCCGCCGAGCGGCTCGAGGCCCCCCTGGATGGTGCGCAGAACCGTCGATTTGCCCGAGCCGTTGGCGCCCACGATCGCGATCCGCTCGCCGGCGAGCACCTCAAAAGGAGGCACATCCACCAGCGGGAAGGGCGAACCGTCGGGGTTGCGGAACCCCGCCACGAATCCCCTAGTGCGCACCGCGAGCTGGGCGGACGGCGGGCCGCCGAACTGGATCTTGATGGCCTTGTCATCGGCTGGGGCGTCGACCCGCTCGAGCCGGTCCAGCCGCGTCTGCCGCCCGCGGGCCTCCCGCGCGCGCTGGCCCGCCTTGTAGCGCTGGATGAAGGCCTCCTGGTGGGCGATGTGCTCCCGCTGGACTTCGAATTGCCGGAGTTGCTCTCGCCGGCGCGCCGCGCGCAGGACAAGGAACTTCGAGTAGTTGCCGGTGTACGTGTACCCCTTCCCGGCCTCCAGTTCAAGGATGGAGTCGGCGACGTCGTCGAGCAGGCGGCGGTCGTGGCTGACGATGACCATCGCCTGCGGGGCCGCACGCAGGTAGTCCTCCAGCCACTCGATGGAGGCCAGGTCGAGGTGGTTGGTGGGCTCGTCAAGGAGAAAGACATCGGAGTCCAGGAGCAGCAATTGGGCCAACTGCACGCGTCGCCGCTGGCCCCCGCTGAGTTCGGAGCAGGGCTGCTCCAGCGCCTCGTCGAGGAAGCCCAGGCCTCCCAGAACCTCCCGCGCGCGGGCCTCCAGGGTGTACCCGTCGCCGTGGGTGTAGCGCTCCTGGACCTCGCCGTACTCGTGCAGTACGTCGGGGCCGTGTTCCCCCGCGGCCATCCTCTGCTCCAGCGCGTGGAGCCGGTGGCGCAGTTCGATCAGCTCGTGGCTGGCCGAGATCGTCTGCTCGAGGACGGACTGCGGGCCGAAGTCCACGTCAAACTGGTCCAGCATCCCGAAGCGCACGCGGCGCTGGCGGTCGACGCGGCCCGAGGCCGGTTCCAGCTGCTGGGCGAGGATGCGCATCATCGTGGATTTGCCCGCGCCGTTGGGGCCCACGACGCCCAGCCGTTGCCCCGGTTCCAGGGTGAAGCTGAGATCGGTGAAGATCGTCTCGGCGCCGTACTCCGCGGAGACGGCGTCAAAGGTCACGAGAGGCACCCCTGAGGTTACCCGGGTGGGTCCGGGGTCCTGGCTCAGCCGCCGCGCGACCGGTCAGGTCAGGACGATATCGCCCTCCGGCGCGATGATTGCCAGGCGTCTTACGCCGGGCGCGCCGCCCACCAGGCGCACCGCCGCCACCTCCTCGCCGAGCCACTCGTGCAGCCGGTCGGGGGGTCCTCCTATTTCCACCCAGGCGATGCCCATGGCTCCGGAGGGATGCTGCACCGCGGTGGTTGCGGGGTGTGGACTGTCGGGCTCGAACTCGATGAAGAACGGCAGGTTCTCGGACATCGCGGCCTCCAGTCCGACCAGGCGCCAGTGCACTGATTCGCCCTCCGGTGTTTTTCGCGAGCCGGTAGTCGGCGGCTCGCCCAGGCGCTGGACGGTGGCCTCGAAGTCCGAGGGCCGCAGGCAACAGCGCAGGAGGTGATCCCCGTCGGCGACCCGCTCCAGCATCCAGCGGCCGAAGGGGTGGGTCAGCGCTTCGTCCGGGTCCACCACGCCGATCAACTCGAGGTACTCGCGTCCCAGGGGCACCAGCCGGTTGGCCGTGCCCCAGCCCGGGTGACGACCGCCGTCGACGGACTCCAGCCCGTGCTCCTCGCGGAGGCGTTCGGCGGCTTCGTCGAGGTTCCCGACGGCAATGAGCACGTGGTCGACTTCGAGCATCTCTCTACCCCACGCGGCAGCTCCGCGTTTCCGCGGCGATGATACGCCGGGTGTGGGGCAGCCCCGGGGCCGAGCCACCCGGGGGCGTCAGGGAGTCGGCTGTCCTGCCCCGGCCGCGCTACGCGGCCTGGGCCTTTTTCCCCGCCGGCTCCAGCGCGTGCTGCAGGGCCTCGGCCACGTCGCTGACCAGGTGAAACTTCATCTCGTCGCGAATCGTCTCCGGCAGGTCGTCAAGGTCCTTGCCGTTGCGCTGGGGCAGGATGACCTCGGTGAGCCCGCTGCGATGGGCGGCCAGCACCTTCTGTTTGACGCCACCGATCGGCAGCACCCGGCCTTGGAGGGTGACCTCGCCCGTCATGCCGACCTCGCTGCGCACCGGCCGCCCGCTGATCAGCGACGCCAGGGCGACCGTCATGGTGACACCCGCCGAAGGTCCGTCCTTGGGCACCGCGCCCGCCGGCACATGGATGTGGTAGTTCTGGGCTATGTGCCGCGAATCGAGGCCCAGCTCGCTTACATGGGAGCGGATGTACGAGAGGGCGATCTGCGCTGACTCTTTCATGACGTCGCCCAGTTGGCCGGTCAGGACCAGGCTCCCTGGGCCCTCAACGGCCTCGGTCCCGGTGGCCTCGACGAAGAGCACGTCACCACCTGCGCCGGTCACCGCGAGGCCGGTCGCCACCCCCGGCACGGCGGTGCGCACGGCGACTTCATTCTCGAACTTGGCGCGGCCCAGGTAACCCTCGATGTCCGTCGGGGTGACCTTGATGGGCGGCGCCAGGTCTCCACGCGCGACCCCCGTGGCGGCCTTGCGCAGCACCTTGCCGATCTCGCGTTCGAGGTTGCGCACGCCGGCTTCGCGAGTGTGGTCCACGATGATCTTGACGAGGGCCTCCTCCAGGACCTCGACCTCCTCGGGACGGAGCCCATTGCGCTCGACCTGGCGACGCAGCAGGTGGTCGCGGGCGATCCCCAATTTCTCCTGCTCCGTGTAACCGTCCAGCTTGACCAACTCCATTCGGTCCAGCAGTGGTCCCGGGATGGTTTCCCAGACGTTGGCGGTGGGGATGAAGAGCACGTCGGAGAGGTCCAGGTCGACGTCCAGGTAGTGGTCGCGGAAGGTGTTGTTCTGGGCCGGGTCCAGCACTTCGAGCAGCGCCGATGATGGGTCGCCGCGCCAATCCGCGCCGACCTTGTCGATCTCGTCGAGCATGATCACCGGGTTCCTGGTGCCGGCTTCCTTGAGGGCCCGCACGATCCGCCCGGGCATGGCGCCGACATAGGTGCGCCGGTGTCCCCGGATCTCGGCCTCGTCGTGGATCCCGCCCAGCGAGACCCGCGCGAACTTGCGTCCCAGCGCGCGGGCGACGGACTCACCGAGGGACGTCTTGCCCACCCCGGGAGGGCCCACCAGCGTGATGATGGCGCCACTGCCGCGGCCGCCGACCACCTCCACTCCGCGCTCCTGGCGCAGCTTGCGCACGGCCAGGAACTCGATGATGCGGTCCTTGACGTCGTCCAGCCCGGTGTGGTCCTCGTCCAGGATCCGCCGCGCCTCAACCAGGTCGTAGTTGTCCTCGGAGCGCACGTCCCAGGGGATGTCCAGCATCCAGTCGATGTACGTCCGGATCCAGCCATGCTCTGGGCTCTGCTCGCTGGTGCGCTCCAGGCGGTCCAGCTCTCGGTCCACCTCCTTGCGCACACCCTCCGGCATGCCAGCCTTTTCGACCCGCTCGCGCAGCCCCGCGGCGACGTCATCGCCGCCCTCGCCGAGCTGCTTCTTGATGGCCTCCATCTGCTGCCGGAGGATGAAGTCCCGCTGGGATTTCTCCATGCCCTCGGAGACCTCTTTGCGGATGTTCTCCTTGATCTGAATGTCAGCCAGGGTCTCCTTGATCCAGGCCACCAGCTTGGTCAGGCGGGCCTCGACGTCGAGCTCCTCGAGGATCTCGATCTTCTGCCCGGTGCTGAGGTCCGGCGAGTAGCCGGCCATGTCGGCGAGGTGGCCCGGGTCCTTGATGCCGCGGATGAACTGGATCACGCCCGGGGCGCCGCGGGTCTCGAGCACGTTTTCGATCAGCGCGCGGTACTCCCGCGCCAGCTCCATCGACCTCTCAGAGTGCTCCTCAGGGTCCTTCCTTGCCTCCACCTGTACCCACAGGGCGCCATCGATCTCCGAGCCCGCGCCCATGGTCGCCCGGTACAGCCCCCTCACCACGGACACGTCCGCACCCGTCGGCAGCTGGCCGCTGTCCTCCACCTTGCTGACGGTGCCGATGCGGGCAAACGTGCCCTCGGTGCGCGGAACCATCAGGACCAGGCCGTTCCCCGCCCTGGCGGCCTCGATCGCACTCCGCTGGGCCGGGTCCTCCAGTCCCACGGTGACCCCCATGTGCGGTAGGACGACGGCGTCGTCAAGCGGCAGGACCGGCAGCAGTTCCGTCTTCAGTTCAGTCATCACAATTCCTTCTATCTTCGGGGTTGGCCCTGGCCTGTTTGGCGTGGGCCGCCTGCCGGTCGTTGACAGGTTATGCCCAAACCGGGCCTTCGCTACACACCAACCGTCATGACGGCGACAATATGCCCCGGTGAGCAGCGTGGTCATCGAGGAGCGGGGGGCCGTGTGGGTGGTCACCATCAACCGACCCGAGCGTCGTAACGCGGTCGACGGGGAGACGGCGACGAAGCTGGCGGACGCGTTTCGTGCTTTTGACTCAGACGGGCGCGCAAGCGTCGCCATCCTGACCGGCGCCGGGGGCCACTTCTGCGCCGGCGCGGACCTGCGGGCGCTGGCGGGGGGCGACCGCCGGGACCTCAGCGCTGATGGCGACGGCCCGATGGGGCCGTCACGCATGGTCCTCTCCAAGCCGGTCGTCGCCGCCATAGAGGGTTACGCGGTGGCGGGGGGACTCGAACTGGCGCTGTGGTGCGACCTGCGAGTCGCCGCGGAGGACGCGGTTTTGGGCGTGTACTGTCGCCGCTTTGGCGTACCGCTCATCGACCTTGGCACCGTCCGCCTGCCGCGCCTGGTCGGCCAGAGCCGAGCCATGGACATGATCCTGACGGGGCGCGGCGTCGGCGCGCCCGAGGCCTACAGCTTCGGCCTCGTCAACCGCCTGGCGCCGCCGGGGCAAGCCCTGGCGCGGGCGTTGGTCCTGTCGGCGGAGCTGGCGGCCCTGCCCCAGGCGTGCCTCCGCAATGACCGGGCCTCAGTCCTTGAACAATGGGGCATGACCGAGGCCCAAGCCCTGGCAAACGAGTTGCGTCATGGCCTGGACACCATCTCGTCAGGAGAGACCGAGGAGGGTGCCTCCGCGTTCAGCGCCGGCGAGGGCCGGCACGGGGGACCGCGCTAGGACCACCCCGCACGTCGGTAGCATCTGGACGGGAAAAAACCGGGGCCGCGCCCCCGCGCAGGAGGGAATCACTTGCTCGACCCAGCCGTAGCGCACCTGGCCGCCGACGACATCGGGCGCCAGGCCGCGGTTGCCTCGGACACCGTCTGGGTCGTCGTCGCCGCGCTCCTCGTCCTGCTGATGCAGGCGGGGTTCGCCATGCTCGAAGTCGGCTTCACGCGCATGAAGAACGTGGGCACGGTCGTGGCCAAGATCATCGTCAACCTCAGCATTTCTTCGATCATGTACTGGCTGGTGGGCTTTGCCATAGCCTTCGGTGCGGCGTCCGGGCCGATCGGGGCCCTGATCGGCACGTCGGGGTTCGCACCGCTCTTCCACCCCGGCTCGCAGATGGACCTGCCCGCTCTCAACGCGGCGTCGGCCATCCCCGCGTCGGCCAAGTTCTTCTTCGAGTTCGTCTTCTGCGCGATCTCGCTGGCAATCGTCTGGGGGACCATGCTGGAGCGCACCAAGTTCATCGTCTACATCCTGTTCGCCATCCCCTTCACGGGGTTCATCTACCCGCTGATCAGCCACTGGCTATTCGGCGGCGGATGGTTGCAGGCAAACTTCGGCGCCCAGGACTTCGCCGGCTCGACGGTGGTGCATCTCACCGGCGCGGCGGCGGGCCTGGCGGGGTTGCTGCTGCTGGGACCGCGCATCGGCAAATACGGTCGCGACGGCCGCCCCAACGCCATCCCGGGACACAACATGCCCCTGGCGCAACTCGGCGTCCTGATCCTGTGGTTCGGCTGGTTCGGGTTCAACCCCGGCTCCACGCTGAATGCCACCAACCTTCACTTCCCGGACGTCGTCATCACCACCAACCTGGCCGCTGCGGCTGGCGCGCTGGCGGCCATGGCATCCATATATCGCGTGCAGCGGTCGCTCGACGTCGGCATGATCGGAAACGGCGCCATTGCCGCCCTGGTCGCGATCACCGCGCCCTCCGGCTATGTCCAGCCCTGGGCCGCCGTGATCATCGGCGCGGTCGCCGGGGTGATCGTTGTGTACAGCGTCATCTGGATCGACCGCCGCCTCGACGATCCCGTGGGCGCGCTTTCAGCGCATGGGCTGGCCGGGATCTGGGGCACGCTGTCCTGCGGCCTCTTCACCGACCCCGCGCTGGCCAAGTTCAATGCCACCGGGCACGGCGGCCTCTTCTACACCGGCTCGCTGCAGCAGTTGGGCGCCCAGGCGCTGACTGTCGTGGTCTGCTTCGTGACCGTCTTCGCCCTCTCGTATGGCCTTTTCTTCCTGATCAAGCGCACCGTCGGGTTGAGGGTCAGCGAGCGACACGAGATCGATGGGTTGGACATAAGCGAGCACGGCATGTGGGGGTACCCTGAACAGTTCATGCCGGTTCCCGGTGGGGCGTACATCCACCCCGACATCCTGGCCGAGCGCGAACGGCGCCTCGCCGTCGAGCGGGCCGCGGGGACCCCGGCACTGAAGGAGGAGCAGCGATGAAGAAGGTCGAAGCGGTGATTCGCCCGGATCGCCTGCAGCAGGTGCAGGACGCCCTCGACGCCGTCGGGATCTCCGGTCTGACCGTCACCGAGGTGCTGGGTTGCGGGGCGCAGCGGGGCTACACCGAGACGTACCGCGGCACGCCGGTGCGGATCTCGCTGCAACGCAAGATCAAAGTGGAGGCGGTGATGCCCGACGACCGGGTGGAAGGGGCGGTGGAGGCGATCAGTGGTGCGGCCCGCACCGGCGAGGTGGGCGATGGCAAGATCTTCATCCTCACCGTGGACGACGCCGTGCGCATCCGGTCCGGGGAACGCGGTAATTCCATCGTGGAGCACCGCGACCCGCAGCACTGGGGGCACTGAACACTTAGCCGGGATCCACCCATCCGAGCTTAGGATTCCCCATGGCTTCCCAGGCGACCTCCCGTCGGCCCCTGCTCGGCGCCCTGGTGCTGGTTTCCCTGCTCGGCGCGGTTGACGTCGGCGCCTTCATCGCCACCAGCCCTTCGGTCGCGCTGAAGAACGGTGGGCGCGCCGGGGGTTCCCTGGGCGGACTGGCCATCTGGCTCCTCCTCCTCGCCGTCAGCGGTCGCCGGTTCGCGGCCGAGGATCGGACCGCGCTGGTCCGGGCCAGCCTGGCACTGGGCTCCCTCGCGGCCCTTGGTGGCGTTGGGCTGGCGGTCATCCACCAACTCGCGGGGGTCGGCGGCTGGCGAACGATCGGCGGCGGCGTGCTTGGCGTCGCGGCCCTGGCCCTGGCGATCGCCGCGCGCAACCCCGCGCCCGACTGACCCCGAAGTCCCCTTAGCCTGCTCCGCCGGCCCGCAGGAGATCGGTCAGCCGGAGAAGCTTGAACCCCCTGGCGCGGAGCCCGTTGACAATGCCGGGGAGGGCCCGGTCCGTCACCGGCGCGGTGTTTCCGCCCGTCACATGCATGACGATGATCGACCCGTTGCGCACGTTGGCCAGGGTCTGGGCAACCACCGGCGCGGGATCCGTCGCGAAGGCATCGCCGGATGGCAGGTCGTACTGGATCACCTGCACGCCGGCCGGCCTGATCGCGCTCAGGGAGGCCGCGTCGTAACAGCCTCCCGGGAAGCGGAAAAATTTGGTCGGGTGGTCGGCGATTCCTTCCAGCAGCGTCTCGTTGCGATCGAGGTCATCGGCCGCTCGGTCCAGGTCCAGCGATGCGAGGGTGAAACAGTGGGACGTGAATGCCTCGTGCGCGTAACTATGGCTACCGACCTCGAACAGGGGGTCGGCAGCGATGTCGCGCGCCACCGCCGGGTACTGCTCCATCCAGATCCCTGACAGGAAGAAAGTGGCGGGAACATGCATGTCGCGCAGCTCGGCGATGACCGCGTCGTTGACGAAGCGCTTGACCTTGCCTGACTTCAGCTCGTCCACCATCGCGGTGGTCATGTTCGAGTCGAAGGTGATGGCCACCGCGTGCCGGCCGCGGTCGCCGTGACTGACCACCCCCGGGAGTTCCACCGGGGCCGGCCTGACCAGCTCCTGGGCGGCCTCGGATGGCGGCCCGAGGGGGGTGCGGGCGCCGCCGGCGGCGCTGGCGGGTAAAACGACGCGGCCCTCAAGCCGGGAAGCAACGGCCGCCGGCCTGGTGTGGGTCAGGCGCAGACCGGCGAAGATCGCCAGTGCCAGGCACATCGAGACGACAGTGAGAAAGCTGAAAAGGTTCAGCGCGTCCCGGCGCCGTGCCTCAGCTGGAGCGTTGTGATGCATAGAGGGCGCCCCGAGTTTGGCAGACCATCCCCCTCCCGGCAAGGGCTACCCGGCTCGGTCCCGGGGCCACTCAATCAACCAGCGCCGGCAGGACCTCGGATATGGGCCCCGACAGCACCGCCGCCGCCGCGCCGTCGTAGGGTGTTGGCTGGGCGTTCACGATGACCAGGCGCGCGCCGTTCTGCAGCGCCAGCCCCGGCAGCGCCGCGGCGGGGTAGACCCCCAGCGAACTGCCGACGGCCAGGAAAAGGTCGCTTCGCGCGGCCTCGCGCTGGGCCCGGGTGAGGTCGGCCGCCACCAGCGTCTGCCCGAAGGAGATGGTGGCGGACTTGAGGATTCCCCCGCACTGAAGGCAGGGCGGGTCAGCTTCGCCGAAGCGGACCCGGTCCAATGCTGGGCCCATCGGCCCGCGGTCCCCGCAGGCCATGCAGACCACCTCGCGCATCGTCCCGTGGATCTCGATCGTCCGCTCGCGGGTGTTTCCCGCGTCCAGGTGCAGGCCGTCGATGTTCTGGGTCACCAGGAGGTGGAGGCGGCCGCGTCGCTCCAGTTCGGCAAGCGCGAGGTGCCCCGGGTTGGGTTTGGCGCCCCACGCCGGGTGCTGGAGGCGATGCTTCCAGGCGGAGACCCGGATCTGCGGGTCTCCCATGTAGTGGCTCAGGGTGGAGAGTTTCTCCGCCGCGGGGTCCCGGGTCCATACCCCGTTCGGGCCGCGGAAGTCGGGGATGCCCGAGTCGGTTGAGACCCCAGCCCCGGTGAGGACGACCACGTGGCGTGCGTCCCGGAGCCAGGTCGCCACGTCCCCGGGGGACGCTGCCTGGCGCAAGGAGACCGCTACCGGAGGGCGCTCTTGGTGTCGGGCTTCTTCTTGGCTACCACGATGAAGCGTGGATCCTCGTCGCGCCAGCCATTGCACGTCTGCAGGGTGAGGCGATCGTCGCCGGTCGGCTGCAGCCAGCTGAAGTCCTTCCAGCTCACGCTCCTGTGCAGCTCGGTGACCGCGAACTTGACCACCTTGCCGCCGCCGTAATCCACCTCGATCGTGTCGCCGATATTCAGGTCGTGCAACTCCCAGAACATGCCCGTCCGCGCGTGCGCGTAGACGTAGGTGTTGCCGGGTGTGCCCTGTTCGGCGAGGAGATGGTCGGCGTTCGGGTAGGTGAAGGCTTCGTACTTGACCGGTGGTGTCTTGCCGTCGCCCTTGACCAGCAGAAGGTCAACATGGACTCGCGAAATGCGGATGCGCGGATAGCCCTGTTCTTTGCTGGCGACGGCCTGCTGGAGCAGCCCGCTGACCTCACCGGGGAGCGCCCGTATATCGGGCGTATAGCCGGGCGTGTTGTACATCAGCACAGCCGCCAGCAGGAAGAGGGCACCGACGACGCTTCCGATGATCCGGCTATCGATGAGGCGACGCCAACCTTTCCCGCGCTTGCCCTGAGCACCTTCGGCGCCGCCTCGCCGGTAAACCCGCGCGCCAACCAAGACCAGGGCCAGCACGACGATTCCGCCGACGATCTGCCACGCCGGCAGCTCGGGGCTGCCGGGCAACTGGCCTCCTCGAATCGACCCGAAGAGGGCGCCGCCGATGAGCGCCAGGCCGCCCAGGACCAGCGCCACGACGGCGACGAGTGCCAGGGTGGAGAGCCAGCGTGGGCGCGCAGGTCGGAGGGGCGGGGCATCGGGTTCCGGCCCGGCGGAGGCGACCAGCCTGTCGGCCGTGCTGCCCGCGAGCGCGGGGAAGGACGGAGTGGCATCGCTTTCAGCTGTTGCCGGTCGAGGGGGAACGCCTGAGGGCAGCGCCTCCATCGCCGCCGCCGAGGCCGCTGACGCCGCGGTACCGCTGTTGGCGGATCCGCCCGGCCGACGAGTGCGGACGGCCGCTTTTGGCTTGGGCAGCGGGGTGACCGCCTCCGAGCCTGGGAGGGCAGGCGTGTCGCCGACGCGTCCCCGCGCTTTCGGCCGTGCTTTGGAGCCCGCTTTCGACCCGGCCGTGATCGCCTTTGCAGCCGCGTTGGGCGCGGCAGACCCGGGCGTGACAGCAGCCCGTTTGCGGACGGCGGCTTTGGGTGCGGCTGCGACGGGCTCCGGGGCAGGCTTAGGGGCCGGCTCCGGTGCAGCGGGCTTCCGGGCGGTCGCCCTGGCAGCGGTGTTGCCGGCGCCGGTCTTCCTGGCGGAGGCTGTTCTGGCGGGGCTCGCCTCCGGTGCGGTCGCAGCCTGGGGAGCAGCCACCGGGGCGGGGATCGCCTTGGGAGCGGTGGGCCTGGGGGAGGCGGGCTTGGGCCTGGCGGAGGCGGGCTTCGCCCCGGCGGCCCTGGCCGGAGTCGGTTTCGGCGCGGCTTTCACGGCGGCCGCCACGGTACGCCGGGGCCGGGCCTTCGGCGCCGTCGCCGGCAGCCCCTCGTCCTCAGGGGCGATCCATTCTTGCGCAGGAACGTTGGGCTTCTCGGGCGCCGGCCCCGTCCCGGCACCTGTTTTCCTAGTCGCCATCCGTCATCCGATGCTAGCGGGTGGGCGCAGGTAGACTCGAATTTGAATGGAGGTCAGCGTCGAGCGCCGGCCGGGATCGGTGGTCGAACTGGCCATAGAGGTTCCCGCGGACGCCGTGGACAGGTCGATCGAGCAGGCGTTTCAGCGCCTGGCGCCGAGGATCCGTGTGGCCGGTTTCCGCCCCGGTAAAGCGCCCCGACCCGTCGTTGAACGCGAGATTGGCTGGCCGGCTTTACGAGAGCAGGCGTTGGAGCTCCTCGTCCCAACGGTCGTCAGTGAGGCGGTGGTTCAGAACAACCTGGAAGTCATCGACACCCCAAGGGTGGAGGTCGAGCAGTTTGAGCGCATAGGCAGCGCCCGCATTCGCGCCCTGGTCACCGTCAAGCCCGAGGTCACCCTCGGCGAGCTGGAGACCATCCGCGCCCCGCTGGAGACGCCGGCCGTGACCGCCGAAAAAGTGGACGAGAGCATCGAGGAGATCCGCCGCGAGCTCGCGCAACTGGTCCCCGCCGAGGGCCGGCCGGTGCAGGACGGTGACCACCTCGTGGTCGACCTGGAGGTCTCCCGGGACGGACAGGTGCTGGAGGACAGCCCGTCCGAGAACGTGGAACTGGTCATGAACCGCGAGTCGCTGCTCCCCGGGCTGTTCGATGGTGTCCTGGGCGCGGCCCAGGGCGAAACGCGGGATGTCACCGTGACGATGCCCGAGGACTACAGCCGCCAGGAACTGGCGGGACAGGAGGCTGTCTTCAAGGTCAGCGTCAAGGAGATCAAGGAGAAGCAGCTTCCTGAGCTCGACGACGAGTTGGCGCGCGCATCCGGCGCCGGGGATACCTTTGCCGAACTGCGCCAGAAGGTGGAGGAGCGGCTGCGCGCCGTGAGCGAGCGGGACGCCGTGTTCGCGCAACAGAAAGTTGCCGTGGACCAGCTCGTTGCGGCCTCGACTTTCGAGGTGCCCGAAGTCCTCGTTCATGAGGAGATCGATCGCGAGCTTCGTAACCTCGCGGTCAGCCTGGAGCAGCAGGGCATTGACTTCGACAAGTTCGTCAAGGCCGGCGGGTTGGACCTGCAGAAGTTCCACGACGATCGCCACGAGCAGGCTGAGGACCGCGTCAAGCAGGAGCTGGTGCTCGATGCACTGGCCGTCAGGGAAGGCATCGAGCCCACCCCGGAGCACGTCCTGGCCGAGGCGCGGCGCGGGCTCGAGGGCTCAGAGGACGGGGACCGGCTGGTCAACTCGGACCGGGTGCAGGCATACGTGAAAGAGCGCCTGCGCCTCCAATGGGCCCTTCTCTGGCTGTCCGCCAAGGCCCGCGGCGAAGCGTGGACACCCCCCACCCCGGAGGAGCTGAGCCCGCAGCAGGTCGCTGCCAGCGAGTTCCTGGAGAACACCCCTGAGCTGGTCGATCCCGCGGGTCGGCCGATAAGTTCTGAGCCCGCCGACGCCGCACCCGAAGACCCCGGGGCAATGACGGAGCTCTAAATCGGGTTGGAAACGCGTTATGCATCGGGAGGTGCCTGAGTAAGATGGAATCCATGGAGCCGGTCCGGAACTACATGGTCCCGATGGTCATCGAGACCACGAACCGGGGCGAGCGCGCGTTCGATATCTACTCGCGGCTGCTCAAGGACCGCATCATCTTCATCGGAACGCCGATCGACGACCAGATCGCGAACCTGGTCATGGCCCAGCTCCTCTTCCTCGAGGGAGAGGACCCGGAAAAAGACATCAGCATCTACATCAACAGCCCCGGCGGCGTGATCACGGCGGGCCTGGCGATCTACGACACGATGCAGTACATCAAGCCCCGGATCAGCACCATCTGCATGGGCCTCGCGGCCTCCATGGCCGTCCCCATCCTGGCCGGCGGCACCAAGGGGATGCGCTTCGCCCTGCCCAACACGCGGATCATGATCCACCAGCCCTCGGGCGGCTTCCAGGGACAGGCCGCGGACATCGAGATCCAGGCGCAGGAGGTCCTCTTCCTCAAGAAGCGCATCAACGAGATCCTCCACCACCACACCGGCCAGGACATCGAGCGCATCGCCAACGACTCCGACCGTGACCGCTGGATGCGGCCCGACGAGGCCAAGGACTACGGCCTCATCGACGACATCATCCAACGGCACGAGAAGGCGGAGGAGATCGTGGAGAAGGTCGACGAGAAGCTTGAAGCCGACCCCAAACTGGACGCCAAGACAGGCGAAAAGGCCGACAAGAGCTAAGCGTCAATGAACGAACGAGAGGAGCGCCGGAGGCACACCAGGTGCTCCTTCTGCGGTAAGGGACAGGACCAGGTTCGCAAGCTCGTGGCGGGGCCGGGCGTCTATATCTGTGACCAGTGCATCGACCTCTGCCAGGAAGTCCTGGAGGAGGACACGCGTACCGCCACCAACAAGCGCGGCAAGGCGGGCCTCATTCCCAATCCGCAGACCATCTGTGCCCAGCTCGACCAGTACGTGGTCGGCCAGGACCATGCCAAGAAAGTGCTTTCAGTCGCGGTCTACAACCACTACAAGCGCATCGCCAACAGCAAGATCCCCGGCGACGTCGAGTTGCAGAAGTCGAACGTGCTCCTGGTGGGCCCGACGGGCTGCGGCAAGACGCTGCTGGCGCAGACCCTGGCCAAGATCATCGACGTTCCCTTCTCAATCGCCGACGCCACCTCGCTGACCGAGGCCGGCTACGTCGGCGAGGACGTTGAGAACATCCTGCTGCGCCTGATCCAGGCGGCGGACTTCGACATCAGCCGGGCGGAGCGCGGGATCATCTACATCGACGAGATAGACAAGATCGCGCGCAAGTCGGACAACCCCTCCATCACCCGCGATGTCAGCGGCGAGGGCGTGCAGCAGGCCCTGCTGAAAATACTCGAGGGAACCGTGGCCAACGTGCCGCCGCAGGGCGGCCGCAAGCATCCCCACCAGGACTTCATCCAGATCAACACCACCAACATCCTCTTCATCTGTGGCGGGGCGTTCGACGGCATCGAGACGATCATCGAAGGACGCATCGGCCGTAAGGTGATCGGCTTCGGGTCCACGCCCCAGGGCGCGCGGGACAAGAATGTGTCCAAGCTGCTGCGCGAGGTCCAGCCGCAGGACCTGCTCAAGTACGGGCTGATCCCCGAGTTCATCGGGCGGCTGCCGATCGTGGTCAACGTCGACTACCTCGACGAGCCCGACATCATCCGCATCCTCACAGAGCCCAAGAACGCCTTCGTCAAGCAGTACCGCAAGTTCTTCTCCCTGGACGACGTCGAGCTGGAATTCGAGCCCGCGGCGCTCAAGGCCATCGCCAAGAAGGCGCTCTCGCGGGGAACGGGGGCCCGTGGCCTGAAGTCGATCATCGAGGAGGTGCTGCTGAACTCGATGTTTGAGGTGCCCTCGCGAAACGACATCAAGAGATGTGTCATCACCGAAGCCTCCATCGACCTTGGCGAGGAACCGAAGCTGGTCCTCGGCGAACGTGAAGTCCTGAGGGAGTTGCCCGAACAGACCGCCTAGAACGGCATGCAGGGCTTCTAGCTACACGTGTCCGCGGAACCCACCCGGGGGTCGACGCCGGGAAGGCTGACGACTTTTGTCCTGACAGATATCGAAGGCTCCACGCCCATGTGGGAGCAGGCTCCCGACGTCGCAGGGCCGGCCATCGCGCGCCACTACGAAATCGTCGCGGCGGTTGTCGCGGCCCACGGAGGTCGCCTCGTTCGGGAGAAGGGGGAGGGTGACAGCGCATTTGCGGTGTTCGACTCCGCGGTGGCCGCCGTCACCGCCGCGGCAGGCTTGCAGCGCGCGCTGGCCGTGGAACCATGGCCTGACGGCGCCGCGATACGGGTGCGGATCGGCGTTCACACCGGTGAGGCCGCGCTCCGCGACGGTGATTATTTCGGAGCGCCGGTGAACCGCTGCGCCCGCCTTCGTGGGATCGCTCATGGCGGCCAGGCTGTCATATCCGCGGCGACGTATGAGGTGGTCCGTGACCACCTGCCCGATCCGCTCACGCTCCTCGACCTGGGGGAGCACCGGCTGCGGGACCTGATGCGGCCCGAGCGGGTCTTCCAGCTCTGTCATCCCGACCTTCCCCGCGCCTTCCCGGCGCTGCGCTCGCTCAGCGGCCTTCCCACGAACCTGCCAATGCAGCTGACATCGTTCATCGGACGCGAGCGCCAAATGGAGGCGGTTGACGCGCTGCTTGACACCAGCCGGCTGGTGACCCTGACGGGGAGTGGTGGCGCGGGTAAGACGCGGCTCGCACTGGAGCTGTCCGTCAACCGCGTCGACCTTTACTCAGGCGGAGCCTGGTTCGTTGACCTTTCCCCCTCGGGCCCTGAGCGCGTGGTGCCGGAAATCGCGCGGGCGCTAGGACTCCGCGAGGAAGGGGCTGGACTCCTTCAGGACCGGCTGCTGGATTACCTGCGAGAACATGAAGTCCTGCTTGTCCTGGACAACTGTGAACATGTCATCGCCGAGACTTCGCAGCTTGTCCAGGCGGCACTGGAGAGAACGGAGGGGACAAGGTTCCTCTGCACCAGCCGCGAACGGTTGCGCATCGCGGGTGAGGTCACCTACCCGGTGCCGCCGCTGGGGGTCCCCGCTCCAGGTGAGGTCGCGGCGGCTGACCGGCTGTCCCAGTACGAGTCGGTCCGCCTCTTCATCGATCGAGCGCTGGTCGCAGACCCGGGTTTCGCCGTGGCCGACGACAACGCCCCTGCGGTCGCAGGTATCTGCCACCGCCTTGACGGCATCCCGCTGGCCATCGAGCTTGCTGCGGCGCGGCTGCGGATACTGGACGTCGCCGAGGTGGACAGAAGGCTGGCGGACAGGTTCACGTTCCTTGTCGCCACCGAACGGGCCGAAGCGCCGCGCCGCCAGACCCTGCGCGCCCTGGTCGCCTGGAGCCACGACCTGCTCGAGGAAGAGGAGAAGTCCCTCTGGCGGCGTCTCTCCGTCTTTGCGGGCGGATTCACGCTGGCGGCAGCGGAGACCGTCTGCGCGGATGAGATGCTCCCTGCCGACGCAGTCCTCGATCTACTCGCCGCGCTGGTCGACAAGTCGGTCGTGACACGCCAGGCCGGAGATGCCTCCCGATTCCACCTCCTGGAGACCATCCGGGAGTTCGGTGACGAGCAGCTCAGCGCTGCCGGGGAGGGTGCAGCCCTGAGGGTCAGGCACCTGGATTGGATCACTGGCCTGGTGGTGGCTGAGGCGGAGCGGATGGGGGGACCCGCGATCGTGGATGCGCTGGAGGCCGTGGACATTGAGCTGCCTAACATTCGCCAGGCCCTCGATTTTGCCCTCGTGCGCGGCGCGGCCCCGGAGCAGGGGGCCCGGCTGGCAAGCGCCATGGCCCCATTCTGGGAGACCCGGGGGCTGTGGGGCGAGGGGCTTTCCTGGCTCGCCGTCGCCGGCGACCTCGCGGAGTCGGTCGCGCCGTCCGTGCGGTGGGACGTTCTCCAGGCATCCGAGAAGTTGCATGCCCTCCGCGGGGAACTCGACCGTGCTGCCGAGGTCGCCCGACGGGCAGTCGACCTTGCCGTCGATATGGGTGACCGCAAACGTGAGGGGCGCGCGCGCCTCAACCTGGGAGCCGCGGCCGCGCGGCGACAGCGTTACGACGACGCCGCGCCGGAGTATGAGCGCGCTCGAGAACTGGCGGAGGAGACCGGCGACGAGCCGGGGCGCGCCCAGGCGCTCCACAGCCTTGGAACAATGCTCAGCGAGGTTGACCAACCGGACCGGGCGGCGGAACTCCTTGAAGAAGCACTGGCGATTCGTAGACGCCTGGGACGCGTCGGAGAGGTGCACCACTCGCTCCATAACCTTGGATACCTCGCGCATGGTCGTCACGACTGGCAGCGCGCCACGAACTTCTTACAGGAGGCCGCCACCATCCGGCGCGCGCTCAAAGACCCGGCGAACCTTGGTCACGCGCTCAACATGCTTGGCGTTTTGGAGACTCAGAGGGCCCGCTACGGCGAGGCGCGCGCCTTCTTGACGGAGGCCGCCGACCTCGCCCGCGGCGTGGGTGACCCGGTCGGGTTGGCACGATCAATAACCAACCTCGCCACGCTCGCTTATTCTGCGGGTGAACACGGCACCGCCCAGGAGATGCACCGGGAGGCCCTCCATCTGTTCCGGCGCGTGGGTGACCGGGACTCAGAGGCCCAGTCACTCTACAACCTGGCCTCGGTGGCCTCTGGCCTTGGAGATGGTGAAGGCGCCCTTCAACTGATGCAGGACGTCCTGCAGATCAGGCGAGAGATAGGCCCGCCCTCGGATGTGGCCCGGACTACGCTGGGGCTGGCGAGGATTTTCTTCAACATGGGCCGGCTGCTGGATTCGAAGCGCCTCGCCCAGGATGCAGTAGAGGAATTCCGTCGCCTCGGCGATCCCCTTCGCGTAGCCGACGCGCTCAACCTTCTCGCCCAGACGCACCGCGGGCTGAACGACGTTTCTTCGGCTCGTGCCGCCGCGACCGAGGGCCTGGCCGTGGCTCGGGAACTTGATTCTCCATTCCTCGAAACCGTTCTCTCCGGGAGGCTCGCCGACATCGAGGCGGCCGAAGGTCAAATTGAGGCGGCCTTGTCCCTGTATGACTTGGTCGCCGGGCTCCAGGAGGAGCGCCAGGAATTCTTCAGCCTCGGAATGACCCTCGCCGCGCGGGGAGGATGCCTTCTGAAGGCGGGCCGGTTTGAAGCCGCTGCGGCCGATTTCGAGAATGTCTCCCAACTCGGCCGCAAGACGGGCATCCCCCACCTCCTCTTCGATGGGGGAATCCAGCTGACCAGCCTGCATCTCGCCCAGGGGCACCTCGATGACGCCGAGGCATGCCTGGCTGCGGTCTCAAAGTTGGTCGACGGGTCCGGGAATGCTGCCTGGAAACCAGTCTGCCTTCTACTCCGCGCCGAACTCCGGCGGCAGCGCGGGGATGCTGAGGGGGCCCTGGTGGACCTGGCCGAATCCATCGCCTCCGCAAACCGATCGGAGCAAACCGAGCTTGCTGCGGAGGCCGGCACGTTGGCGGTGATGGCGGCGCTGGCCGCCGGCATGGGGGGCGCCGCCATTGCCCACGCCCGCGCTTGCCTGGCGTGGTCGGCCACGGGAACTGGCCTGCAGCAGCTTCCGCACATCGAGGTCAGTGCGCTGGTGGTTTCGGCCGCCGGCCAGGCCGTCGAGGGCCACGAGCTGATGGCCGCGTGCCAGGGGTGGCGGGCCGCGCGGGGGCTCCCCCTCGCACCGTCCGAGGCCGCCTCCTACACAGGTCTCCTCGGAGCGGAGCTGCCGCAGGGTTCGGCACCCGCTGAGTTGGGCGCCTTGCACACGCGCGCCGGCGAGCTCCTGGCCTCCCTCGGCTGAGATGGCACCCAGATCGGCGGCCGCTAACCTTTAGATCCCATGCTTCCTGAATCGTCCGGCGCCAACGCGCCACCAGGCTCCAGCGCGCCAGGAGAGATGCCCAAGGCCTGGCGTCCCCAGGAGGTAGAGCAGGAAATGTACGGGCGGTGGGAGGCCGCTGGCCTTTTCCGCGCTGACCCGGCCGACCCCAGGCCTCATTTCGCGATCTCCATGCCGCCTCCCAACGTCACCGGTGAGCTGCACCTCGGACACGCGGAGTACACCCTCCAGGACCTCTACAGCCGCTACAA
>JBHEMP010000129.1:0-3267 GCA_046262515.1 Candidatus Dormibacteria bacterium | reverse complement strand
CCACCTGCCCACCCCCGACGTCGCCCGCGACCACCCCGAGTCGCTCCGCGTCGAGCTCAAGCCCGAGGCTGCAAAAGCCCTGAAGGGCGGGCGGCTCAAGGCCGACGCTCCCTTCTGCCCGGCCTGCGGCGCCCAGGATTTTTCGGAGAGCCGGCAGTTCAACCTGATGTTCAAGACCAACCTCGGCCCCGTGGCCGACTCCGCCGCCGAGGTGTACCTGCGCCCTGAGACGGCGCAGGGGATGTTCGTACAGTTCCTCAACATCCTGAATTCCACCCGCAAGCGCGTCCCCTTCGGTATCGCCCAGCAGGGTCGCGCGTTCCGAAACGAGATCTCGCCTGGCAACTTCATCTTCCGCCTGCGCGAGTTCGAACTGCAGGAGATGGAGTTCTTCGTCAAACCAGGCACCGACGGGGAATGGTTCGACTACTGGCGCGAGGAGCGGCTGCGCTGGTGGCGGGACGTGCTCGGGGTGCGGGCGTCCAAGCTGCGCTTCAAGGACCACGAGCAGCACAAGCTCTCGCACTACTCCAAGGCCACCACCGACATCGAGTACGAGTACCCCTTCGGCTGGGACGAGCTGGAGGGCATTGCCAACCGCACCGATTTCGACCTCAGCCAGCACTCCCGGGTCTCAGGCAAGGACCTCTCCTTCTTTGATGAGGAGAGCAAAGAGCGTTATGTGCCCTACGTGATCGAGCCGGCCATGGGTGTCGATCGGTGCATGTTCACCCTCATGCTGGACGCGTACGACGAGGACGAGGTCAATGGCGAGAAGCGGGTGGTGCTGCGCTTTCATCCCAACGTCGCGCCGGTACAGGTCGCGGTGCTGCCGCTCTCCAAGAAGCCCGAGTTGATGGAACGCGCGCGCAGGGTCGAGGACATGCTGCGGCCGCACTTCCGGGTCGAGTACGACGAGACCCAGGCCATCGGCAAGCGGTACCGGCGCCAGGACGAGATCGGCACACCTTTCGCGGTGACCGTCGACTTCGAGACACTGAACGACAGCGCCGTCACCATCAGGGAGCGCGACTCCATGGTGCAGGCCCGGGTGGCGATCGATTCCCTGGTCGAAGTGCTTCGGTCAAGGTACGGCGCCCCGGCCTGATCGCTGCCCGGGACCGGCACCGGTTGATCCCGGTGCGTAAACTGGCCTCCTGTTTGATGGAGGCTGTGCACGGTGGCCATTGAAGTAGAGGCGGAGAAGGACGGCCGGCAGACCGCCGGGACCAGGTGGGTGTACCTCTTCGAAGAGGGAAACAAGGACATGCGCGACCTCCTCGGCGGCAAGGGTGCCGGGAACGCGGAGATGACCAATGCCGGGCTGCCTGTTCCCCCCGGCTTCACCATCACGACGGCCTGCTGCAATGCCTATTACGAGGCAGATGACTTCCCGCCGGGCATGTGGGACCAGGCCATGGTGGCCCTCGCTCACCTCGAGGAGAAGACGGGGAAGAGGTTTGGCGACCCGGCGAACCCGCTCCTGGTCTCCGTCAGGTCTGGGGCGAAGTTCTCAATGCCGGGGATGATGGACACCATCCTCAACCTGGGCATGAATGACGAGGTCGCCGCGGGCGTGGCTCGCCTCTCGGGGGACGAACGGTTTGCCCTTGACGCCCAGCGGCGCTTCATCCAGATGTTCGGCAAGACCGCCAGGGATATCGGCAAGCGCTCGGCTGGTGCGGAAAGCGCCGAGGGCGGCGACGAGAGCCCCTTCGAAGAGGCCCTCGAGGCGGCGAAGGGTCGGGCGGGGGTGCAGAACGATTCCGACCTACCGGTGGAGGCGCTGCGGGAGCTGGTCCGGGAGTACCGGCGGATCTACCGCGACGCGCTCGGCGAGGAATTCCCGGAAGACCCCAGGGTGCAGCTGGGAGAAGCCATCCGCGCCGTCTTCCGCTCCTGGATGAATCCGCGGGCGCGCGCATATCGCAAGTCGGAGCGCATACCCGACGACCTGGGCACCGCGGTCAACGTCCAGGCGATGGTGTTCGGCAACATGGGCGCCGACTCGGGGACCGGGGTGGCGTTTACCCGCAACCCCATCACCGGCGCCCGCGAGCTCTACGGCGACTACCTGCTCAATGCCCAGGGTGAGGACGTGGTCGCGGGCATCCGGAAGACCGAGAGCATCGATGCCCTGCGCCGCGAGCTGCCCGACGTCTATCGCCAGTTCGAGGAGATCGCCGCGCAGCTCGAGAAGCACTACCGCGATGTCCAGGACCTCGAGTTCACGATTGAGCGCGGTCGCCTCTTCATGCTCCAGACGCGCGCCGCCAAGCGCACCGCGGAGGCCGCCATCAACATCGCCGTGGACATGGTGGAGCAGGGCTTGATCACCGCCGAGGAAGCCGTCCAGCGGGTTGAGCCGAGACAGGTCGAGTCACTCCTGCACCGTCGCATCGATCCCAGCGCTGAGGTCACGGAGATCGGGCGCGGTGTCCCCGCCAGCCCGGGCGCGGCGATCGGCGCGGCGGTCTTCGACGCCGACACCGCTGAGGGCCGCGGCAAGGCCGGCGAGGCGGTGATCCTGGTTCGCGTGGCCACCGACCCCGATGACGTCCACGGCATGATCGCCGCCCAGGGGGTGCTGACGAGTTCGGGCGGCACGGCGAGCCACGCGGCGCTGGTGGCGCGGATGATGGGCAAGCCCTGCGTGGTCGGCGCCGACAGCATCGAGGTCGACCTGCGTCTGCGCCAGTTCACGTCGGGAGATGTGACCGTGAAGGAGGGTGAAGTCTTCACCATCGACGGCACAACCGGCCAGGTCCTCAAGGGCGCTGTGAATACGATTGAGCCGGAACCCAGCCCCCAGTTCGTCAAGCTCCTGGGCTGGGCGGACGAGGCGCGCCGGCTGCAGGTCTGGGCCAACGCCGACTATCCACGGGACGCCAAAAAGGCCCGCGAGAATGGCGCCCAGGGCATCGGCCTCTGCCGCACGGAGCACATGTTCATGGAGCAGGAGCGCCTGCCCATCGTGCAGCAGATGATCCTGGCCACCGACCCCGCCGAGCGCCGCCGCCTGACCTTCGAGCTGCTGCCGTTCCAGCGTTCCGATTTCGAAGGGATCCTGGAGGCCATGGACGGCCTGCCCGTGGTCATCCGCCTGATCGACCCTCCGCTACACGAATTCCTGCCGTCCTACGAGGAGACCCTGGCGGAGGTCACCCGCATGGAGACCCTCAAGCAGGAGGGGGCAGAGCTGGAGGAAAAGCGCTCGCTGCTCGGACATATCGGGGCGATGCGGGAGGCCAACCCAATGCTCGGGCT
>JBHEMP010000128.1:0-13946 GCA_046262515.1 Candidatus Dormibacteria bacterium | reverse complement strand
GCGTCGGGACGACCTCCCCTGAAGCCTCGACTGCGTTGACCCCGGGGGTGGCCCCGGCAGCCGTCCGGCCCGCGCCACGTGTTCCCCGCGAGTGGCGCTTCGGCGGCGACACCATGCCTGCCGACTTCCTGCCGGGAACTTCGCCCCTTCTACGGCGGGTGCTCTGGTCCCGGCGGCAGGGAATCGGTCCCGACCTCGATACCTACCTCTCCGCCGAGCGTGCGCCACTGCACAGCCCGGCTGCCATGAAGGGGCTTTCCCGGGCGGTGGAGCTCGTCGTCCAGTCACTTCGGGCCGGCGAGCGGATCGCGATCTTCGGCGACTACGATGCCGACGGGGTCACCGCGACGGCCATCCTCCACCGGGGCCTGACCCAGTTGGGCGGCGACGTCCTCACCTATATCCCGCACCGGCTCAACGACGGCTACGGCCTGAGCCACGGCGGCCTCGCCGAGCTCTGGGAGAAGGGCGCGCGTCTGGTCATCAGCTGCGACTGCGGTACCAACTCCGGGGACGTAGTGGCAGGGCGCCCCGCCGGCCAGCGCATGATCATCACGGACCACCACCTGCCCGCCGCGGAGATCGCCCGACCCGAGGCCCTCCTGAACCCGCATCAGCCGGGGTGCGGCTACCCCTTCAAGGACCTCTCCGGGGCCGGCGTGGCCTTCAAGCTGATGGAGGGTGTGGTGTCGGCCGTGGAGCCCGGCGCGGACTGGCTCGAGCCCCTGTTGCAGCTGGTCGCCATCGGCGCCGTGGCCGACGTCGTCGCCCTCCAGGGCGAGAACCGGACCCTCGTGCGCAGGGGCCTGCGCATGCTCGAGGACCAACCGCTGCCAGGGGTGGACGCGCTGGTGGAGGTGGGCGCGCTGAAGCGACCGATGACCTCGACGACGATTGCCTTCCAGCTGGCGCCCCGGATCAACGCCGCGGGGCGCATGGATGACGCCCGTCTCGCCCTGGACCTGCTCCTGGCACCCGATATCGAGGCCGCCCGGCCCCTCGCGGAGCACCTGGAGCGCCACAACCGGGCCCGCCGCCAGGCGACCGACACCGCGCTTGCCGAGGCCGCCGAGCGCATCACCACCGAGGGAGCACCGTCATCCGCCCTGGTCATGGCCGACGAGCGCTGGTCGCTGGGATTGGTCGGCCTGATCGCCGGCCGGCTGGTCGACGAACACAACATGCCTGCTTTTGTGCTCAACCGCGGCGAGGAGGAGTCCCGCGGGTCGGCGCGCTCCATCGAGGGCTTCAACGTCGTGGAAGCCCTGCAGAGCTGCGCCCACCTCCTGCGCCGCTTCGGGGGGCATGAGGCGGCGGCCGGCTTTGCCTGCGCGACGGCCGATCTCCCGGCCCTGGTCGACGGGCTCCAGGCCTTTGCCGCGGCTCGCCGGCCCGAGGGTGGCTGGTCGCGGTTGATGCCCGTTGATGGTGAGGTCGCGATTGCCGAGCTGACCACAGAAGCGGTTGAGGACCTCGCCGCGCTGGAGCCGTTCGGCCAGGGCAATCGACCGCCGCGGTTCTGCGTTCGGGGGGCCCAGCTCAAGGCGGCCTCTGCCTTTGGGCAGCAGCGGGAGCACTTGCGGGTCTGGGTGGGCGACGGTGAGCGCGTGATCGAGGCCATCGCGTGGCGGCGCGGCCGCTATGTCGAGCACTACCGGCGCGCCGCCCAGCGGGGAGACCTCCTGGACGCTCTCTTCGCCGTAGAGGTGAGCCGCTGGGACGGCGACGCCGTCGTTCGGCTCGAGCTCGAGGACGTACGCCGAAGCGGCTAACCGTGCTGCGCAGTCCTCATCACGACAGCGCCGGTCACCCGCGCGAGCTCGGCGGCGGCGACCCGGAAGACGGAGTTAGGCGTCCCGGCGGCGGCCCACACATCCCCAAGCGCCAGCAGGTCCTCGTCCATAAAAACAACCGGCTGGACGCGGTGCGCCACGGGCGGAATTCCGCCGATGGCAAACCCCGTGGTCTCGCGCACCCAGTCGGGGTCGGCCCGCCTGACCGGCTCGCCCAGTCGGCCCTCGAGCAGCGAGGTGTCAACGCGGTTGGCGCCGGACGCGATAACCAGCACCGGCCGGTCCGAGCCGGCGGCTCGGAAGACCAGCGATTTCGCGATCTGGGCAACCGAACAGCGCACGGCGTCAGCGGCCTCCGCCGCGGTTCGTGTCGATGCCGGCAGGGTGACGATGGTCACGGTTATGCCCAGGCGGGTGAGTTCATCCGCGACGCGGCTCGGGGCGGTGCTCACGCGGGTCCTAAAAAGGCGCCGGCCCGCTGGAACCGGCGCTGGGTCCACCATAGGGCGATCGCGGTAAAGGACCGGTCAAGGAGCGGTAAATGTCTGCGCGGCCGATCCAAGGATCCTCAGCGGCGGAGGAGCACGTTGATCAAAATGGTCAGGACGATGCTCAGCAGCAGGCCGGTGGCCAGCGGCGAGTAGATCTTGATGCTGCCACGCGTGAAGCGCAGGTCGCCGGGCAGCCGGCCCAGCGGTAGGCCCAGCTGAACCAGGATTCCCGCGACCACAAGCACCGCTCCGATACCGATCAGGACCCTGCCCAGGCTCATGACTCGATGTTATTCGCCCCGCTGCGTGAAACTATTGCTCCACCTACAGGATGGAGGTTGTGGTTTGCCGAGACTGAAGACCAACGGCGTCGAGCTCTACTACGAACGCAGCGGGGAAGGGGAACCCCTCCTGCTGGTGCACGGCCTGCTCTTCAGTGGCGACAGCTGGCGCGAGCAGGTCAGCGCCCTCGCCCAGGACTACAACTGCATCACCGTGGACCTGCGCGGTCAGCATCGCAGCGAGACCACGCCGGACCTCACCGGCTACGACCTCTGGAACCAGGTCGAGGATGTCCACGGCCTCATAGAGCAGCTTGGTGTGGCGCCCGTGCACTACGTCGGCCTGTCGATGGGTGGGATGATCGGCATGCGACTCGCCCTGCGGCACCCGGGCGACCTGCGCGACATGGTCCTCCTTGACACCGCCGCGGACGGCGAGGAGCCGGAGAAGGCGGAGCGATATGCGGCCATGCGTCATGTCATGCGAAAGGGCGAACTCGACGCGGTTCTGCCGGCGCTGCCGCCGGTGTTCTTCTCGGACGACTACGTCGCGCAGCGCGGCGACCTGGTTGAGGGCTGGTTCGACTCGCTGCGCCAGGGAAACGCCGACGGTTTCGCGCTGGCCAGCCAGGCGGTGGACGAGCGGGATGACATCACCGAGCAACTGGGCACCATCACGGCGCCCACCCTGGTCCTGCATGGGACCGAGGATGTGCCCATCCCGGTGGAGAAGGGGGAGGCCATTGCGGCGGCCATACCGGGGGCGCGGCTCGAGCTCATCGCCGGTGCCGGTCACCAGTCGAACATGGACCACCCGACCGAGGTGACGTCGCTACTACGGGAATGGCTGGCTTCACGCGCCGGCGCCGGGGTCCGCTGAGGTGCAGTACATCGCCTACCACTTCCAGGTCGATGACCTGCGGGCCATCATCCCCGAGGGCCAGGAGATGCTGATGCTGGGCCGCGCCCTCTCGCGCCGCCTCCCGGCGGTGGCGCGTGAGGAGGTCATGCAGGGGTTCGCGAAGACCGAGTTGGTCGAGGGCAAAGCCTTTGTCATCGCGTTTGCCGCCAGCACCACCGATAAGGTCCTGCGGGAGTCGCTGGACGCCAACTGTCACAAGATCAAGGGCTACAGGGGGATGCGGGTGATCGAGCTCGGCCGCGCGGGGGATTACGAGCTGGTCAAAGGCCGGGTCCCCAAACCCTGAGGCTCAACCCCCGACGCCCAACCCCCGGGGAAACTCAGGGGCGCCGGCCCGAAGCCGGGCCCGGGGGCTTGAGGATGCTGCTGGTCGGCGCGTCGGGGCCGTAAGGGGTGAACGCGACCGGCGAGGTCGGCGCCGCGGGGCGCGCCGCGAACACGTTTTTGTCCCGCGGCGCGACGGCATAGATCAGCGAACCGATCGCCCCGAGTATCAGGACCGCGCCCACGGCCAGGAACGGCAGCGGCAGCCCCGACTGGTGTGGTGCGAGTGACCCGCCGGGCGCCACCGGGGCGGAGGTCGGTGTTGGCAACTGGTCAACGAAGCCACCGCCAAGTGGCACTGGCGAAGAGACCGTCTCGCCGATGTGCGGGCTCGGCGATGTCTCCGCGCCCTGCAGGTAGCTGGGCGTGGTCGGCGCGGGCGAGGGCGAATCCGGGACCGGGCTGACCACGACCACGGTGGGCGTGGGGCTGGGGGTAGGGCTGCCGCACGCGAACGGGTCCGTCGTGGGGTCGCACGAGGGTGTCGGTGTTGGCGTTGGTGTCGGTGTTGGCAGCAGCCCGGACGCGCCTGGTCCGGGGGAGCGGCTCGCCGCTGGGTCGGGCGGGGCGGCGCTGCCGGTGGCGCTGCCGAATGTGGCCGCCGCGGCAAGCAGCGAGAGGACCGCGAGGACAATGGCCAGGAGGCGCCGTCCCTGGCGCGCGCTGGTCGCGCTGGTGGGTTCCATCGTGGAGTGCCGAGTATACGGCGAGGTCTGCGCCGGAAGGCTCCGGACGCCTCCTCAGCGAACCAGGGTCTGGTCCGGCTCCTCGCCGCCGGGCAGCCAGTGCAGGAATCCGCGACGCTCGGGACCAAAGCCCCGGGACAGGGCGCCGTCCACGTTGATGATGGCGCCGTTGAACATCGTCAGGGCCGCGGGTTGCGTGTGCGGCGTGTGCCCGTGTATCAGGGTGCTGGCGCCATAGACGGACAGGTAACGGCGGAGGTCGTCGAGTTTGTAGAACTGACGCCGCCGGCAGAGGTGGGCGAACACCGCGAAGAGGACATCGGGCTCACCGCTGGCGACTCGCAGGCCGAAGGCCCGGTTCACCTCGTCCAACGTCCTGCCGTAATTCAGGTAGACGTTGGAGTCCGAGTGTTGCACCAGGGTGCTCCCTAGCATGGTCATCGCGGGCCGGCGCTTCAGCCATTCCACGGCCTCCGGGTCGGCCATCAGCTTCTCGAGGTCTTCCTGCTTGCCCCCGTTGTAGAGCCAGCTGTCGGTGGACTGACCCGGCTGCCCGCGCTGCGCCTCCGCGACCACCCCCAGGATCAGGGCGTCGTGGTTGCCCAAAAGGGCGGTCGTGTTGGGGCGGCCCATGAGCCAGCGCACAACCTCCATGGCGCGGTCCCAGCGGTCGAAGTAGTCGCCCACGGCGACCAGGTGCACGTCGGGGGGCAGGTGGCCCACGAGCCCAATCATGCGTTCGTAGTCGCCGTGGATATCACCGAGGACGGCCGTCGTCTGCACCCCGGCATTGTTCCACAGGCGGTGTATCATCACCCGGACGCCAGAACCTTTAAACCGGTCCTGAGAGGCCGGAAAGGAGTTTTTTTTATGCCCGCGAGCGCCTCTCGGACCGCCCGGCTGGACCACGTGGTCGAGTCGCAGCAGTTCGACCGGCCCATGCTGGAGGAGGTCTTCTCCGTCGCCCGGTCAATGGAGAGGGTCGCTGAGCGTGGCGGCAGCGACGAACTCCACGGACGGGTCATGGCCACCCTCTTCTACGAACCCAGCACGCGCACCCGGCTGAGCTTCGAAGCGGCCATGCTCCGGCTTGGAGGGGGTGTGCTGGGAACCGAGTCCGCGGGGCAGTTCAGTTCGGTGGCCAAGGGCGAGACGCTGGAGGACACCATCCGCATCGTCAGCGGCTACTGCGATGTGCTGGTCCTGCGCCACTCCGAGGTCGGGGCCAGCCGCCGGGCCTCGATGATCAGCACGGTCCCGGTGATCAACGCCGGTGACGGCCCCGGCCAGCACCCCACCCAGGCCCTCCTCGACCTGTACACCATCGAGAAGGAGCGGGGCGCCATCGACGGCCTGAAGATCGCGATGGTGGGCGACCTCGCCAACGGCAGAACGGTGCGGTCGCTGTGTTACCTGCTGAGCAAGTTCGAGGGCGTGGAGATCACCTTCGTGGCACCGCCGACGGTGGCGATGGGAGCCGACATCAAAGCCCACCTCGCGGAGCGCGGCGTCCACACCCGGGAGACCGAAGCCCTCCCGGGTGTCCTGCCGGATGTCGACGTTGTCTACCAGACGCGGATCCAGAAGGAGCGTTTCGCGGACCGCATGGACGAGTACCGCCGGGTCAGTGGGGTCTACGTGATGGACGCCCAGATGATGTCGATGATGCGCCCGGACGCGGTCCTGATGCATCCGCTTCCCCGCGTTGACGAGATCCGGGACGAGGTTGACGCCGACCCCCGCGCCGCCTACTTTCGGCAGGCGCGCAACGGGCTGTACATCCGCATGGCGCTGTTGCGCCTGGTCCTGGGCACGGCGTGAGCGCTGAAACGATTCCCCCGGTTCCTGAGGGGGGACGGGTAACCGTCGTCCTCGACGGGGACGGGGTGCGCCGGTCGTGGCGCCGCGTCGCCCACGAGGTGGTCGAGCGCAATGGCGAGGGCTGCCGCGTGGTCTGCGCCGGTATCCCGACGCGCGGGGTGCCGCTCGCCCGCCGCCTGGCGGAGCAGCTGCGTGAGCTTGGCGCGGATGCCGAGGTCATCGAGCTGGACGTCGCGGCCCACCGTGACGACCGGGACCTGGTCCATCTTGCCGCGGCGCCCGGCGCCGGGGCGGACATCGCCGAACGGGTCGTGGTGGTGGTCGACGACGTCCTTTTCCACGGGCGCACCGTGCGCGCCGCGCTTGACGCCCTGACCGAGTTGGGCCGTCCGGCGGTGGTGCAGCTGGCGGTCATGGTCGACCGTGGTCACCGCGAGCTGCCGATACGCGCGGACTTCGTCGGCAAGAACATCCCCACCCGGCTTGATGACCGTGTGCGTGTCTGCCTGGCAGAGGTCGATGGGGACGACGCCGTGGTCCTCGTCGAAGGCCTGGAGGCACCCGGTGACTGAGCTGGCGAACCTCCACATCCGCAACGCCACCCGCATCGAGGCGGGGAGATCCCCGCAATTGGTGGACGTGGTCGTGGAGAAGGGTCGCCTGGTGTCGGTTGAGCCCGTCAACTGGGGCGACAACGCGCGTCCCGACATCCCCCGGCTGACCACCCTCGACGCGCGCGGGATGTACATCGCACCGGGATTCATCGACCTCCACACCCACCTCCGCGACCCCGGCCAGCCGCACAAGGAGACCATCGAGACCGGCGCCCAGGCCGCCGCCAACGGCGGGTTCACGACGATCATCGCGATGGCCAACACCGACCCGCCCGTTGACCGCGTCAGCACCCTCGAGGTGGTCCAGGAGCGGGCCCGGCTCGCTCCCGTGAAGGTGCATTCGGTTGGAGCCGTGACTCACTACCTGGAGGGCTTCGACCTCACCGACCTGGAGGCGCTCGCCGCGGCGGGAGCCGTCGCTTTCAGCGATGACGGGCGCAACGCGTACCCCCTCGAGCTGGCCACCGAGGCGATGACCCGGGCGGCTCGTCTCAGCCGGCCGGTCATGGTACACGCCCAGGACGAGGTGGCGTGCCCCAACGGACAGGTTCACCCCGGCGTGGCGGCACGTGCGGGACTCGAGCCCTGGCCGTGCAGTGCGGAGGTGGCAGCGGTTGAGCAGGCCATCGAGGCCTGCCGCCGCAGTGGCGGTCGACTTCACCTTCAGCACCTCAGCTGCGAGAGGTCCCTGGAGTTGCTGGCGGGCGCCCGGGACGAGGGGCTGGCGGTCACCGCCGAGGCGACTCCCCACCACATGATCCTGACTGAGGGCCGCGTGCTCTCGGAAGGCGAGCCCGACCCGCAGGCCAAGGTCAATCCACCGCTGCGCCCCGAGTCGGACCGCAGGGCCGTGGTCGCCGCGGTGCAGGAGGGCCTGATCGATGCCATCGCCACCGACCATGCGCCCCACGAGCTCGCCAGCAAGCAGCTTCCGTTTGCCCGGTGCAGCTTTGGGTTCAGTGGCCTGGAGACCGCGCTGTCGCTCTGCCTCGAGCTGGTCGCACATGGAGAATTGACCATGGCGCGCCTGGTCGAGGCCCTCACGGTGGGACCGTTTCACTGCCTCCGCGATTCCCTGCCGCAGGCACAGCCGGCGCTGCGAACCGGGGCGCCGGCCGACCTGGTCGTCTTCGAGAACCGCGCCCAGTGGGTCCTGAACCCGGACGAGTTCGGGTCCAGGGGCAAGAACACCCCGCTCAAGGGCCGGGAGATGCACGGGCGCGCCATGCTCACGATTGCCGGTGGAAACGTGGCCCACAACCACTGGTATGCGGGGATAGCGTAGTGGTGCGACCAGACTGATGACGGCGAAGCGACGGCCCGGAGCCCTGGTACTCGAGGACGGCCGCGCCTATGCGGGCTGGCTGTTCGGAACCCCGCCGGCGGAGACACGCGGCGAGGAAGGCCGCCGCCCCGGCCAGGGCGAGGTCGTGTTCAACACCTGCATGACGGGCTACCAGGAAATCCTCACCGACCCCAGCTACGCCGGGCAGATGATCGTGATGACCTTCCCGATGATCGGGAACTACGGCGTCAACCAGGCGGACCCCGAGTCGGGAAGCGTGTGGGCTCGCGGCCTGATCGTGCGCGAGGCAGCGCCGGACCACAGCAACTGGCGCTCCGAGGGCCTCATCGACGAGGCTCTCCGCGAGGCCGGCGTTCCCGGCTTGACGGGCGTGGACACGCGCAGCCTGACCCGCCACCTGCGCAGCGCCGGCGCTCGTCGCGCGGTGATCTCCGAGCTCGAGCGCCCCCTCGACCTGCGCCTCCCGGGGACGCGCGAGGTGGTGGACGGCCTGGTGCAGGCGGCGCGCACGGTCACCCCGCTCGAGGACCAGGACCTGGTCACAGAGACGGCCTGCAGCGCGCCGGTCGACTGGGATGAGCCGCTGGCGCCGGTGTATGTCCACCGCGTCGAGCCGCGGCTCGCGGGGCAGACCATCGTGGTTGTCGACTACGGCGTCAAGCGCAACATCCTCCGCTCGCTGCGCAGCCGTGGCGCACGGGTGGTCGTCGTGCCGCCGACCTCAACCGTGGATGACGTCCTGCGCCATGACCCCGCAGGCGTGGTGCTCTCCAACGGCCCGGGCGATCCCGCCCGTCTGGACGCTCAGGTGGCGGTGGTCGGGGAACTGCTCCGCAGGTTGCCGGTCCTGGGTATCTGCCTCGGACACCAGCTCATCGGCCGCGCGGCCGGGGCTCAGACCGGGCGCCTGCCGTTCGGCCACCACGGCGGCAACCACCCGGTCAAGAACCTCACCACCGGGCGCGTCGCGATCACCTCGCAGAACCACGAGTTCGAGGTCGTCGCCGACACCCTGCCCGCCTCGTCAGGTTTCGTGGTCAGCGAGCGCAACCTCAATGACGGCACCGTGGAGGGGCTGGCGCACGAGAGCCTGCCCATCCTCTCGGTGCAGTACCACCCTGAGGGTGCGCCGGGTCCGCATGATAACCAGCGCATCTTCGACGACTTCGCGGAGATGGTCGTGGGAGCGCGCACCGGCACGCGGCCGGTGACCGCCGCTCCCCTGGCACCCCCGGCCGAACGACCGCGCAAGGTCCTGGTGATCGGGTCCGGGCCGATCGTCATCGGTCAGGCGGCCGAGTTTGACTACGCCGGGACCCAGGCCTGCAAGGCGCTCCGCGAGGAGGGTATCGAGACCGTGCTGGTCAACAGCAACCCGGCCACCATCATGACCGAGCCGGGCGTCGCCGACCACACCTACATCGAACCGCTCACGGTGGAGGTGCTGGAGAGGGTGATCGCCCGGGAGCAGCCCGACGGCCTGTTGCCCACCCTGGGCGGACAGACCGGGCTGAACATGGCCGTCGCCCTCCATGACGCCGGCATCCTGGAACGCTATAACGTGCGTCTGCTGGGCACACCCCTGGACACGATTCGCAAGGCCGAGGACCGGGAGGCCTTCAAGCAGTTCCTTATCTCCATCGGGGAGCCGGTGACGGAGAGCCGGACGGTCGAAAACCTGGAACAGGCGCACGCGTTCCTCGCGGAGGTCGGCCTGCCGCTGGTGGTGCGCCCCGCCTATACCCTCGGCGGCACCGGCGGCGGCTTCATCTACGAGGAGTGGGAGTTCGACACGGCGGTCCAGCGCGGCCTTGACGCCAGCCCCATCACGCAGGTGCTGCTGGAGCGCAGCCTGGTGGGCTGGAAAGAGATCGAATACGAGGTCATGCGCGACGCCGCCGATACCTGCATCACGATCTGCAACATGGAGAACCTCGACCCCATGGGGGTTCACACCGGGGACTCCATCGTCGTCGCGCCGTCGCAGACCCTCAGCGACAAGGAGTACCAGATGCTCCGCAGCTCGGCGCTAAAGATCATCCGCGGCCTGGGCATCGAGGGCGGCTGCAACGTGCAGATGGCGATCGACCCCGACTCCTTCCAGTACTACATCATCGAGGTCAACCCGCGCGTCTCGCGAAGCTCAGCCCTTGCCAGCAAGGCCACCGGCTACCCCATCGCCCGCGTGGCCGCCAAGGTGGCCATCGGCAAACGCCTGGACGAGATCCCCAACGCGGTCACCGGCCGCACCCTGGCGGCGTTTGAGCCGGCCCTGGACTACTGCGTGGTCAAGATCCCCCGCTGGCCCTTCGACAAGTTCCCCACCGCCGACCGCACTATCGGCACGCAGATGAAGGCGACCGGCGAGGTCATGGCCATCGAGAGGACCTTTGAGGCCGCACTGATGAAGGCGCTGCGCTCCATGGAGCAGAAGCCGCCGGCCTTCGCCGCGGACGTCGACGAACGCCTCATCACGCAGCCCAACGACATTCGGCTGTACGCGCTGCTGGAATGGCTCCGCCGCGCCGGGGACACCCCGATGGCGGAGTCGGTCGACCGGCTGCACGAGATGACCGCCATCGACGAATGGTTCCTCCGCCGGCTGTGGCGGATCGTAAATATCGAGCGGCGCACCGCGGCGGGCATCGAGCCCGAGCTGCTGCGAGAGGCCAAGCTCGCCGGCTTTACCAACCAGCGCCTTGCCACCCTTTCGGGCGATTCGATCGAGGATGTGCGCGACGCCTGCTTCGAGGCCGGGATCCGCCCCGCGTACAAGCTGGTCGATACCTGCGCGGCGGAGTTCGCAGCGGCCACGCCCTACTACTACTCCACGTACGAAACCGAGGATGAGTCACCGCGTGGCCTGCGCCAGGAATCGGGAGCGCCGTCGGTCCTGGTGCTCGGCTCCGGACCGATCCGTATCGGCCAGGGCATCGAGTTTGACTACTGCTCGGTGCAGGCGGCCATGGCCCTGAAGAAGGCCGGGTACACCAGCGCGATGCTGAACAGCAACCCGGAGACCGTCAGCACCGACTTCGACACCTCCGACCGGCTCTACTTCGACCCTCTCGACGAGGAGTCCGCCGAGAACGTGATGCGGGCGGAGTCGGCCTTCGGCGTTGTTGTGCAGTTCGGGGGTCAGACCGCCATCAACCTCGCGGAGCCGCTGAGCAAGCGGGGCGCGAAGATCCTCGGTTCCTCGGTCGACGCCATCGACCTGGCCGAGGATCGCCGTCGTTTCGAGGCCACCCTGCGCGAGATCGGCATTCCGCAGCCACCGGGTGCGACCGCCACCTCGATCGAGGAGGCCCGTGGCATCGCGGACCGCGTCGGGTATCCCGTGCTGGTGCGGCCGAGCTACGTCCTCGGGGGGCGCGCCATGGAGATCGTGCATCAGCACGCCGAGCTGGAGCGCTACCTCGCCGGGGCCCGAGACGCCCTCGCGCGGGGCACCATCCTGGTCGACAAGTACCTCGTCGGCCGGGAGTTCGAGGTGGATGCGATTTGCGATGGGACCGACGTCCTGATCCCGGGGATCATGGAGCATGTCGAGCGGGCCGGCGTCCACTCCGGGGACTCCTTCGCGGTCTACCCGGCCCAGCACCTCAGTCCCGACGAGGTCTCGCAGCTGGTGGACTACACCCGCCGGATCGCGCTTCGACTGGGGGCCGTCGGGATGCTCAACATCCAGTACGTCCTGCACCGCAACCGCATCTACGTGATCGAAGTCAACCCCCGCTCCAGCCGAACCGTGCCGTTCCTGAGCAAGGTGACCGGGGTGCCGATGGTGCCCGTGGCCATGCAGGTGATGCTCGGCAGCAGCCTCTCCGACCTGGGATACCCCGACGGGCTCTGGCCCGCCAGTGGCGTGGTCGCGGTCAAGGCCCCGGTGTTCTCCATGAGCAAGCTGCTCGAGGTGGACAGCCACCTGGGCCCGGAGATGAAGTCCACCGGCGAGGTGATGGGCATCGACCGCGAGCTTGCCCCGGCCATGTTCAAGGCCTTCCTTGGCTCCCTGGACCGCCTTCCGCGGTCCGGCGGTGCGCTGTGCACCATCGCCGACGCGGACAAGGCCGAGGCGCTGCCGATAATCGCGCGCCTGGTCGAGATGGGTTTCGCGGTGCACGCCACCACCGGCACCGCCCGGGCACTGGCGGCGGCGGGCATCAGCGTCAACGAGGTGGCGAAGATCGGCGAGGGTCACCCCGACGTGCTCAACCTCATCACCGGCGGCACCGTGGACCTGGTCATCAACACCATCAGCAGCGGGAGTGAGGCCGCGGTTCCCGGTGTCACGCCCAACGGCCGCCCGCCGCGTCCCCTGGCGGACGAGGCTGAGTTCCCGGTGGCGATTCGCG
This sequence comes from Candidatus Dormibacteria bacterium, assembly GCA_046262515.1. GTDB lineage: Bacteria > Chloroflexota > Dormibacteria > DASZGP01 > DASZGP01 > JAXDLW01. The sequence goes on along the minus strand of JBHEMP010000128.1, from coordinate 1,350 downwards.
ACGGTTTTGAGATTCGCCGCGCGGCCGTAGAGCGACGCATACCGTGCCTGACCTCCCTGGACACGGCGGCCGCCCTGGTCGAGTCGTTGAACATGCTGGCGCTGGGCGGTGCATACGAGGTGGATACCCTGGAGGGCTACCTGGAGCGGGGCCGCGAGGCGGTCGCCGCCGCGCCCACGCCGGGGCACGCGACATGAGCGCGCTGGTCGAGCGCGGGGTCGTGGCGCAGCGGGAGGAGATCATGCCCGGGACCTGGCTGCTGCGACTGCGCTCACCTCGGATTGCGGCGGCCGCCGGCCCCGGCCAGTTTGCCCACATCCAGTGCGCGCCGGTGTCCGATCCCCTCCTGCGCCGACCCTTCAGTTTCGCCGGGATCGATCGCGCCGCCGGTACCTACGACATCATCTTCAACGTCGTCGGACAGGGCACCGCCATCCTCGCCGCGGCCGAGGCCGGCCAGGCCTTCGAGGCCCTCGGTCCGCTGGGCCACGCGTTCACCATGCCCGCGCACGGCACGCTGCTGATGATCGCGGGCGGGCTCGGCGTGGCGCCCTTCCCGCTGGTCGCTCGAGAGGCGCGCGCGGCGGGCGTCAGGCTGCGCTGGCTCAATGGTGCGTACACATCTCACCAGCTGCTGCCGCTGAGCCTGCTGCCTGAGGGCGTCGAGGCGCACCAGTGTACCGATGACGGCAGCGCGGGAGAGGCCGGTTTTGTGACCAAGGCGAGCGAGCGGCTCCTGGACGGTGTCACGGCGGTCCATGCGTGCGGGCCGACGCCGATGCTGGTTGCCCTTGCGCGCCAGTGGGGGCGGCTGTCGGAGGCGGGCCGTGAATTGCCCCGGTGCGAGGTTTCGCTGGAGGCCCCGATGGGATGCGCCCTCGGGACATGTCTCGGCTGCGTGGTGCCCGCCGCGGGCGGTGGCTACGACCGCGTCTGTGTCGAGGGTGCCGTCTTCGACTGGCGGACCGTTGACTGGGCGAGGTACGCCTCTTTCGGTGAGTTGATCACCCATCGCTCCGCGCAGACCCGCATCGCCGCCGGCGCAGGCGTCGCCCCCTGATGTCGGCCATCGACACCATGGTCGAGATCACCCCCTCGCTGCGCCTGGCGTCCCCACTGCTGGCGGCCTCCGGCACCTTCGGCTTCGGCTTCGAGATGGCCGAGGTGGGGGGCCACGAGGGGTACGGCGCGATCATCAGCAAGGGCACGTCACTGCAGCCCCGCGAAGGCAACCCGCCTCCGCGGATCGCCGAGGTGCCCTCCGGGATGCTCAACGCCATCGGGCTGCAGAACCCCGGTGTCGAGGTCGTGGCCGCTGACTACGCGCCGCGCTGGGGAGAGTGGCCGGTG
>JBHEMP010000127.1:0-9236 GCA_046262515.1 Candidatus Dormibacteria bacterium | reverse complement strand
AGTCAATGTTGGCGAGCGCATCCCCCGGGGACATCGGCCGGGGCAGGATCCCCGGGTGGGTCACCAGCCGTAGGTATCCCATGATCGTCGGCCAGAAGAGATAGACGATGTCGGGCCCCGCAGCCAGCTCGCCGACCAGGGCCTCCGCCCGGGAATGCACTGGGTCGGCGATGTTGCTTGCATACACGAGGATGTTGGCGTCAAGGGTGGCGCTCAGGGCACCTCGTCGAGGATGACCCTCACCGCCTCCTTGTCCTCCAGGTCCACCAGCGCATGCCCGAGGTTGCGCGCTCTCCACCGTGGCACGGGTTGACCAACTCCCTCGAGCGGGCTGTCGAGGCCGCGGGCAAGAAGCTCTGACGCGACCTGGCCCATGCTCTTGTGCTCGCGCCGACCGCGCTGCCGCAGCTGGCGTAGCACCGACGCGTCGAGGTCCAGGGTGGTGCGCATGATGTGTGATGATAGGTGTATGCGCATCTGATGCGCAAGATCGCCGCGGCCAGGATCGCGTCCTCGCTTCGTGAGTGTCCTTCAGTTGTCCGCCGGCGGCCGCGACCATGAAGGCATGCACGAAGCGACAGTTATCACGGGGACCCAGTTACGACGACGCTACCGCGCGGAGTTGCGCGCGATCCGCCGCCACCCTTCGACCCGCGCGGCGATCCTGTTCGCGGCCAGCCTGCTCACGCTCTTCGTCCTCCCGGCGCTGGCCGAGGGACCGCATACGTTCCACCTCCAGGGCGCGGACATCGGGACGGAGTTCGTCAGCCAGCCGTATGCCATGGCGGCGGGCACTCTCGACGGGCGTCATTTCAACCTGGAGGCCGGCCTGCTCGGGTTCACCGACGGCCGGGGGCTTACAGGCACAGGGTACTGTGCCGACGCGCGCACCCATCGCCGACACGACGCGGCCTACACTGACGGCCCGACCATCGACGCCGCCACGGTGCACAACGCCCGGGCCGTTCTCTGGCTACTCCGACACGGCTACCCCAATGGGCCCGCACTCCTGGGTGGCGGCCCCGCGGGTCTGGCGCGCAGTTCGAGCGTCGTGCAGGCCGCACTCTGGCACTTCAGCGACGAGTTTCAGCTGGACCCGGCCGGCAGTCCCTTCGTGGATTCCGCGTACCGTGCTGCGTACGAGAGTCTCCTCCGAGAGGCAGCCCTGGCCGGGCCCCCTGGACATGCGCTGCTCACCCTCGAGGGTCCTCCGGGGAACACAGTGTCGGCGGACCCCGCCCGTCCGCGGTTCGACGTCGCCGTACGCGTGTTCACCGACGATGGATCCCCGGCCCCCGACGGGACGGAAGTGCTCGTCAGCAGCAACGCCGCCGGCCTCGCCACACTTGACACTGCAGCGCTGCCTCACCCCGCAGGCAACCCGTTGACGCTTCGCACTTCGGCGGGGCGCGCGGCGGTAAGCGTCGCCTTCGACCCTGCCTCGGCGGGCCACGTTTCGCTCGCGGCGCAGGCAGTCGTGGCGACGCCGCCCGGGCGGCTCCTGGTCTCGAGCGTCCCCACGCAACGCCTCGTCGAGACGACCTGGGGTCGCGAGACCGTGGAGGCGACGACCGATGTCACCGTGTTGGCTCCGCCACGCCCCACGCCGAGCTCCACTGTGCCGCCACCGCCGGTCAAGCCTCCGCAGGTTCTCGCGTCCGCGCCACCGACGCCCGCACCACCCCGGATAATTCCGCCGTCGCCGGCAACCCCGCGCGCCCCCACTCCGGCGGTCCCGCCCATCGCGGTGCTCCCGCCCACTCCGGTGCTCACGGCAACTCCCGTGCTGGCCCCCACACCCCTGCCTCTGCCCACTCCCCCGCTCCCGTCCGCCGGGCACGATGTGCGCTTGTCGGTCGTGCTCAGCACCCTGCTGTCACTGGCCGGCATCGTGGTCCTCTGGCGCTCTCGGGGCGCTGGTCAGGGTGCGTAGTCCACGGCAAATTGCGTTGTCGATGGACTGGGTCCATCATGCAAGGGATGAACGTTGAGGAAGCGAAGACGAACTTGTCCCATCTAATAGTGGAGGTCCAGTCCGGCAAGGAGGTCGTCATCACACGCGCGGGTCGGCCTGTCGCGAAGCTGGTCCCTTACGACGGGTCGGACCGACCTCGTCGCATGCCAGGCGGCTGGGAGGGGCGAGTACGCATGGCCGAAGACTTCGACAAAATGCCGCTGCGTCTTGTCCAGGCATTTGAGAAGCCAACCTTCTGAGGGTCCTCGTTAACGAACTCCTCTAGTTCGAGCTCTGCAACGTGAGCGGGGGGCCGGCCCGCGACACATGGCGGTCGCGGGCCGACAGTCCCCGGGCTAGTAGAGAATGGGCACTGCGCGACGGCTCCGCCGGGCGAATCCGCCGGTCTCAGCGCTCACGAATGCCGCGAGGTGGACAACCGCCTCGCCGGCAACCAGCGACGTGGCACTTGCCTGCGCTGAGCTGAGGATGACGTTGGTGCCGATACCCACGCCGGGGTGCTCGGTGGCCACGGCATCAGTCATGGTGCCAAGCCACTTCCGCGCCTCGGCGGAGTCGCGCACCGCACTGGCCCGCCTGGGCACGGTCATGGCGTCCAGGGCATAGCTGCCGATGAGCCCCTTCCAGATGACTGCCAGCGTAGATGGCCGGTCGAAGAGGTCGAAGCAGAGCGGCTTCCCGCCCACCACGGCGACCACTCCAGCCTGGCCCGGCCGCGGCTCGACCTGCTCCAGGTCACGCCTGACCTCCGGTCCACGGGCCTTGCCGATTTCCGACTGCGCCCGGGTCGGCGCCGCCACCTGGTGCGCGTTGAGTTCCTCGTCAACGCTGGCCCAGACCTCGCCCTGGTCCGATGCGTATGAGCCCGAGACGCGAGTCTGCACGTTGACGGTGACGGTCTTGCGGGAACGGGCCCGCGGCGACATGTGGAACTCATGCTTGGATGCGGCGATACCGTCGTGGTGCCAGCGGCCCGCCTCCACGCAGGAAACTGGGATCTTCAGCGTGGTGTGCGCCGGCACCAGGATCGTCACGTTGAGGACTCGGGTCTGCTGCATGCCCTCGAGCATCTCGCCCTCGAGCAGGAGCACGGCCTGGTCCGATCGGTTCTCGGCCATGAGCGTGTTCACCTGTCCCCCGCCGGTGACCTCACTGATATTCAGCAGGCCGGCGCCCTGGATGGACGCGTAGGGGATGTAATCGGCGGCCGGGCCCTCGTGGAAGATTGGGACCAGGGTGAGGGCGCCGATGCTGCGGCCGCGGCCGACGGTTATGCCGGCGGGGCCGTCGAGGAGGATGCGCTCCATGAGCGCGGCGGTCGGGGACTTCGGGTGCTGCGGGTTACTGCTTTTCTCATTCATGCCGCCGATCGTGGGCCGAGGGTGCGACAAGTTGATGTCGCGTTGGGGGAGCGGCCGCAGAAAACGCCGCTACTGGTAGCGGCGGGATACCTTCCCGTCCCACGGTACGATCAACCCGCAATGATGTCGCGATTCCAGGTCACCCTTCTGCCCGAGGAGCTGCAACGGGCCAAGCGGAAAGCGGGTGCCTCAGGAGTCTCGCTGGGTGAGTACATCCGGCGCTTGATCGCGCGCGACCTTGCGCGTCCCCGCTCGGCGGTGGTTCGCGCCGCGGTGATGGCCCTGGGAGACTCAGGCGGCGCCGATGTCGCGACGGCGAAGGATCGCTACGTCGGTGAGGCGGTCGCCTCAAGAATCAGCTGACCAAGGGCTGCGGTCAACTGTAGCGGGCGGCCATCCGCGCGGCTTTCGCGGCGACCCGCTTACGCAAGTCTGGCGGACCAACTACCTCAACGTCGGCGCCCCAGCTCAGGATCCACGGCGTGATCTCCACCAGGCCCCGGACCTTGAGCCTCATCAACACTGCGCCGCCCTTCTGCTTCGTCAGCTCCTGCGAGGGGTGCCAGCGCGTCTCGGCAATCCGCCGGGCCACATCCTTATTAAATAGGAGCTCCACGGTCTGCACTTTGTCCTGCGTCCACACCCCCCACGAGTCGGCAACCTGCTTCTGCAGGGTGGCGTCGTCGGGAATGTAGGCGTCGGTGGCCAGGACCTCGGCCTTGATGATGCGGTCGAGCTTGAAAACCCGCATTTCGCGCTTGTCGATGTCCTTGCCGAACACGTAGGTGCCGCGGGACATCAGCGAGATGGGCTCAAGGAAATACGGGTGGATGCGACGCTCGGTCTCGATTCCCTTGCTGTCGATGTAGGTGAAACGGATCTGCTTACGCGTCAGCAGACCGGTGGTGATCACGCTGAAGACCTTCTGCCGCTCGGCGTCCGCCGGCTTGGCAGCCAACTGGCTGGCGCTCTCTCCGACGTGCACCTTGACCGCGCCCTTGGGCAGTGAGGCAGCGAGCTTGTTCAGCGCCATGGCCAGGAACTCGTTGTTGTAGTCGAGGTGCTGGACCGCGAGGCGGGTGGCGAGCAGGATGGCCATGGTCTCCTGCTGGGTGAACGCGATCGTCGGCAGGATGTAATCCGGCATCAGGCGCCAGGTGTCGTTGGCCTCCTGGATCACCGGGACACCGATGTCCTCCAGCGCGTGGATATCGCGAAGCGCGGTGCGCTTGTCGCGGTTGGTGCGCTCGCCGATCTCGCGCGCGGTCACTCCCTGCGGCGCCCCCGCCATGATCTGCATGACGAGGATCAGCCGCGCCGCGCGGTCCTGCTTCTCAATTCCCTGGTCGACTCTGGCACTTCCGGCATTGTGAGCTACCAGACCTCTATCTTGTTGGACGCGGCAGTGTCGCCTGCCACACGTCTCAGTGGGCCTCACTCGCGGCAGCTATCGAATCACTCTGACTTTCACGCCGGGGAGGCGAAGCTCGGACCACTGACGGTCGGCGGTGAGGGCCGGAGCGCCCAGGGTACTCGCGAGGGCGAGGCACGCCCGATCGCCGAGCGCGAAATCCTTTGGGACCGCTGTCCTCAGCTCCCCGGTAAGAAAAGCCTGGTTGGTGTCAAAAGCTCGAACGTCAAGCTGAAGTGCTTCCAGCGAGGCGCGAACGTCCGACGGGCGCAGGCCGCGGTCCACCAGCTTCCCGGCGACCTCGCTGAGGTTCACGGCGCTGATCACGGCGGCGTCAAGCTGTGGCGCGACCACCTGCGCCCCCGCCTCGGCGTTCAACACCGCCAGCAGGGCAGAGGCGTCGAGCACCACGGTCATCGCGTGCGGCGCGACTCCTGGCGGCGCTCGGCCAGGAGCTCGTCGACGAGGCTGTCGTCAGCCCGGACCTTGTCGCGCACAAGGGCCTGCAGCTGCGCCAGCGCATCGGAGCGCGTGAACAGCCGCCATTCGCCGGCGCTGGCCTCGGCCAGGATCAACTCCGAACCTACCTGCAGGTTCATGGCCCGGCGCATCCGCACCGGGAGCACCACCCGACCTCCAGGCCCGACGCGTGTCCGATATAGCGCATCTGCCATAACTTCAGTTTATACCATGATTGGACGACCTGGCATTTGAACCGCATCAGCGATATATGTGGAACGGCCACCCATGCGTGTCATACTCGGCATATGACAGAGCGGCGACGCAAGGTTCTGAGCGTTACGGTGCCGGAATGGATCGTGGCGGAGGCCAGCGCACGATACGGAAACGTCTCGGAGTTCGCCGAACGGGCCATGGCCAACCAGCTGCGCACGGATCGGCAGATCGAGGCTATCGAGGCTCTGGCGGGTGACGGCGATCCCGATCTCGGTCGCCAACGCCTGGACCAGGTGGAGGCGAGCCCTGAGTTCCCTGGCCTGGCGCGGAAATGGGACCGGGAGATGGCCCGGGCAGAATCCGAGCTCCGACGGCGCGGCAAGAAGCCCCGGTGATTGTGCTCATGGACTCCGGACCGCTGGGCCGACTTGTTGAAGGTGATCGATTGTTCCAGGCTCGGCTTCGGCGTGCGCATCGCCAGGGCCACACGTTCGAGGTTCCACCCGCGGTACGCGCCGAAATGTTCGCGGCGGCATGGAAAGACCGCACGCTTCGGACTCGTCTCCAGCAGGTCCTCGCCGCGTACGGCGGTGACTCAACGAGCATCGAAGAGGGCAGTCACGCTGGAGAATTACTGGCGCGGGTACCGAAGGACCGCGGCGACGTGAGCCTTGTCGACGCGCTGGTGGCGGCTGCGGCGCATCGCCGTAAAGCCGCAGTTCTCACGGACGATTCCCGCGATTTCGCGCGGCTCCGCGCCGCCGGCGCCCGCCACATGGTGATGCTCAGCTTCTGAGGCGACCCGGCCTTTCAGTCCGTGTGGTCGCACTCCACGGTCAAAGCGCGGTCAGGGCAGGTCGGACTTCGGCAGGTCTGCCGCGTTGACCGACGCGGTCGACGTCACCTCGTGGGCGCCGTTGACGAACTTGATGACAGCTTTGGTGTACGCCGCGCTGCCGCCGCCAGCATCGCCGTAGTCCTCGATGTGCTGACCACCCAGGACGGCAACACCGTCACCCAGCTGACGGTGTATCAGCACCGCCGGGTCTGTACCCGGGGCGCCCCGGGTGATGACGTCGTAGTCCAGCACGGTGCCGCCCGCGCTCATCCGGTTATGTCGGAAGCCGGCCACCAGCCACGGGGACCAGCCGTCGCTGACATCGACGCCCTTGACCGTGATGCCGGTCAACCCGCCGCCCTGGTCGTCACTGTAGTAGAGCCTGGTGTGCCAGTAGGCGTCGTTGGCCGTGGTGGTCATGAAGAACGCACGCCATTGCACCCCGCGCGCGCCCTGCCTGTGTTCGGTGACCCACGCGATGCTGGCCTCCGGCCTGTTGCCGTCGACCGGGGTGATGGCGCACTCATTGAGGGTCCAGCCGCTGTCAACCCAGACCTGGCAACCGGGGCCGTTACCTCGCCCACTGGCCGGGTCGGATCCCTTTCCGGCCTGGAGCAGACTGCCGGCTGCGCTCAGCGTCGTCGCGGGCGGCGGCGCGCTCGGCTATTGACTCACCACCACCGTGGGGCTGGGGATGACATGCGCGGTAGTCGGGACAGTGCCCGAGCCCCGACCGATAAGAAAGGCTATGGCCACGAGCACTAGGACCACGACCGCGCCAAGGGCGGCGATTAGCTTGCCCTGTGAGATGGACATCATCTTCTTGGGTATGGTACTTGCTCCCCCGCCAGCCGCTCCCGCCATGCCGATGCCCCGCTTGTGGTCGGGCCGCAGCCGCTACTGGCCCGCCTTCCACGCGGCGACAAACCCGCGCTGCAGGTCGTTCTCCGGCGAGGGTGCAAGAGTGCCGTGGGTGTGCGCCTGCAGCGACTGGATCATCTCGACAGCGCGGTCCGGCTGCGCGATACCGTGTCGCACCAGCCAGCAGCCAACCGCGGTCCCGGTGCGCCCCTTGCCGCCCCAGCAATGAACGTAGGTCGGTGAGCCGGCGGCTATCAATTGGTCGGTCAGGTCCAGGATCTCGGTCATCTCGGCGACAGAAGGAATGTCTTCATCGCGGATCGGCATCCGGGCGCACTTGATCCCTCGCGCCTGGAAGGGCGCCTCGTACGGAACGACCGGCTCACCCTGGTGACTCGACTCGCCCTCCTCCATCAAGTTGACGGACGCGCGGATCCCTACGCGCAGCATTCCCTCAAGCTTTTCCCGGGCGACTTCTGTGCTCTTGTCGCCGGGGTAGCAGCCGGCAAGGAGCTTCCCGGGAACGACCCAGTAGGACCGCTCGTAGGGCACGGGGACGGACGCCGTCATCGGCCCAGGTTCAGTCGCCTGATCTCACCTACCTCCGCCTCTATCCCGGCGTAGGTGTTTGAGCAGGGACCTTCAATCCAGCGCCCGACTTGGCGGAGCGTCAGGCTGCTGGCGCCCCTCGGGCATGAAGTCGCCGGAGCCGACAGCGTCGATCTCCTGGAACCACGCGTCGACATCGGGCAGTGGCTCCAGGCGGAACTGACGCGGAAGCGGGACGGCCTGGTTGGTGCCGCTCATGAAGAGCCTGGTGATTTCACTGTCAGCCATGGCGCACCTCCGTGAGAACAGTTCGAGCTCCTTGGAAGATACCGATTGCGGCGGGCGTTTGCCGACCGCGTTGCCCAGCCCCGTTCCCGCGACAGGTGGCTGTCCGGGAGTTGATGATTGAGGCCGCGCTGCGCGGCCGGGGTTTTGGGCGCGCGGTCATGGTCGAGGCGGTAGCGCTGCTCCGCGAGCGCGGCATTGCCGAGGTATCGCCGGAGGTAGTGCCGGACAACGGCCGGCGGACAGGCTCTACAGCGGCCTCGGATTCGTGAGCCGGACCACCTACCGCTGCATGCGGCTGGCGACCGCCTAGATCCGCTCCGCTGTCGCGGTCGGCTCGCCTCCCGCGTCGATGACCAGGGTCAGGTCCCGAACCCCTTCATCAACGCCTCGTCGGGCACATCTGCTATTGAACTGCCGTCACCCACCCAAACCGCATGGAGCGCTGGGACTGTCCGTCGCCCCGCGCGCTGGCGCCCTCGCACGATCCCCGCCATCTCCACGTTGCTGGAGTCCCGCTCTTCGAGGATTCCCAGCAGGGCCGCCTGCCCGTCGGGGTCCGTCCCGACCGGGAGCTGGGCTCCGCTGAGATCAGGCGCCGGACCGTCCTGCCTAGCTTTCATCCTGACAAGGTATCACCGGGCGCGAGCCCCTGCTCAGGCCATCCGACGTCCCGCGTCGAAGGCTCGACCGAACGCCGAAGTGTCCGGACCGCGGCCTCGACCATGCTTCAGAAGCGTCCGCGCTCTTCGAGGAACGGTTCCACCACCGCACCCCACGCAGGATCGGCCCTGCCCCAGCCCGGCGGGGTCGGCGACGGCTCTGGCACGACCAACGGGCGCCCGGCCGCCGCCAGATGCAGCTCGAGGGAGTCCTCGCTGACGAACTCCACCGCCGGGTCCGCGCCAATCCCCTGGGCGACTGGCAGACGCGGCGCTCGACCCACTTTGTCTGGCATGCATTCATTGTGCATCCGCGGGCTAGTGGTTGGCGCTGTCGACCCTCTGATTACGGCAAGGTAGGGGCGGGGCGGCCGGCGGGCAATGCTTCGATCTCAGTCACCACGCGGTCCAGCTCGCTGGCAAGAACATGGATGCCGGGGTCGCCGGCGTCCAGGAACCTGTCGGCCAGCTGCCGGTAGTACCAGAGTTGGTCGGCGCGGCCGGCATGGAAGCGGTCCCACACAGCGGGACCGACGCGGCGGTAATCCAGCAGGATGGATCGAGCGTTGTACAGCTTGTCGGCCACCGAGACCAGCAGTACCTCCGGGGAGGCGGTCGC
>JBHEMP010000126.1:0-36379 GCA_046262515.1 Candidatus Dormibacteria bacterium | reverse complement strand
CCTGGGCCAGGACGACGCCCGGGATCCCCTCCCCGCGACGTCGGGATACGTTCACTCGGTGGCCGGGACCCTTTCCTTCTTCTTGCCGAGCTTGCGGAAGACCGCGCGGATCGGGTCGAAGTAGCGGTCAGCCATCCGCTCCTTGAGCGGGATGATGCCGTTGTCCGTGATGTGGATGTGCTCCGGGCAGACCTCGGTGCAGCACTTGGTGATATTGCAGAAGCCGACGCCCGCTTCCCCCTTGACCAGGGGGATCCGGTCACCGATGTCCTTGGGGTGCATTTCCAGCCCGGCGATGCGGATCATGAAACGAGGACCGAAATATTCATCCTTGCCCTCTTCATGCTCGCGGAGCACGTGGCAGACGTCCTGGCACATGAAACACTCGATGCACTTGCGGAACTCGATGACCCGGTCAATGTCCTCCTGGTGGATGACGAAGGGCAGGGGCTCATCCTGGGCGTAGGTGAAGGGCTGGATCTTCTTGTTGACCCGGTAATTCCAGCTGACATCCGTGACGAGGTCCTTCATCAGGGGGAACGTCTTCATCGGATGGACGTGGATTTCGTCCTCGCCAAAGGAGTCGACCCGCGTCTTGCACATCAGCCCGGGCTTGCCGTTGATCTCCGCCGAGCAGGAGCCGCACTTGGCAGCCTTGCAGTTCCAGCGCACCGCGAGGTCGGGGGCCTGGTTGGCCTGGATGTGGTGCATCGCGTCCAGGACCACCTGGCCGGGCACGGCGGGAACGTCGTAGCTCTCCTCTTTGCCCCCACTCGCATCGCCGCGGAAAACCTTGAATACCGGCATTGACTCTCCTACTTCACGACGGCGGTCTTGAGCAAACCGAGAATCTTGTCCTGCTGCTCCAGGATCTTCAACTGCTGGACGTTCATCTTGTGCAACGCGGTCAGGGTTTCGTGGTCCGCCTCGGCGCGCTTGTCGTTGGCGGCCTGGATGACGTTCTGGCCGACGATGATCACGCTCAGCAGCACCAGCTGGAGGAACGTCTGCGCGATCCACTGGACCAGCGGGAGCGGGCCCTGGGTCTTCATCTGGTCCAGCGCCGAGGGCAGTCCAACCAGGGCGAGGATGGTGAACAGGTACGCGCACCACATCGTGCCCACCGCCCCGGTGATGCGCACGGCCAGGGCCGCGTTAAAGCGACCAATAGCACCCCCGCCGTGCACCTGGCCCTGGATGTGGCGGGACTGCACCAATTCGGGGATGTGGGCGAACATCCCGGCCATATCGTGGTCGCGGCGACGTGGGCGGTGGCGATCGACTCGGCCGGCTCGCTGGTCATTTGTTTCCCCTCCCCTACTGCTTGCGGTTGGCCTGCAGCGCGGCCTGCGACACGGCGGGCTTGTCGTCGATCAGTGCGGCCAGCTCCGCCGGCATCTCTGGCGCGCGTCGCTTCTCCAGCCTGACCTCCTCGCCATCCAGGGTCGCCACCAGGTTGTGCTTGCCCCAGTCGGCGTCCAGCTCGAGGAAGTCGAGCCTCCAGTGGGAACCGCGGCTCTCCTTGCGCTCGATCCCGGCGCGGAACATCGCCTCGGCGATGCGGGTCATGAAGACCTGATCGCGACACGCGTGCCAGCCGGGGTTGAACATCCGCGACTCGGGGACACCCAGGTCGTGTACCCGCTGTTTGAGCTCGATCAGTTTGTCCAGGCCCGCCTGCAGGCCCTCGCCCGTCCGCGAGATCCCGTTGTGGTCTCCCACGATGGCCTGTAGCTCCGCCATGTAGACGAAGGGGTTCTCGGTCCGGCCCGCCTCGAAGTTGCCGAAGGGCCGGAGCAGGATGCGCTTCTCCTCCTCGACGAGGCCCTCGTCGAGCTGGCCGACCTCGGCCCGTTCCCGGGCGTAAGCAGCGGCCCCTTCGCCGGCGCGCCGTCCGAAGACCAGGATGTCCGACAGTGAGTTCCCCCCAAGCCGGTTGGCGCCGTGCAGGCCGCCGGCGACCTCGCCCGCGGCGAAGAGTCCTGGGATGGTGGCCGCCCCGCTCTCGGGGTCGACCTTGATGCCACCCATGACGTAATGGATGGTGGGGCCGACTTCCATGGGGCCTTTCGTGATGTCGACATCTGCGAGCTTGAGGAACTGCTCATGCATGCTGGGGAGCTTCTTTTTGATGTAGTCCGCGCCCCGGTGGGTGATATCCAGGTACGCGCCGCCGTGTTCGGAACCCCGGCCGGCCTCGACCTCCTTGTAAATCGACCGCGCCACGATGTCGCGTGAGCTCAGCTCCATGCGGTCGGGGTCGTAGTCCTCCATGAAGCGCCTGCCCTCGCTGTTCTTCAGCCGGCCTCCCTCACCACGCACCGCCTCGGTGACGAGGATGCCGCGGGCGCCGGGCGGCCAGATCATGCCGGTCGGATGGAACTGGACGAACTCCAGGTCGAGGAGCTCAGCCCCGGCCTCAAAGGCCATGCAGAGGCCGTCCCCGGTCGACTCCCAGCTGTTGGAGGTGACCTTGAACATCTTGCCCCAGCCCCCCGTCGCCATGACCACCGCGCGGGCCTTGAAGAGTACGAAGCGGCCGTCCTCGCGGCGGTAGCCGAAGGCCCCGGACACCCTCCCCTGCTGGTCCTTGACAAGCCTGGTGAGGGTGTACTCCATGAAGACGTCGATCCCGGAGTGGATCCCCTTGTCCTGCAGGCTGCGGATGATCTCCAGGCCGGTGCGGTCACCGATATGGCAGAGCCGGCGGTAGCTGTGGGCCCCGAAGGGGCGCTGGTTGATCAGCCCCGCCGGGGTCCGGTCGAAGACGGCGCCCCAGCGCTCGAGCTCGAGGACCCGGTCAGGCGCCTCCTTGGCGAAGATCTCGGCCATGCGCCAGTTGTTGATCCCCTTGCCGCCCTTCATGGTGTCCGAAAAGTGGGTCTTCCAGCCGTCTTCCGAATCAACGTTGCCAAGGCTGGCGGCGACGCCGCCCTCGGCCATGACGGTGTGGGCCTTGCCCAGCAGGGATTTGCAGATGACTGCCGTCTTCATCCCGGCCTGCGACGCGGCGATCGACGCCCGAAGCCCGGCACCGCCGGCGCCGATCACGACCACGTCGTACTCGTGGGTCTCGAACTGCTCCTCCAGGCTGGACATCAGAACACGATCCTGGGGTCCGCGAAGACGCCGTGGGTCAGCAGCCGGACGTAGACATCCGCGCCCCACACGGTGAACAGGCTGACCAGGGCAAAGAGCCCGTGGCGCTCGTTGAGGACCGTGACCCGCTCCCACAGGGATCGCCGGGTTTTCGCGGCGAAGCTGCAGCTGTAGCAGTCGAGGGAGCCCCCGACGAGGTGGCGGAAGGCGTGGCAGCCAAAGGTGTAAGCCGACAGCATTACCACGTTGACACCAAGGATCAGCGTTCCCAGGCCCACCATCAGGTGCCCACGCGCGTGAAAGGCGTTGAGGAAGTCGACCAGCAGAAAGGCGACATTGATGATCGCGGTGTAGAGCGCGAATCGATGGAAGTTGCTGAGCACCGTCGGAAACCGCGTCTCACCCCAGTAGCGGATCCGCTGAAGGCGGCTGGGCGGCGCCATGGAGCACGCAGGGGGCGCAAAGAAGGCACGGTAGTAGGCCTTGCGGTAGTAGTAGCAACTGGCCCTGAAGGCCAGGGGCGACCAGACGACGAAGAGGCCGGGGCTGATCAGGAAGCCAGCCAGGTTGGGCGTGGGCAGCAACGGCGAGAAGAAGGGGGAAAGGTAGGGGTCGCTGAAGTTGTTGTGGAAGTCGAGCAGGACCACTACGGCGACGTAGATGCCGAAGATGGTCTGGATCCCCATGAAGAACGCCGAGTAGCCCCACCACGGGAGGCCGGCAGAATCGGTCTCCGGCTCCGGGGCCTGGACCTGGGGACGCGTGGGGGCGGTGGTGGCGGCCAAAGATCTCCTCGCCTGTTCGAACTGAGGACCCTCGGCGGGTCCGGACAAGTTTACCGATAGACCGTCAGCCCTCGAGCTCCCGGACGCGCTCGCGAACGAATTCAGGCGAGAGCCCCGCTTCGCGAAGTATCCGGCCGGCCGGGCCGTCCGAGGCCAGGAGGGCGAGCAGGAGATGCACATCTCCAGATGCGGGGACTGCCGCGCCGGGGGCCACTGAAGGGGCCGGAGTATCGTGCCGCAGCCGGGTGATTTCTCTGCGCACCGTCTTGAGATCAGCACCCATGTCTTCGAGTACGTGCGCGGCGATACCCTGGCCCTCCACCAATACGCCCAGGAGCAGGTGCTCGGTGCCGACGTATTTGCTGCCCATGCGCCTCGCCTCCGCGAACGAGATCTCGATAGCTTGTTTGACGCGCGAGGTGGGGATGATCTGTTGGATAGGGATGCTTTTCGTGCGCCCGAGCACGGATTCAATCGTGGCGTGGACCTTGTCGAACTCCACTCCCAGGCTGGTCAGTACGTGCGACGCCACCCCTTCTTTCTCCCGGAGGAGTCCAAGCAGCACGTGCTCGGTCCCGATGTAGCCGTGGTGGGAGCGTTCAGCCTCGGATTGGGCCAAAGTCAAGACCTTCTTCGCATGCTCAGTGAAACGCTGGAACGGATACATGCCCTGACCGGTATCGGGCGACGATTGCGACGCGGGAGGGGCCACTTGCTCGGCAGGTTGAACTTCCGCCGGCTTACCGCCCGGCGCGGTGTGGGCCTTCAGGATCTGGGCCCGCGTCGACGTGTAGCTCTCGCCCGTCTTGCGCATGCGTGCGCGGATAAGTCGCTTCAGGTCTTTATGGTCCGCCATGATGGTCTCCTCCCGCCCCGGAGTCCCTCCCCAGCCGGTCCCCCACGGGCCGGAAGCCATCATTCAGCCCGGGAGTATGCCCCCCTTTGCCTCCGAACCCGGTCCTGCTGGGGCGGACCAATGGAGGTTGGGCGCTGGGACGCGCCGCGGCCTCCATTGTCGGCGGGACCCCTGCGCCCGTCAAGAGGAGACCCATTGCTAAAATCCGCGAGCTTTTTCGGCTCCGGGAGGTAACGATGCGCAAGAAGATCACGGTTGTGGGCGCTGGCAATGTTGGTGCCACGCTGGTCCAGCGGCTGGCGGAGCGTGACTACGCGGACATCGTCATGGTCGACATCGTCGAGGGCCTGCCCCAGGGCAAGGCCCTGGACATGCGCGAATCGGGGCCGATCCTGGGGTACGACTCTTACATCACAGGGACGAACACATACAAAGAGACGGCCGGGTCTGACGTCTGCGTGATCACCTCCGGCCTGCCCCGCAAGCCCGGGATGAGCCGCGACGACCTCATCGAGACCAACACCCGGATCGTCAAGGAGGTCACCGAGAAGCTGGCCAAGGCCTCACCGAAGACCATCCTGATCGTGGTCAGCAACCCCCTGGACGCGATGTGCCACGTGGCCATCAAGGCTTCAGGGTTCCCGCGCGAAAGGGTCATCGGCATGGCCGGGGTGCTGGACACCGCGCGCTTCCGCTCGTTCATCGCCGAGGAACTCAGGGTCTCCGTCCAGGACGTCCAGGCCTATGTGCTGGGCGGGCACGGCGACACCATGGTGCCACTCACCAAGTACACGACTGTGGCCGGGGTGCCGGTCGAAAAACTGATCGAGAAAGGCCGGCTTGCCCAGATCGTGCAGCGAGCCCGCGACGGTGGGGCTGAGGTCGTGGCGCTGCTCAAGACCGGCTCGGCCTTCTACGCCCCCAGCGCCGCCGTGGCCGAGATGGTCGATTCCATCATCCTGGACAAGAAGCGGATCCTTCCCTGCGCCGCCCAGCTGAACGGGGAGTACGGCTACAAAGGGCTCTTCATCGGCGTGCCCTGCAAGCTCGGCGCCAAGGGGCTCGAAGAGGTCCAGCAACTCGAGCTGAGCGCCGCCGAGAAAAAGGCGCTGGACAAAAGCGCCGCGGCGGTGAGGGAGTTGGTCGGCGTTGTCGACCGTACCTTCGGGGGATCCAAGGGTAAATAGCCCTCGGGTTGTGCCGGGAGTGACAGGACCCGCGCCTGGTGCGTTTCATATCGCACCATCTCGGAAGGTGGATGCTTAGAGCAGGGAGGACTTCGCGGCCAGGTCGTACAGCGCTGCCGGGAAGATACCCAGGCCCAGGGTCAGCGCCCCGGCGGCCAGGACGGCCGCCGTGCCCATGGGGTCCAGTGGCCTCTCACGCCGCCGGGCGTCGGCGGGGCTGTAGATGACGATGACGACCTTCAGGTAGTAGTACAGCGAGATCACCGACGCCACCACGGCGACGATGGCGAGCCCTGCGTAACCGGCGCGGATGGCAGCGATGAAGATGAAGAGCTTGCCCATGAAGCCCGCGGTCAGAGGTATCCCGGCCAGGGAAAGCATGAAAACCGTCATCATCAGGCCGATGCCGGGACGGCGATACCCGAGGCCACGCAAGCCGGCTATCGAGGCGCCATCGTCGGTGGCCGGGGAAAGCAAGGTAATCACCCCGAACGCCCCAAAGGTCATGGCGGCATACGCCGCCAGGTAGAACAGGCCACCCACCATGCCGGCGCGGTCGCCGGCGACGACGCCGAGGAGCAGGTAACCGGCCTGCGCCACGCTGGAGTAGGCCAGCATCCGTTTCAGGTTCTGCTGGCGGAGCGCGCCGACGGCACCCACAAGCATCGACACCGCGGCCACGGCGCCGAGAAGCACGGTCCAGCGGCTGGACAGCCCCGGCGCACCGAATGTCCCGGAGTAGAGCCGCAGGAAAACCGCGATCGCGGCCACCTTGGTGCTGGCGGACATGAACGCGACGACCGGGGCGGGGGCACCCTCGTAGACGTCCGGCGACCACGTGTGGAAGGGGGCCGCTGAAGACTTGTAGGCCAGGCCAACCAGCATCAGGGCGATCCCCACCAGGCTGAAGGCCACGCTGTCGCGCGAGGCCCCACGTAGCGCCCCGGCCATCTCGGGTAGCAGCGTGGTGCCCGTCCCACCGTAGACCAGGGCCATCCCGTAGAGCAGGAACCCGCTGGCAAAGCCGCCGATCAGCAGGTACTTCAACCCCGCCTCCTGGGAGCGCTCCTCGGTGCGCAGGAAAGAACTGAGGATGTACAGCGCGATCGAGAGCAACTCCAGGCCTATGAAGATGGTCATCAGCGACGTGGCGGAGACCATCAGCATGAGGCCGGCGAGGGCCGCCACCAGGAGCACGTAGAACTCACCGCGATGGATGCGGCGGCGCTCCAGGTATGCGGGCGCGAGCATCAGGACAAGTAAGGCGAGTGAGAAAAAGATGATCTCGAAGAAGGCGGCGAACGAATCCACGGCGACGGTCCGGTAGAAGAGCAACCCGGTACCGCTCCCCTCCCCCAGGCCGGAGAGCACCGCCGCGACCACCAGCGCCAGCGCCAGCGAGACGCCCGTGGCCGCAACCACACTGAGCACCCCCTTGCGGCCCTCCGGGATGAAGCTGTCGGCTAGGAGCAGCGCAACCAGCGTGGCGACGACTGCCAGCTGGGCCCCGAAGCCCAGGTCGACCGGGCTCAACCCCCTGCCCCGGCGATGATCCGGCTGAGGTGGTCCACCCCGTGCCCGACCGCGGCCACCCAGGGTCCGGGGTACACGCCGATGGCTACCGCGGCCACCACCAGGGGCAACAGCACACCCAGTTCGCGGTTGCCCAGCTCGACGCTTCCCGCTTCCGGCGCGCGGTCGTCCGACCCGTTCATCACGCCCTGGTACAGACGCAGTGTGTACCACGCCGCGAGGACCACCCCGGTTGCCGCCGGCAGCAGCACCCAGGCGGAGCGCGCGTAGGTCCCGGCCATGATCAGGTACTCACCCACAAAACCGTTGAGTCCGGGCAGACCGAGGATCGCCAGTGAGATCACCATGAAGACCGCGCCGAACAACGGAGCTCGCGATGCCAGGCCCGCGATGCGACCGCGGTCCCGGGTGCCGAGCCTGCCCTCGAGATGGCCTGAGATATAGAACATCGCCGCGATCAGGATGCCGTGGTTGAGCATCTGCAGCGAGGCTCCGGCCAGGCCGATGGTGGTCAGGCTGACGATCCCGAGGGTAATGAAGGACATGTGGCTGAGGCTGAGGTAGACCACGGTGCGCTTGACGTCCGTCTGCCGTACCGCCAGGAGCGCGCCGTAGACGATCCCGATTGCCGCGAGCACCATCAGCAAGCCGCTGAACTGCCGGGCCGGCCCCGGGAGCAGGCGGATCGCGACGCGGTAGAAGCCGTACGGACCAAGCTTGGAAACCACGCCCGCGAGCATCATCAACGCGGGGGTTGGACACGCCATGTAGGCATCTGACATCCAGCCGTGGAAAGGGAACAGCGGCGCCTTGATCGCGAACGCGAGGGTGAAACCGAGGAAGGCGAGTTGGGCCGCCGAAAAGCCAAACATCACCGTCGCACCACCGCCGGCTGAGGCAAGGTCGTTGATCAGAAAGCTGTGGGCACCCGAAAGGGCGAACAGCGACGCGATCGAGACCAGCATGGGCAGGCTGCCAACAGCGGTGTAGATAAGCAGCTTCAACGCCGCGCGCTCGCGCTGGCCCTCGCCGAAAACCGAGATCAGCACCATGAACGGCACCAGCACGGTCTCCCAGAAGAGGAAGAAGAGCACCAGGTCCTGGGCCAGCAGGACGCCGGCTGCCCCAACCTGCGCCAGCAACAGCATGGCCACGAACAGGTGGGGCCGCCGAAGCCGCTCGGTCCGGGTCGCGAGAAGGGCCAGCAGGGCGATGGACGCATTCAAGAGGAGCAACACGGACGAGACGCCGTCGGCCCCGAGCCGGAACGTCAAGCCGGCCGCCGGCGCCCAGGGCGCGCTGGCGTGGAGCGGGGTTCCGCTCATGGCCGAGACAACGGCGACGATGCTCAGCGCCAGCGACACCGCGGTGCCGGCGACGGCCACAGGTTTGACGTACTGCCTCTGGGCCCGGAAGGTCGCCAGGGCGGCCAGGACTGGAGCCAGCAGGAGAACGACCAGGATCATCGCAGGCTGATTCCCGTGACCACGAGTACGACCAGCGCCCCGGCGGCGAAGACCATGGCGTAGGAGCGCACATAACCGCTCTGCAGGATCCTGACCTGCTGGCCCACGCCCATCGCGACCCGGCCGGCGGCCTCGCCCACCCCGATCACTACCGGCGTCTCGACCAGGCGGTCCAGGCCGCCCCCCAGCGCCCAGAGCGGACGGACCACCAGGCTGCTGTAGCCGCGGTCCCAGAGCAGGCCCTGCGTCAGCAATTCGGGTTGCCTACGCGCGGCGCGCTCCTGCGGTGCCCGGCCGTAGAGCGCGTAGGCGACGGCCATGCCGGCGAGCACCGCCGTCAGGCTGGCCGCCCCGGTGAGAACAGCCACCCCCACCCCAGGCTCGGTGAGGTCGGCGAATGCGGGGCGCAGGTAGTCCGAGAGGAGGTGCCACGGGCCGGGCTGCAGCAGGCCCGAAAATGCCGCCAGCCCCGCCAGGACCAGGGGTGGGACTATGAAAGCCCCGCGCAGTTCGTGTGCCTGTTTGTCGTTCGCGCGTGTCCCCATGAACACAACCAGGAACGCGCGCAGCATGTAAAAGGCCGTCAACCCGGCCACGAGCAGGAGCACGATGCCGCCGAGGGGGTGAAGGGAGCCGCGGGTCAACCCGGCGGCAATGATCTCGTCCTTCGAGAAGAAACCCGAGAGCGGCAGCATGCCCGCGAGGGCAAAGGTACCGATAAGGAACAGCCAGCGCGTGGTCCGCAGTTCGTGCCAGAGGGCGCCCATCCTGCGAATGTCCTGTTCTCCGCCCATCGCGTGGATCACGTTGCCCGCAGCGAGGAAGAGCAGGGCCTTGAAGAAGGCGTGGGTGGTCAGGTGGAAAATGCCGCCCACCTCGGCCCCGGTGGCGACGGCGAAGAACATGTAGCCGACCTGGCTCATGGTCGAGTAGGCAAGGATCCGCTTGATGTCGTTCTGCACACAGGCGATCACGGCGGCCATCAGCGCCGTCACGACGCCAATCCCGGCGCCCAGGGCGGCGGCCCGCGGGGCGTGCGCGTAGAGAGGCTGCATGCGCGCGACCAGGTACACACCGGCGGTGACCATGGTGGCGGCGTGGATCAGCGCCGACACCGGGGTCGGGCCCTCCATGGCGTCGGGCAGCCATGTGTGCAGGGGCACCTGCGCAGACTTCGCAACGGCGCCGACCAGGAGAAAGATCGCGATCGCCTCGGCCACGTTTCGGCCCAGGCACCCGGCCGCCGGGCATGATGACCCGGCGAGGTGGGAGAAGAGCTGGTCGAAGCCGAGGCCACCGACGGCGGCGAAGGCGATGAAGCTCGCGATGACTATCCCCACGTCGCCGATGACGTTCATGACAAACGCCTTCCTGGCGGCCAGGACGGCAGACGCCCGGCGATGGTAAAAGCCGATCAGCAGGTAGCTGCTCACTCCCACCATTCCCCAGCCGATGGTCAGGAAAACAAAGTTTCGCGCCAGGACCAGGACCAGCATGGAGAACACAAAGAGGTTCATGTGGGCGAAGAAGCGACTGTAGTCGGCGTCGTCCTCCTCATCCATATATGCCGCCGCGTACACGTGGATCAAGAAGCCGACACCAGTGATGACGAGTGTCATCAGCGCAGAAAGCGGGTCGAGGTAGACGTCGAAATCGACGCCCGGAACGGCCAGGCCAACGGCGCCGCCACCGCTGGCGCCAAGCCAGTGGTAGAGCACGACGTCGACGTGGCCACCCCCGTTAACAGTCGCCGCCACCACGAAGCAGATGAACGAGACCAGGATGGTCACCGGGCCCATGACCCGTACGCCGGGCCGGTTCGCCGCGCCGAAGAGCCGGTTGAGCAGGAAGCCCGCCAGCGGCAGCAGGAGGCCGAGGCTGAGCACGGTCTCCATGCCCATCAGTTCTTCATCCGGCTGAGGTCGTCGATGTTCATCGGACGTCCTGACTTATAGACCGCGACGATCATCGCCAGTCCCACGACCACCTCGCTGGCGGCGACAGCGATGACGACCAGGCTGAACACCTGTCCGTCGAGGTTGTGGTGGTAGCGCGCGAAGGCGATGAAGGCCAGGTTGGCGGCGTTCAGCATCAATTCCACGCACATGAACAGGACGAGCGGGTTGCGGCGGAGCAGTACCCCGCTGGCGCCGGTTATGAAGAGGATGGCCGACAGCAGCAGGACCGAACCGAGGGAGGGCATTCAGCGCCCTCGGGAAAGGTACACGGCGCCCACCGCCGCTACCACCAGGATCAATGACGTGGCCTCGAGGGGGTAGGCGAAACCGGTGTAGAGGGCGCGCCCGACCGACTGGATGCTGCCCATCGCCGCGGTGTCGCTGCTTGTTCCGAAAACCTCGCTCACGCCGAGGAAGCCCACGATCGCTACCATCGTAAAGGCAGCGGCCAGCGCGACCGTCAGGCCGACCTGGCGGCGATCCGCGACCAGGGTTTCGTCGGCGCCGGGGTTGAGCAGCGCGATCACAAAGGTGAAAAGGACCATCACCGCGCCGGCGTAGACGATCACCTGTGCCGCGGCCAGGAACTGCGCCGAGAGCAGCAGGAAGATGACCGCGAGGGCGAGCATGTTGACCACCAGGCTCAGAGCGGCGTAGAGGGGCCGGCGGTTCATGACGACACCCAGGCCTGAACTGACGGCGAGGCCGGACAGCACCGCAAAGATGACACGGACCATCCCTTCGCGCCCCTCAGGTCCCCGGTGAATCGTCGAAGGCGTCGGCTTCGCTGCTCGATCTCTCGGCCGGGTGGCGATGCTCCTGCAGGTGCATCTCCGGCTGAGCGGTCGTGGCCACGTCGGCGGCAGTCAACTGCCGTCCGCCGCCCCAGCTGGCCTCGAGGAGATCGTCCTTGGTGATGATCAGCTTGTTCACGTCATAGTCGGACATGTCGTAGCGGGGGCCCATGGTGATCGCGCCGACGGGGCATGCCTCCTCGCAATATCCGCAGAAGATGCAGCGAGCGAGGTTTATCTCGTAGCGCGACGCATAGCGCTCCCCTGGCGAGACGCGGTGTCCAACAGTGTTCTCCTCCGCCACCACCAGGATGCACTTGGACGGGCAGGCGGCCGCGCACAGTTCACATCCCACGCATTTCTCGAGGCCGTCCTCGTAGCGATGAAGGATGTGCCGCCCGCGGTGGCGGCTGCTTATGGCCGGGAGTTCGTCCGGGTACTGCACCGTGGTGGGAGGCCGAAAGAGGTGTTTGAAGGTCGTGCCCAGGGCGGTGGGAATCCCCAGCACGCCATCCAGGATCATCGTGACCCCACGGTGCCGGCCGGCACGGTGCCCTGGCGGGCCCGCGACACCGCGGACGGAGCGCGCTGGGTCAGCGCCAGCACGAGCCCGACGACGAGCAGGGCCAGCAACGTGACCACCGGGATGAGCGCCTCGAGCCCCAGCACCACCAATGTGGCGGTGACCACGATATTCAGCAGGCCGAGCGGCAGGAGGACCTTCCAGCCGAGTGCCATCAGGCGGTCATAACGAAGCCTCGGGAGGGTCGCGCGCAGCCAGAAAAGAACGAATATGACGGCGCCGATCTTGATGAAGAACCACATCACGCCGGGCAGCAGCGGCCCGCGCCACCCACCGAGGAAAAGCGTCGCCGCGATGGCGCTGACCGTGACCATGTTGATGTACTCCCCGAGGAAGTAGAGGCCCCATTTCAGGCCGCCGTACTCCGTCAGGTAGCCGGCCACCAATTCCTGCTCGGCCTCCGGGAGGTCGAATGGGGCGCGGTTCACCTCGGCGGTGGCCGAGATGATGTAGAGGACGAAACCGAGCGGCTGCAGCAGCACGAACGGCAGCGCATGTTGACCCTCGACGATCTGGCTCATGTTCACCGATCCCGCGAGGATGATCACCCCCACCAGCGAGAAGCCGAGGGCCATCTCGTAGCTGATCAGCTGCGCGGCGCTTCTCATCGCCCCCAGCAGCGAGTACTTGGAGTTGCTCGCGTAGCCACCAAGGACAACCCCGTAGGCCGTCATACCACTGACGGCGAAGATGTAAAGGATCCCCACGTTGAGGTTGGTGATGTACCCCGTCACGGACTTCCCAAAAACGGTGAAAGCGGGGGTCACCGGTATCACCGCGAAGGCGAACACGGAGGCCACCACCATGATGCCCGGTGCGACCAGGTAGAGGATGTCGTCCCGGCCATCCGGCCGCGCGTCCTCCTTGGTCAGCAGCTTGATGACGTCGGCCAGCGGCTGGAGCAGACCGAAGAGGCCGACCCGGTTGGGTCCGACGCGGACCTGCATGTAGCTGATCACCTTGCGCTCGGCGTAGACCAGGTAAGCCGCGGCGGTGATGAAGGCCAGGATCAGGACCCCGCTCTTGACCACGGCGATGGCGACGTCGAGCATCAGGCGCCCCACCAGTCCGCGCGCTCGCCGGACCTCTGGATGGCGTAGGCGGGAACCGCCGCGATGATGTCGCGCATCACGTCGGCGGGCCCCCGGTAATCCCAGCCCGCCTCCCACGCGTTGGCCAGGTCCTGGAAGACCCTCCAGTCGGCGGGCGTGCACGACTGCGGCGGCAGCGCCTGCCGCAGCCGCTGCACCCGCCCCTCCAGGTTGGTATAGGTGCCCTCCTTCTCGGCGAAGCTGTGCAGCGGAATGACCACGCCGGCGGGGGCGGTGAGGGCCGTGTCGGCAATGTCCATCGCCACCAGCAGCTCTACCGACCCCAGGGCGCGCTGTACCAGGGATGCCTCGGCGCTACCGCGCAGGGGGGATGGCCCCACCAGCACCAGGGCCTTGAGCTGGCCGGTGCTCGCCGCCTCGAGCATCTCCCAGGTGCTCATACCCGGGCGGCCGGGGACGGCACGATACCCAGGCAGGAGATCCGGCAGGCATCCCATGTCGGCGGCGCCCCGCGCATTCGCTTGTGGTACGACGACCAGGCGGCGTGCGTTACGGCCCCGCTCTTCCACGCGGCGGCAGAGGACCGCGGCGTCGGCGTGGAGCGCTTCAGTCGCGATGACGCCGATCTCATCATCGCCCTCCCGCAGGTCCTCGACGAGCTCGGTGGACGTACGGCCGCGTGCCAATACCAGCCGCGTCCCGGATTTGCGGCGCGCTTTTTTAAGGCGAAGCTCGACCACCGGCGCCAGGTCCAGCGTGGCTTGATCGCCGATGACAAAGATGACCTTGCAGCGGGCGAAATCGTCGTAGGAGAGACGCCAGTCGTCGGGTGTTGGCGTGGCGGCATGGAGGTCGTTGCGGTGGTCGATGTTGGGGCTTCCGACGACGTCCCTGACCCAACGCTGGGCGAGGAAAAGCTCCTCGTTGGTGGCGTCGGGGCTGACTATCGCGCCAACGCGGTGCGCCCCGTGCTTCTGGACCACGTCCTGCAACCGCTGCGCGACCGTGGCTATCGCGTCCGCATAGGGTGCCGCGGCGCTGGCGCCGACGCCAACGCGGGGCTGGGTGATGCGCCGGGCCTCGTGCACGAAGTGAAACCCGTACCGCCCGCGGTCACAGAGCCAGCCGTCATCGACATGGGGATTGTCCCGGCTCATCAGCCGGACGATGCGGTCGTCCCGGGTCTGCACCTGGACGTTGCAGCCCACCGCGCAACCGGGACAGACGGACGGCGTCGACCGCATGTCCCAGGGGCGGGCACTGAACCGCCAGTCCGCGCTGGTCAGCGCCCCCACGGGGCAGAGCTCCATGATGTTGCCCTGGAAGGCGGAGTCCATCACCTGCCCGTCAAAGGTGCCGATCATGGTGTGCACGCCGCGGTTCAGGAGCACCAGCTGGCCCTCCTCGGTGACCTCGTCGAAATAGCGCACACAGCGCTCGCAGAGCACACAGCGCTCCATGTCGAGGAGGATGCGGTCGGACAGCGGGACGGGCTTGGGGTACTTGACCTTCTCCTCCATGAACCGGCTGCGCCCCGGACCGTGGTAGAAGCTGAAATCCTGCAGGTCGCATTCACCGCCCTTGTCGCACACCGGGCAGTCGAGGGGATGGTTGATGAGCAGGAACTCGAGGACTCCCTCGCGCGCCTTGATGACCTCGGGGGCTTCCGTCGAGACCTTCATACCGTCAGACGTGGTGATGGTGCAGGAAGTCGCGAGCTTCGGCTGGCCCTCGACCTGGACCACGCACATCCGGCACGCGCCGATGGGGTCGAGCTTGCGGTGGTCGCAGAAGTACGGCACCGCCGCGCCGTTGTCGAGGCAGACATGGAGCAGCGATGCGCCTTTGGGAGCCTGTACCTCCCGGCCGTCGATGGTGACCGTGACCATCTCCGGTCCCGCCGGCTGCGCCGGCGCCACGACGGTCTTCTCGTCCGCCATCAGACCAGGGTCTCCACGGTCGCCGCGGCAGTGGTCGTGGCCCCCTTGAGCGGACAGCCGTGCGCGGCGACATGGGCGCGGTACTCGGCTTCGAACTGCTGCACTGACGAGCGGATCGGCCAGGCCGCGGCCTCGCCGAGCGCGCACAGTGACTTTCCGTCGATGTTGTTGCAGACGTCGACCATCAGTTCCACGTCCTCTTCGCGACCGCCGCCGGCCTCGATGCGCCGTACGATGCGCGACAGCCAGAAGGTGCCCTCGCGGCACGGCGTGCACTTGCCGCAGGACTCGCGGTAATAGAAGTCGGCAAGCCGCGACGTGTATTCGACCATGCACTGGTCCTCTGAGATCACCACCACCGCGCCGGATCCACCCATCGATCCCTTGCTGCGGATGGAGTCAGCGTCCATGGTCATGTCCTGCAGCTGTGCCGCGGTCACAAACTGGCTGGAGGAGCCACCGGGTTGGATGCACTTGAGGCGCCGGCCGTCGCGCATTCCTCCCGCCAGGTCGTTGATCAGGGTCATGGCCGGGATCCCCTGGGCGACTTCGTAGATACCGGGGCGATTGACCTGCCCGCTGAGGCACATCAGCCGTGTGCCGGTGGACTTCTCGGTGCCCACCGACTTGAACCAGGCCGCGCCGTGCTCGACGATGAGAGGCACGTTGCACAGCGTTTCGACGTTGTTCAACGCGGTGGGCGCGTCATAGAGCCCGATCGTCGCGGGGAAATACGGCGGCTTCGGCCGTGGCCGGCCGCGGTTTCCATTCAGTGACTCCAGCAGCGCGTTCTCCTCGCCGCAGATATAGGCGCCGGCGCCGCCGTGGACCAGGACGTCAAGGCTCCAGCCGGAGCCGAGGATGTCATCGCCGACAAGGTTGGCTTCCCGCGCCTCCTCCACGGCGCGCTCCAGGATGCCCTGGATCTCGGCGTACTCGCCACGCACATATATGAACGCCTGGTCGGCCTCCACCGCGCGGGCCGCCAGGAGCACACCCTCAAGCAGCAGGTGAGGGTTGCGTTCCATCAGGTAGCGGTCCTTGAAGGTGCCGGGTTCTGACTCGTCCGCGTTGGCGACAAGGTAGCGCGGATGTTTGTCCTTCGGCATCAGGCTCCACTTCCGGCCCGTCGGAAAACCCGCACCTCCGCGGCCCGTCAGGCCGGAGTCGGAGACCGCCTGCGCGATGTCCGCGGGCGCCATCCGGAGCCCCTGCTCCAGGGCGCGGTACCCCCCCCACTCGCGGTACCCGTCGAGAGTCCGCAGACCGGGCGTGTCAATCCCGCGTGTGAGTCTTGGTTCGATCAATTCGCTCAACCCGAGCCCTCTGTGTAGCCGCGCTCCGCGGGGTGTTCTGAGCCGGTTTCCACCAGGCGATGCGATCCCTTGATGAGGTCCATGACGGGGCCGCCGGCGCCGTCGGCCGGGAGGGCGTGGCGATTGGCCCCGGGGTTCGCCAGGTCAACCACGCCTGCGGCAGTGGCGGCCTCCTCCCCGGTCGCGAATGGGTGCTGCGGCAACCTCCCGGCGCGCATGTCCTCGACCAGGGCATCGACCGCCTCGGCGGTCAGGTTCTCCACAAAGCGGTGGTTCACCTGCGCCGCCGGTGCGCCGTCGCACGCACCCAGGCATTCAACCTCCAGGAGGGTCGCCAGGCCGTCGCCGGTGGTCCCTCCAGCGCGGGTCCCCAGCCGCTCCTCGAGGCGGCGAAGCACCGGCCCGGCGCCGTTGAGCAGGCAGGAGATGTTGGTGCACATCTCGACCACGTACCGCCCGTGGGGCTTGAAGAAGAACATGGAATAGAAGCTGGCGACCGCCTCCACCGGTCCCGGCGGCATGTCAAGCGCGCGCGCGACGTCGCGCATGCCCGCGGCGGTGAGGATCCCTTCGCGGTGCTGGAGGATCCAGAGCGCGGGCAGGATGGCGGACTTGGGGGCGGGGTAGCGGCCGCGGAGGACCTGGATCCGCTCCACCTCCTCGCTGGAGAGGACGCTGTAGGTCGCCTCACCCGAGTACGCCTCCAGGGGGCTCACCGGTCCACGTCCCCGAGGATGAAGTCGAGCGAACCAAGGATCGCCACCACGTCGGCGACCAGGTGCCCCAGGACCAGGCGTGGGATGGCCGAGACGAACTGGAAGCTCGGTGCCCGCACCTTGACCCGGTAGGGCTTGTTGCTGGCGTCGCTGACGACGTAGAACCCGAGCTCACCGCGCGGCGACTCGACAGCCTGGTAGACCTCGCCGGCCGGCGGCCGGAAGCCTTCGGTGACGAGTTTGAAGTGATGGATGACCGCCTCCATCGAGGTGTCAAGCTCGTGGCGCGGAGGCAGCACGACCTTGCGGTTGGCGATGGTGATGGGGCCGGGCTTGAGGGCGGCGAGGGCCTGCTCGATGATCCGCAGCGATTGCCGCATCTCCTGGATGCGTACCAGGTAGCGGTCATATACGTCCCCGTGCTCCCCCAAGGGAACGTCGAAATCGTAATTTTCGTAACCGCAGTAGGGCTGATGCTTGCGCACGTCGTAGTTGACACCTGAGCCCCGCAGGGTGGCCCCCGAGAAGCCCCAGGCCAGCGCCTCATCCCCACTGATAACCCCCAGCCCCCGGGTCCGGTCCACCCACAAGGGGTTGCCGGTGAGCAGGTTCTCGTAGTCATCACAGCGAACATGGAAGGCGGCGACAAACGCGGCGACCGCCTCCTCGAACCCCGGCGGCGTATCGGCCATGAGCCCGCCGACACGGATGAAGCTCGTCATCATACGCACGCCCGAGACCATCTCGTTGATCTCCAGGATTCGTTCGCGGTCCCGCCAGGCGTAGAGAAAGGTGGACTGCGCCCCCATGTCGAGTCCGTGAGTGCCCACCCAGATGAGGTGGCTGCCGATGCGAGCCAGCTCGACCATGATGACGCGGATTCGTTGCGCGCGGTCCGGGACCTCCTCGCCGAGGAGCTTCTCGATCGCGAGCGCCCATCCCAGGTTGTTGCCGGGCGGGCTCAGGTAGTCCATGCGGTCCGTCCAGGGAGTCCCCTGGTGGTAGGTGACGCGCTCGAAATCCTTTTCGAAGCCGGTGTGCAGGTAGCCGATATCCGGGTCGGCGTAGCGCACGACCTCGCCCTCCACCCGCAGCACGACCCGAAGGACACCGTGGGTGCTGGGGTGCTGAGGGCCCATGTTGAGCTCCATCAGGGGCCCATCAGCGGTGTCACCCACGTACTGGAGGCCCTCCGCGAAGACCGGCTGGGCGGCTCCGCTGACGTCCGTGGCGAGCGCTGGCGCTCCCTCGAATTCACGCATGGCGGTCTCGCCCGCAGTGGCCACCGCGCCGGGCCGCTTATCGGTCCCCGGACTCTCCCCCATCACCCGGGGCCCCCCCGCGGGACGGCGGATTCGGGCGGGAACGACCCTCGGTCGGTGAACTTCACCGGCTCGCCAAAGGAAACGTAGTCCTTGCGCAGCGGGTGGCCCTCCCAATCCACGGGCATCAGCAGGCGCCGCTGGTCGGGGTGGCCTTCGAATTCGATTCCGAAGAGGTCATAGGTCTCCCGCTCGAGCCAGTTCATCCCCGGCCAAACCCCCGACAGCGAGGGGATCGATGGCAGGCCGTCCGGGCGATCCTCAACGCCGACTTTGATTCGCAAAGAGGTGTTGAGGTGCAGACTGCGGAACTGGTACACCACGTCGAAGCGCGGTGCCCGGTCGAGCCAGTCAACCGCCGTGACGAAGAGCGGCATGGTGAACCGCAGCCGCGGGTCGTCGCGGAGTACCTGCGCCGCCCTGGTGAGGGCGCCCGCATCCAGCAGCAGGGACGCCTCGGGACGAGCGGCGACCACTTTCAGTACAGCGCCGGGCACCAGCTCGTCCAGTACCTGGTGGACCAGGTCGAGCACCTCCGCGGGCCCCGCGGCCGGGTTCGGACTGGCGCTCACAGGTGCCCCGACGGGATCAGGCAATGGCCTCAGCGCGGATCTTGCGCTGGAGCTTCAGCACGGAGTCCAGGAGCGCCTCCGGGCGAGGCGGGCAGCCGGGCACGTAGACATCCACGGGCACTACCTTGTCGACGCCCTGGACCACGGCATAGTTGTTGAACATCCCACCACACGAGGCGCAGGCGCCCATCGCTATGACCCACTTCGGCTCGGGCATCTGGTCGTATATCTGGTGCAGCACCGGGGCCATCTTCTGCGACACCCGCCCGGCCACGATCATCAGGTCGGCCTGGCGGGGCGACGCGCGGAACACCTCGGCGCCGAACCGAGCCATGTCGAACTTGGGCCCGCCGGTGCCCATCATCTCGATGGCACAGCAGGCGAGCCCGAAGAGGGCCGGCCACATGGAGTTGTAGCGGCCCCATGCGACCACCTTGTTCATGGTCGTGGTGACGAAGTTGTGGCCCAGGCTGGCGGTGAGGCGGTCCGGCGCCTGGGGATGCTCGTGGGGCTGGTTGGGGAAGCCCAGCGGGTTGGATGGACCCGTCCTCCCGGGAATCACCACGCCGCCTGGCGTGGTCAAGCCGTCCTCCGTGGTCACTCCCATTCCAGCGCCCCCTTACGCCAGACGTACAGCAGCGTGACCGCGAGGATGCCTATGAAGACTCCCATCTCCACCAGTCCTGGGCCCCGCAGCTGTCGCACCAGCACCGCCCAGGGATAGATGAAGATGGCTTCCACGTCGAACACGATGAAGAGCATCGCGGTGAGGTAGAACCCGACAGGGAGACGGCGCCGCGCCCTCTCGCTCGGGATGATCCCGCATTCATACGGCGCCCCCTTGGTCCGCGAGGGCCGGCGAGGGCCAAAGATCGAAGACATGAAGATCGCAAGGATCGCGAAAACCACCGCGGCTAGGAAGAAGACGAGGAGCGGCATGTATTCGGGGCTCAAGGCCCGAAGATTCTAAGCGGGGATCCGCCGGCCAACGGCATGGCCATCCCCAACTACCCTGGGTGCAGCTACGGGTGGCCTTCAGTCCCCTCCAGCTTCCTTGAGCAGGCCGTAGGTCCCGGCGGCGATCGCCCCATCCAGGAGGAAGTTCGCGAGGAAGGCATAGGTGCGGCGGCGGAAGGCGAAATAGCCGAGAGCACCGAGGGATGAGGCGGTTTTCCCGGCGACGAGGTAGCGGGCCAGGGTGCGGCGGTGCCGGGTGTCCTCGGTCCAGCCGGCATCCACGCACAGCACGGTGATCAGCGCCATGTACGAGCCCGCGAGCACGATCCAGAGGTTGTCCGCATCGACCGGCGACTCCTCCAGGCCGACGGCTCGCGCACCCCGGTTGAGGTTCGAGGTGATCATCCCCGGCAACAGATAGAACCCGAGGCCGCCGGCGGCGAACACCGGCGCCCAGGCCCGCATCCAGGTACGAAGCCGGAGATCAGCCCTGTTCATCCGGCGGTTATATCACCCCTTGCGATACGAACAGGCGTTCGTTATAATCGAGACATGCCACTTCCGCTCAAGACCCACTGCGACCGCTGCGGGCTCCCGCAATGGCTCCCACCACGTCAGGCGGCATCCGCCCGCCGGCTGGAATGTCCGCGTTGCGGGCATCGAGCGTCAACGCAGCGCCTGACACTGATCCGACGCCGTGCCCGGGAGCAACGCGAGCCCGAACTGCAACTGCAGATAGCCAGCTGAGGTAGCGGCACCGACCCTGGCTCGGATCGGTGGTTCGCGGCTCAGCGGACCGGCGTCACGTAGAGCGCCATGAACGCCACGAAGAGGCCGCTGGCCCCGATCACCAGCAGGTGGAAGACCTCGTGGTACCCGAAGACGCGTCGCCAGGGGTCAGGGCGTTTGAACGCGTAGCAGAGCGCGCCGGCCGTGTAGAGCGCCGCGGCGCTGAGGATCAGGGCGCTGCCCCCCCAACCGACCGCTCGGAAGATCGTGGGAGCGACGAGGACGGCCACCCACCCGACGCCTATATACAGCGCGGCCAGCACCCCACGCCGGAGTTGCACGCCGAGCACGGAGATCCCGGCGCCAACGAGGGCGAGCGACCAGACGGCGAGCAGGATTCCCACGCGGGGCCTGCCCGAGAGCAGGACGACGGCGACCGGGGTGTACGTACCCGCGATGACCAGGAAGATATTGCTGTGGTCCATGCGCTGCAGCCCCCGCTGGACCCGGGCGGACCAGTGTCCGACGTGGTAGGCCGCGCTCCCGGCGAAGAGCAGGACCAGGGTGAAGCCGTAGATTGCCAGGGCGACCTGCACCCCGGGGCGTCCCGACGCGGAGCGCACCAGCCAGGTCGTTGCCGCGACCGCAAGGGGAACGGCCAGGGCATGAGAGTAACCGCGCAGCAGGGGTTTTAAGGCCGCCTCCGCGACGATCTCCTGTTCAGACCATCTCGACACCAAACGAAGTTACCTGCCTCGCTATAAAGTCGGGGCATGCCGCTGCACCTCGGCACCTCCGGCTGGCAGTACAAACACTGGCGACACACGTTCTATCCCCGGGGCGTGCCGCAGGCGGCATGGCTCGAGTTCTACGCCGAGCGCTTCGACACCGTGGAGCTGAACAACTCCTTCTACATGCTCCCTCGCGAGGAGTCCTTTGCCTCCTGGGCCACCCGCACGCCGGACGGGTTCACCTTCGCGGTCAAGATGAGCCGGTTTTTGACGCACATCAAGAAGCTCTCGGAGCCGGAGGAGCCCATTGAGCGCTTCTTCGGCCGCGCGTATCCGCTGGGAGCAAAGCTCGGCCCCGTCCTGCTTCAGCTGCCGCCCACCATGACCGAGGACGTTGCCCGGCTGCGGGAAACGTTGCGCCTCTTTCCCGCCGGGGTCCGGGTGGCGGTGGAATGC
The DNA here is from genome assembly GCA_046262515.1 of Candidatus Dormibacteria bacterium. Classification (GTDB taxonomy): domain Bacteria; phylum Chloroflexota; class Dormibacteria; order DASZGP01; family DASZGP01; genus JAXDLW01. The sequence continues at coordinate 14,327 of JBHEMP010000126.1, read as the reverse complement.
CGGCACGACAGCTGGTACACGAGGCAACTGAGGACGTGCCTTGAGCACCACAACGCGGCCCTGGTGCTCGCCGACAGCCCGAAAAGACAGGTGCCGAACTGGCGAACCGCCGATTGGGGCTACGTTCGCTTCCACGAGGGCGTCGGAAGGCCACGGCCCTGCTATACCCGCGCGGCGCTGGCAACGTGGGCGGACCTTTTAGCCGACCTCTACAACCCGGAGCTGGACCTGTTCGCGTACTTCAACAACGACCCCCGGGCGTGTGCGCTGCGCGATGCCCTGGTCTTCGGCCGCCTTATGACCGAGCGAGGCTTCCGCCATGGCCGGGTGCCGAGGCGAAGCGAAATCCGCGTCGGAGATATGAAGGCGGCGGCATGGGCGGGGCCCGCGGTGTAAGCTAGCTTTCTGACATGCTTTCATGTCACATCAAGTGATGACTCACACCGGAGCAAATCGATGGAGTTGAAGAGCACCCACCTTCACGGCCACACGATCGCGTACTACGAGGAAGGCACCGGCCCCACCGTCGTCCTAGTCCACGGTATCGGGGGGAGCGGTCGCACTTGGAAACGCGTGATCGGACGCCTCGCGGAGCGCTACCACGTGATCGCCCCGGACCTGATGGGTCACGGCGCCTCGGAACGCCTCCGCGGGGATTACTCGCTGGGCGCCCACGCCAGCACGGTACGCGACCTTATGGTCAAGCTCGGGCACCCCCGCGGCACGATCATCGGGCATTCCCTCGGGGGAGGAATCGCGATGGTCTTCGCCTACCAGTTCCCGGAACGATGCGAAAGGCTGGTGCTGGTTGCCAGCGGTGGACTCGGGTCCGAAGTTTCCATCCTGCTGAGGCTGCTCTCCCTGCCCGGCTCAGACCTGGTCATCCCGCTCGGTACCTTCGCGCCACTCACCGGTGCGATCTCCAGGCTCGGCTCTGCGCTGGGGCGGATTGGACTCCGCCTGTCCCCTGCCGCCGAGGAACTCTGGCAGGCGTATGCATCCCTGGGTAGCACCCCCGCCCGAAAAGCATTCCTGGCAACAGTCCGCGAGGTCGTCGATTTCCAGGGACAGCGCGTGAGCGCCAACGACAGGCTCTACCTTGCCTCGCAGGTCCCAGTGCTGCTGGTCTGGGGTGATCGTGACTTCATCATCCCGGTTGACCACGCCCACCAGGCACATGGCGAGATCCCGGGAAGCCGGCTGGAGATCTTCAAGGGAGTGGGACACTTTCCCCATTCGGAGGAACCCGAGCGTTTCGTGAGCCTTGTCGCCGAGTTCATGTCGGCGACAAAACCCTCGCACGTCACCGCCGCGACCTGGCAGCAGGTCCTTTCCGCCCGCGACGCACGGGTCGCTACGGGACGGCGCTAGGGCCGTCGCGATCGGCCCATTTTCACCCAGCGCGCGTTCGCAAACGAGTGCAGGGCGAGGGCCACAAACCCGGTGGAGACTATGAAAAGGATGAGGTGACCGGCGGGGAGCGTCGCCAGGTGGCGGAAGGCGGCACCCATGCCCTCCGCTCGAGTCGGGTCGTGGTGCAGGGCGGCCTCTATGATGAACACCCCCAGCATGGTGAAGATCACCCCTCGGGCGAACATGCCGAAACGGCCCAGGTACTCGGCCGCCCGCTCCTCCCCCTCGGACATTTCGCTGGCGCGCAGGTCCTTACGAAAGCCCGCGATGACGGCGTCCACAAACTGACCGAGCCCGGCCACCGTCGCCACGGCTCCCACCAGGAGCGTCAGGTATACGCCGAAGGGATGCGCCATGAGGTATCGCACGGGTTTCTCGATGCTGTCTGAACCGTCTCCGCGGGTGATGCCGAGCAGGAACTGAACCGTGAACGCGAGCAGCCCCGCGTAGCTCAGCCCGCTCCACACGAAGCCGGCGCGCGAGAGCAGCCCCTGCGGCTCATCGCCACGATGAAGGGGATCGTAGACGGCGCGGACGAAGCCCCACAGCGAATACGCCGCCAGGCCGGCGATGACAGCGACCGCCACGGCTACCTTGAGGGGGTTCCCCTGCAGCAGGTCCAGGGCTCCCCGCTGGTCGACCGTCTTCGTGGTCAGGCCGAAAGCGAACCCCATCCCGGCAAGGCCCATGACGGCGTACAGCATCCCGCGCACGACGTAGCCAAATCGAGCCATTCGCTCAAACCAGGGATTTTCGGAGGCTTTTTCCACCCTCCGCCCGGCCCTGGCGGCCGCCGCCTCGGCATCCCGGCGGCCGGCCCTGACGTTCCGGGTGAGAGAGCTTGCCGGGCGGCGAACCTTCCTAGCGCGCTTTCCCAAGGGTCAGGCCTCCCGACGAGTGGCGAACCCGTCGGACCGTGGAGGCAGGGAGCAGCAGGTTGAGGGCGCCTACCGCCGCCTCGACGACAACGGGGCTCCGGCCGGCCGAGGAGCTGTCCGCGAAGGCCCGCGCCCGGGGACGCGTTTCCACGCGGAGGTGGCGGAATTTGAAGCTCATTCCCAGCCCGGCGCGGTCATTGTCACTCTTGATTGCCGATCGGACAACGCGCTTGAGCAGGTCCCCGTAGGACTCGCCCGCGTGGACCTGGAGTTCCAGGTAGGGGTCGACCGGGGTCTTGTGGGCGGCAACGGTCATCCTGGCGCCTGTCGATGGGGTGTTGGCGAACACCAGGGACAGGGCAACACCATGGCCCTCGATGTCGCCGCTGAGGCGATACTCGAACGGCTCGGCATTCGCCACCCGCCGGAAGTGCTCGGAGAGTTTGCCGAAGACCATGTCCTTCGCCACCTCGCCGAGCTGCAATGCCTCACCGAACATGCCGATGGCCGCCACCTCGAGAAACGGGCGGCCGTTGATCCGTCCCACAGTAACCGAGTGCGGAGTCCCGCTCTGCACAGTCTTGATCCCCGCGCTCAGCCCCTTGGGCATGCCCACCGAGGCGGCGAAATTGTTGAACGTCCCCAGCCCCAGGATGCCCAGCCGATGGTCGGTGTCGAGCAACTCCCTCACCGTCCAGCCGACAGTTCCGTCCCCCCCGGCCACCACCACGTTTGCCTTGGGGGCCAGCAGTTTGCCCAACTTCATGGCCGGGTCGAACTCGATGACCTCATAGTCGGCGAAAGACGTGCGAAGCTTCTTCTCCACCTCGGGGCTCATGCTCCCCGCCTTGCTGCTCAGGATAAGGAGACGATCTGTTTTGCCGCGTTGCCGTGCATTCATTCGCACTTATGATAACGGTATAGGGTTTATGTATATCAATGATGTCGCTTTCGTCTGACGGCCGCGCCAGGGTCTACAACCGCCGGACCGGTGCGAATGGGGCCGGGCACGTCGGCTGGGGGTTCCTTGTCGAGGACGGCCTCTGGGAAGTTGGCGCCGTCGAGAACGGCGGTACCATCACCCCGCCAGGCCGATCAGGGTACTGGGCGCTGGTGATGGAGGACCCCAACCCACGCATGTTCACTCTCAAGTACGACACATTCAAGGAATTCGAGGTCGCGTCACCGAGCATCGCACTCGCCAGGGTGGAGGAATCCGAGGTGTCGCGACGCTTCTTCAACCTGGTCCTGCACAACTGCATGCAGGACACGTACAACGTCCTGACGGCCTACGGGGCCAACCTGCCACTGATCAACAAGCGCTGGGACTTCAAACCCAATGACTGGTACGACCTTCTCCAGGGAGAACTCAAGCGCCCTTGAGAACCTCCGACATCTGCGCCTTTGTGACCGGGGGCGCGTCGGGCCTCGGCCGCGGCGCCGTGGAGGCGCTTTACGAGGCGGGTTGCTCGGTTGTGGTTGCGGACCTCGGCGCCTCGGCCGGTCAGGAGCTCGCTGACATGCTCGGCCCGCGCGCGGCCTTTGCGGCGACGGATGTTACCGATGACGACTCCGTCGCCGCGGCCCTGGCCCGCGCCGACGAGCGCTTCGGTGGCGTCCGGGTCGCTGTCAACTGCGCGGGGATCGGTCGCGCCGGCAAGGTGATCGGTCGGAAGGGCGTCCTGCCGATGGAGTCGTTTCGCTCCGTCATCGAGGTGAACCTGCTCGGCACCTTCAATGTGCTCAGGCTGGCGGCAGCCGCCATGGCCGCCCTCCCACCGGTCGACGGGGAGCGCGGCGTCATCATCAACACCGCGAGCATCGCGGCGTTTGAGGGCCAGGTCGGTCAAGCCGCTTATTCCGCCTCCAAGGGAGGCGTCGTGGCCATGACGCTGCCCATCGCGCGCGAGCTGGCCGCTCACCAGGTCCGCTGCATGACCATCGCCCCCGGCACGTTCGACACGCCGATGCTGGCGGGCCTCCCGGCCGAGGCCGTCGAGAAACTGGCCGCCGACATTCCCCACCCCAGCAGGCTCGGGCGGCCCGCGGAGTTCGGGGCGCTGGTCCGCCACATCGTGGAGAACCCCATGCTGAACGGGTCCGTGATCCGTCTTGATGGGGCGCTCCGGATGGGCGTCTCCTAGCGGGAGCCGGCCCCTTGACGCTGGCGGGGTCGGAACGAGCGGCCGCCGCCGCCCTGACGTCCACCGCCACCGCTGCCGCGCGCGGGCCGCTCGGCCGCCTGGGCCCGGTCGCTGTCCGACCAGTGCGCCTCGCGGGGAAGGTTGGGGGCGCCGTCACGCCGTAGCTTCTGCCACTTGAGTTCGTCCTGGGGAGTCAGCAGGGTGACGGCGACCCCGTCGGCGCCCGCACGGCCGGTACGACCTACCCGGTGGGTGAGGAGTTCGGCGGACTCCGGCAACTCGTAGTTGATGACCAGGCCGATGTGCCGCACGTCGATACCGCGGGCGGCGACGTTGGTGGCGACGAGGATCTGCGACTTGCGACTGCGGAAGCGGTCCAGCGAGCGCTCGCGCTGTCCCTGGGTCATGTTGCCCTCGATGACCTCGGCCTCATAGCCCGCCTTGCGGAGCTGCTGGTGGAGTTTCTGCACCCCCCACTTGGTGCGGCCAAAAACGATGGCCGAACCATCGCCACTGGTGTCGAGGAGATGGCAGAGGTCCTCGAAGCGGCGTGCCTGGGTGGTCTCGAAGAGCCTGTGCTCGATGACGCCCTCGTTCCTGGGGTCGAATGCCACGGCGACCTTGATGGGATCGTGCAGCTCCTCGCGGACCACACCCTGAACCCACTCGGGGAGAGTGGCCGACACGAGGATGGTCTGGCGCTCCTGGGGCAGGTAGGACAGGATCTTCATCACGTCCTGGGCAAAGCCCTGGTCGAGCAGCTCGTCGGCCTCGTCGATAACCGCGATCGACACCCCGGATACGTCCAGCTTGCCGTCCCAGATGAAGTCCATCACCCGGCCGGGCGAACCGAAGACAACCTGCGGGTTCTGTCGCAGCTGGACCCGCTGGGCGTCGTAACCCACGCCGCCGATCAGGCACGCACAGCGGAAGCCGTGCGGTGAAAGCAGGGCGTCGGCGACATCCGCGCCCTGCGTCGCCAGCTCGCGGGTAGGGCAAAGGACGAGGGCCACCGTCCGCTTCTTGTCGTTCAGCTTCTCGCAAAGCTCGACGATCGGGATCACGAAGGCGGCGGTCTTGCCGCTGCCGGTTGGCGCCTGGATGAGGCCGTCACGGCCCTGGATCAGGCCCGGGATGCTCTGCGCCTGGACCGGCGTCGGGTTGGTGATGCCCATGCCCTTGAGTCCGGCCAGGGTGGGCGGGGTGAGTCCGAGCTCGGCGAAAGACGGCACAGGCGCGTCAGGCTGCACGATTACTACTGAGTCTTCCATTGTTGTCTCCTGGTTCCTTGAGTTGTGGTGTTTGCATTCGTCAACCACAACGGCACCGGCTGGGCCGGGCTCAAGGAACGTTGGAGACAAACGCGCGGGGTCCGAACACCGGGCCCGCGAAATTCAATTTGCCGCAAGGATAACACGGGACGAACTGCTGTTCGATGAGGATCGAAGAGATCAACGCTCGCGACCGCGAACCGTGTCGGGGGATCCCGGTTAAGCTTCCCGGGCCTTGACCTCCGAGAAAATTCGCCACGACCTGCGCAACCTTGCCATCATCGCCCACGTCGACCATGGCAAAACGACGCTGGTCGACGCCCTCCTGAAGCAGTCCCACACCTTCCGCGAGAACCAGGACATGGGCCGGCTGATCATGGACTCCAACGCGCTGGAGCGCGAGAAGGGGATCACCATCCTGGCCAAGAACACGGCCATCCGGTACCAGGACGTGACCATCAACATCATCGACACCCCTGGTCACGCGGATTTCGGCGGCGAGGTCGAACGGGTCCTAAACATGGCCGACGGCTGCCTGCTCCTGATCGACGCCGCCGAGGGACCAATGCCCCAGACGCGCTTTGTTCTACGCAAGGCTTTCGAGGTCGGCCTGCGGCCGATCCTGGTGATCAACAAGCTCGACCGTCCCCTGGCCGACCCCGCCCGCGCGCTGGACCAGGCGCACGACCTCTTCCTGGAGCTCGCCGAGAACGCCGACCAGCTGGACATCCCGGTCCTCTATGCCATTGCCAGCCAGGGCAAATCCGGCACTTCGGTCGAAGGACTCCAGGACACCCTCGAGCCGCTCTTCCAGGCGATTTTGCACCACGTCCCCTCCCCCGTCGTCGAGGAAGGGCCGCTGCAGATCCTCGTCGCCAACCTCGGCTATGACGACTACACCGGCCGGCAGGCCGAGGGCCGGGTGTTCCGCGGCGAGGTGCGGCCGGGCGACAGTGTCCTGATCCTGCGGTCCGACGGCACGGAGACGCGCGGGAAGATCAACGGTGTGCTGCAGCACCGCGGACTGATGCAGGACACCGTGGATTTCGCGCGCAGCGGCGACATAGTTGTCCTGACCGGCCTCGATGACGTGACCATCGGCGACACCATCGCGGACCCCGAGCACCCCGAGGCGCTACCGCGCATCGCCATCGAAGAACCCACAGTGCGCATGACCTTTGCCGTCAACGACTCGCCCTTCTCCGGCCGCGAGGGCCAGTTCAGCACCTCGCGACAGCTGCGCGCGCGGCTGTTCAAGGAGCTGGACGTCAACCTTGGCCTGCGGGTGGACGAAACGGAGTCGGCCGACCGCTTTTTGGTCAGCGGCCGCGGCGAGTTGCACCTGGCGGTGCTGATCGAGACGATGCGACGCGAGGGCTACGAGTTCGCGGTGTCACGTCCGGAGGTCATCGTCAAAGAGGTGGACGGGAAGAAGCACGAACCTGTCGAGCACCTGACCATAGACGTCCCCGAGGACTACGTCGGCGCGGTGACCGAGGCTCTCGGCAGGCGCCGGGGCGAAATGCTCGAGATCAACTACGACGATCGAGGTGGGGTCCGCCTGGAGTACAAGATCCCGACCCGGGGGCTTATCGGCTTTCGCAACGCCATGCTGACGCTGACCGCGGGGAACGGGATCATGGGCTCGCTCCTGCTGGGCTACCGCCTGTGGGCGGGGGACCTGTCCAGCGTTCGCAACGGCGCGCTCACCGCTTCCGAGGGCGGAACCGCGGTGGCCTACGGCCTGGCCAATGCCCAGGAGCGCGGGACCACCTTCATTGAACCGGGAGAGCAGGTCTACGAGGGCATGATCGTCGGCGTCCAGAAGCGCACCGATGACATCGCCGTCAACGTCTGCAAGGAGAAGAAGAAGACCAACATCCGCAGCTCGACCTCGGACATCTCGGTTCGGCTCACCCCGGCGCTGAAGATGAGCCTGGAGCAGTGCCTTGACTTCCTGGAGGACGACGAGCTGCTCGAGGTGACCCCCAAGAAGGTGCGTCTGCGGAAGCGCTGGCTCTCCGAGGCAGACCAGGCTCGCGCTCGCCGCGGCCTGGCCCGCTGAGAACCGGCCGCCAATAGAAAAGGGGGACGCCGGAGGCGCCCCCCTTTCCGATCTGTACCTGCTTTACGGGTAGGTTATCTTCCCGCGGACGTCGATCAAGTCGCCCTGCGGAATGTACCTGCCCTGGGCGGCGTCATATTTGATGACCTGGGACTGTGTGATCGTGAAATGGTCCTTCGGCGTGTTCTTGGCAACAACGTTCTTGCCGAGGAATGGGTTATCGGTCTCGGTGAAGTTGTTGAGCGCCGAAATCAGGCTCTTGCGCGTGGGGTTGTCGCCCGCGTGCTTGAGCACGTCGACCATGGTGTAGGCCACGGCCATGCCGTAGATGTTGAAGGAGTCGTCCGGCTTACCCTCCGGGTAGTACTTGGACATGATCTCCTTGTACAGCGTGATGCCCGCGTTGCTGGCATTTGCGGGGTCGAGGGGATCGTTGACGTACCCGGCGCTGAGGATACCGTCCACCGCGACCGGCGACCCGGTTGCCTTCTGGGCGGCCTTCACGTACGGCACCGGGTTGGCGACGATGTTCAGGTACTTGGTCGGCTGCCATCCCAGGGCGGCCACGGTGGCGATCGTCTTGATCGCCGGGGTTGGTGTCTCGAAGATCATCAGGGTGTCGGCGCCGGACGCCTTGAGCGTCGCCACCTGCTGCTTGACGTCAGGGGCGCCGACCTCATTGTTGGCCGTCGCGACGATGAGCGAGGACGCCTTGTCGCCGAGGCCGTTCTTAAACCCGGTCAGGTAGTCCTGGCCGTAGTCGTCGTTCTGGTAGATGACGGCGATCTTGGGCGCGGGTGTCTGCTTCAGCAGTGCCCTGGCATACATCAGCGCCTCGCCGCGGTACGTGGGCTGCCAGCCAAAGGTATAGGGGTACTTGCTGCCCTCGGCGGAGAAGCGGGTGTCGCCGGTGGCGACCAGCGCCTGCGGAACCTTCTTGGCGTTCAGGTACTGCTCAACGGAGATCTGGGGCTGAGTCCCAAGACCGCCGAACATCGCGAAGACCTGGTCCTGCTCCACCAGTTGCTTGGTCAGCGGAACGGTCTGCGCCGGGTTGTAACCGTCGTCGAGGTAGTTGTACTTGATCTGACGACCGTTCACGCCGCCCTTGGCGTTGATGTACTTGAAGTAGGCATCGCTGGCCTTCGCGATCGTGCCATAGGCCGCCGCCGGACCGCTTAGGGCGATCGTGCCGCCGAGGAGGATCTGGTTGGCGGTGATACCGGTGTCGCTGGCGGTCTTGGCAGCCGGGGCGCCGCCATCCCCGCCCCCGCCTCCGCAGGCGGCGACGCTCGTGATGGCTAGAGCCGCTATGGCTCCCCGCAAACTTCTGATGGATCTCACGTGGACTTCTACCTCCGTTTGTCAAACCGCGACGTAATGCTTTTCTCTCGCGGCACAGTCTGACTCATCCGGGCCGCACGCGGTAGTAGGTGGTCAGCAGCAGCCCGGCGATCCCCTGCCGCGCGACGAACATCATCACCAGCAGGAGTACCCCCTGGGTAACCGTCGGCGCCGCGTTGGCGACCTGAGGGTTGATGCTCCGGAGAGCCTGCTGGGAGAGCTGGGGCAGGAACTCGACGAACAGCCCCCCGATGAGCGCCCCCTCCAGGGTCCCGAGCCCGCCGATCACGGCGCCCACGAGCAGCAGGATCGAAAGCTGGAACGGGTAGGAGTCGGCGCTGACAAAGCCGGTGGCGATGCCGTAAAGGGCGCCGGCAACCCCCGCCATGAACGCTGAGACCGCGAAGGCCAGGGTCTTGTAGCTGCGCAGGTTGACCCCGAAGGCAACGGCGGCGAGGTCGCCGTCCCTAATCGCACGGAAGGCACGACCGGTGCGACCGCGCAACAGATTCCAGGACAGCAGGAAGAGCAGGGCCGCGATCCCCAGGCAGAGGAGATAGAAGAAGCGCTCGTCGGTGAGGACATCCGGGATCGGCGATGTGACCGGGTTGAGGATGATCCCTTTGACCCCCCCGGTTAGCCCTTCAGGCTTCTTGAGCAACGAGGGGATGGCAACAGCGAGGGCGAACGTGGACAGGGCGAGGTAGACGCCCTCGAGTCGCAGCGCCGGGAATCCCAGCGCGAAGCCGAGGCCGCCGGAAATCAGCCCCGCAAGCGCGATCGTGATGACGAAATTAACGCCCAGGCGGGTCTGGGCTATCGCGCTGACGTAGGCGCCTATGGCCAGGAACGCGCCATGGCCGAGGCTTATCTGCCCGCTGTATCCGGTGAGGATGTTGAGACCGAGGATGGCCACGGCGAAGATCAGGGCGTAGGAGAGATTCAGCGCCTGGTACCCGGGCAGCACGAAAGGCGCGGCCACCGCGACGAGCCCGAGGAAGACCAGCCCCGCCATCGGCACCAAGGGGACGCGCCGCGGTTTCGGGGGCGGCGCAGGCGGCGCCAGTTCGCTCAACTCAGACCCGGCGGGCGTGAACCCGGCCGAACAGGCCGGAGGGACGGACCAGCAAGACCACCACGATGAGCGCCAGCGAGATCGCGAGGCGCAAGTCCGAAAGCACCGGGATGTACGCGCCGATAAGGGCCAGCATCACACCCAGGAGCAGACCGCCCACGACTGCCCCAAGGGGACTCTCGACGCCTCCCAGGACCGCCGCGGCGAAGGCATAGATGATGACCTGCTGCATCATGTTGGGCTCCAGGAACAGTCCCGGGGCCAGGAGGATGCCTGAGATCGCGCCAACCCCCGACGCCAGTCCCCAGCCGATCGCCAGCATCCCCCCGACGCTTACGCCCACGAGGCGGGCCGACTCCGGGTAAAGCGCGGCGGCCCGCATCGCCAGTCCCAGCCGGGTGCGATTGAAGAGCAGGTAGATCAAACCCAGGACCAGGATGCTGATGCCGATAACGCCAAGGTCCTGGATGCTCACGTACACGCCTCCAAGCGAAATCGGCGCCTGCGGGAAGGGGGTCGGGAACGGCTTCGGCACGTAGCCCCAGATGAACCCGGCGAGGCCGTTGGTGATCGAAAGAAGTGCCAGCGTGACGATCACCACGCTCAGCTGCGGGCCGCGCTCGAACGGCCTCACCACGAGGCGCTCGATTGCCGCCGCGCCCGCGACCGCGACGGCCACGGCGGCAACGATGGCCACCGGGTAGGGAACGTGCAAACTGACCAGCAGCGTCCAGCAGATGAAGGTTGCGAACATCGCGAACTCGCCCTGGGCGAAGTTGACCAGGCCCATCGCGCTGTAGATGAGCACCAGGGCGAGGGCCAGGCTGGCGTACGCGCCCCCCGCTGCCAGCCCGGACACGACCTGCTGGAGGAAGTAGGTCATCGCCTAGAGGCCCAGGTACACACGCCGGACGGACTCGTCGCGCGCCAGGTCCGCGGCCGGCCCGCTGGCGGCCACCCGGCCGGTTTCAAGCAAGAAGGCGCGGCTGGCGACGCCCAGCGCCAGGTTCGCGTTCTGTTCCACCAGCAGCACCGCCACCCCCTGGTCGCGGTTGATCGATGTAACGATCTCGAAGATCGAACGCACGACCAGTGGTGCCAGGCCCAGGGAAGGCTCATCCAGGAGGAGGAGCTTGGGCCGGCCCATCAGGGCCCGGCCGATCGCCAGCATCTGCTGTTCGCCACCGCTCAGGGTCCCCGCGGACTGGCTCCTTCTTTCGCCAAGGATCGGGAAGTAGCCCAGGATGCGCTCGTGGTCCCGGGCCACCGCCTCACGGTCCTTGCGGGCATAGGCGCCCATCCGCAGGTTGTCCTCGACAGTCAACTGGATCATCGTCCCCCGCCCCTCGGGCACATGCCCGATGCCACGGCGGGCCGCCTCCTGCGCGGGAACGCCCTTGAGGGAGCGGCCGTCGAAGGCAATGGCGCCACCGCGCGTCACGGTCCCGGAAATGGCCCGCAAAGTTGTTGTCTTGCCGGCGCCGTTGGCACCGAGGAGGGCCACGATTTCCCCGGCCTCCACGTTCAGGGTGACCCCGTGAAGGGCCTTTATGGGTCCGTACTCCGCGGTCACATCTGTCAGTTCAAGCAGCGCCACTCTCTGCTCCCAGGTAGGCCTCGACCACGGCAGGATCGGCCCGCACCTCCGCCGGCGTCCCAATCGCGATCCGCCTTCCGAAGTTCAGCACGACGACGCGGTCACAGACCCCCATCACGAGGTTCATGTGATGCTCCACCAACAGGATCGTCACCTCGGCCTCCAGATGGATCTTGCGGATCAACTCACCGAGCTCGGCGACCTCCTCGTGGTTCAGCCCGCCGGCCGGCTCATCCAGCAGGAGCAGGCGTGGGCGGCTGACAAGCGCTCGGGCAAGCTCAACCCGCTTCAGGCTCCCGAACGGCAGCCCGGCAACGGGCATCCGGGCTACGCCCTCGAGACCAACCGCCGCCAGGGCCCGCATCCCGTCTTCCGTCGCGGCCCGCTCGGCTCGACCCACGCCCGGCCAGGCGACGGCGGATGCCGGCCACGCAGCGCGGACGTTAACGTGGTTCCCGACCAGGACGTTGTCCAGCACCGTCATGGTGCGGAACAGCTCGACGTTCTGGAAGGTGCGGGATATTCCGCGCCGCACGATGTCGTGCGGACGGCAGCCGAGCAGGGATTCCCCCTCCAGGCGCACATCACCGGCACTGGGCCGGTAGAAGCGGGTCACAACGTTGAACAGAGTGGTCTTGCCCGCGCCATTGGGACCGATCAGGCCGACAATCTCGCCCGCCTCGATATCGAAGCTGGCATCGCTGACAGCGACGATCCCTCCGAACCGCACTGTCACGTTCTCCACCGAGAGCAATGCCACGAGCGGCATGGTACCGCTATCGGCCGGACCCGGTCCCGCTATCGGCTTGAGAGTGACGCCTCCCGGGCCCAGTCCAGGACCAGCGAAGCGGTCAGCTCTGGCGCCTCGAAGTTTGGGTTGTGACCAACCTCCTCGAGTAACTCGAGACGCCACGAGGGCTGGAGGGCAGCCAGGTGGCGCGCCGCCGCCGGGAGGACGACGGCGTCCTCGGCGCCGTGTACCAGGAGCGTCGGGGCATGAACGGATCGGACCATGGCGTCGAGCGCCGGGAGGTCCGAGTACAGGCGGCGGAAGCTCGCCCAGGCCTGCAGGTACCCCAGGTAGGCGCCGGGCCTCCGCATCCGTGCCTGTTCAGCCGCGACGTGGGCCTCGATGAATTCCGCCGGTAGGCCAGCGAATTTCGTGGACGTGCTGCGCAGCGTCCGGACAACCGCGGCCCTGGCGCCCCCCACCCGGGGGGCGAGCGCCGCGGCCCAGGAGAACGCGGCGGGCGCCATTGAGATCACGTCCAGTACCGCGCGGGGGACCGGTGCCGGGCTCCCGGCACGGGGTGGGAAGGCGGGGTCAAACAGGACCAGGCCCTTCGCTGCGCCCGGGTGCGCCGCCGCGGTCATCATCGCGACCAGGCCCCCCATCGAGTGGCCCGCCAGCACCGCGGCACCGCCGCAGACCTGGGCCACGAACCTGGCCACGATCTCCACCTGTGGCGGCAGGTCCGCGCTGCGGCCCGCAAGGGGACTGTCGCCGAAGCCGGGAAAGTCCATGGCGTAAACGTGGAACCGCGGCGTCAGCAGCGGGGCCAGGAGCATGGAGTTGACCTTGGCTCCTCCGATGCCGTGCAGCAGCAGCAGGGACGGCCCGTCGCCGCCGTGGTCCGCGTAGACGACGGGGCCATCGATGTCGACGGTGCGAACGACCATCGCCCTACCCTATCGCCAGGGGCAAAAAGAAACCGCCCACCCCGAGGGGTGAGCGGTTCTTCACCAACTGGTGGTGGCCAGCTGGTCTTCTACTTGCGCCGCTGGGCCTGCGAAAGCCGTGCGTCCACCAGGCTCTGGAGACTCTCCATCTCCCGCGTCACGGCCGTCAGCTGTAGGCGGATTTTTGCCGCCTGCCGGGTTGCCCGGTCGGCTGTCGCCCTGGGGTCCCGGGTGGCCGATGACTCGGCCACCAGGTCGTCCAGGATCTTCAGCTCAGCGGAGAGACGCTCATGGTCAGGCTGGAGCAACTCCAACCTGCGCCGGAGTGTCGCCACCTGGCCGGGCACGAGGACCTCGTCCACGCGCAGAACCGCCATTCGCTACCTGACTAGTAGCTGCGTCGCGGCTGCTGTGCGAAGCAGTCGCTGCAGTACACCGGTCGGCCTGAGGTCGGCTGGAAGGGGACCTGGGTCTCCTTACCGCAGTTGCTGCAGGTGACGTCAAACATCTGACGTGAGCTGCGACCACCACCACCACCGCCGCCGCCGCCGCCACCGCCCTGCCCACGACGAATCGCACGGCAGTCAGGGCAACGCCCGGGATCATTGGTCAGGCCGCGGGAGGCGTAAAACTCCTGCTCGCCGCTGGTGAAGGTGAAATTCTGGCCGCAATCGCGGCAGGTAAGGGTCCGGTCCTGGAAACTCAACGTGGGTACCTCTTATGGGGTTTGCGACCCTTCGCATGAAGGGCCAAAGGTCGGCTACCGGCGCACCATGCCCGATGGCATGGCAAAACCGCCGGCGAAAGTTGAAGCGCAGTTCTGCTGTGCTTCAGGTCGGTCTGTCAATCTGGTCTCGTGG
>JBHEMP010000125.1:0-17874 GCA_046262515.1 Candidatus Dormibacteria bacterium | reverse complement strand
CTCCGATTCAGCCTCTCTATGTCGGACCTGGACGGGATGTTCACGCGGTTGAGCACCACCTCGATTCGGTTCTCGATAAAGCGGTCAAGGCCCTCCGCCGTCGCCTGCAGGCGCGCCGCCTGCCCGCGTCCCATGCCAACGGGCGCCTGGACCAACGCGTTGAGCATCTCGATCCAGCCGCGCGAACTGTTGCTTGACCTGGGCGTCGGGACTTCAGCGACCGTCCCCGCGACTGCGCGATGGCGCCGCGCCGGGGCGTTCTTGGCCCCTGTCGCCAGCGCCTTGGAACCGGCCGCTTTCCCCCGTGGCGCGGGACGGCGTCGGGTTGATTCAGCCATGCCCCACCGCCGTGACGCAGTGCAGCAACATGTCCCGGATTATATGTAGTGCGTCCCCGCGCGCAAGGCGGCGCCGGCCCCAGGAAGTTTGACACCCAACACCGGGGCTGTAATGATTTGCAACCGGGGTCGAGCGCCCCTCGGGCGCCGGCAATGGATGTGGAGGAAGTGCGGTGAGCAAGCGCAAGAGTTCGGGTGGCAAGAGTTCCGGTCGGAAGAGCGGCGGACCCCTCGCGGGGACCCCGGTCGGCGATATCGCCGCGGCCGGTCAGGCGATCATCAGCGAGGCTTCCGACCGCGCGAGCGGTGCCGTACAGCAGGTCACTCGCCTGGCGGTGGACGCCGCCAGCAGCCTGGAGCAGCGCAGCGACACCGAGCTCAAGAACCTGCGCAAACTGGTCAAGGAGGTCAACCAGAACCTCGGCGGCCTGGAGAAGCGCTACCGGGTCCTCGAGCAGCGGCTGACCAGGCAGATCGAGACGCTCTCCGGGCGCGCCGTCAAGGCCGCCGAACTCGACAAGCGCATCCGCGCACTGGAGGCGGAGATCCGCAGGGCCACCGGGCTCGGCGCCTCCGCCGCGACGTCCGCGCGCCGGACGGCCACGCCCGCGACGCGTTCGGCCTCACGAACAACCTCGAGGGCCGGGAGCACCGCGAAGAAGGCCGCGGCAACCCCTAAGAGGAAGGCCTCTGGCACAGTGAAGCGAGCAGCCGCGAAGCCCACGACCACTGCCGCCCGCCGGCGCACGACCACCGCCGCCGGGGGTGGCGAGAAGGCCGCCAGGAGCACGGCGTCGGGCACCAAGAAGGTAGCCAGGTCGACCGCCCGCACCGTGAGCAGGGCCGCGAAGACCAGCGGCAGCGCGGTCAGCACAGCGGCCAAAGCCGCGTCGACCGGGGCCGCCAGCGGGGCGACCTCCGCAAGGCGAAGCGCGGCCGGGAGCGCCGGGGGGCGCAAGACCGCGGCCAAGGGCGCCAGCACCAGGAAGGCCAGGAAGTCCGGAACCAGCAAATCCAGTTCCTCCACCAACGGGACCGGAGGCTCCTCCAGCAACTGACTCCGGGGGGAACCCCGTCCCGGCCTCAGGCGATGAGGCGGCGCACCAGCTGTTCCACGAATCGGTACGACATGTCTACCGTGTCGGGGTCGATGTTCTCCAGGGTGTCCGTCTTCCAGTGCCAGTTCACAGGAACGCCATCTCTCGTCGCGATGATGGTGATCGCCTCCAGGCGGCGGAGCAATGCCGCCTCGGAGTCGTTGCTCATGGTGCGGAACGGAGCGCCCGTGACCCTGATGCCCGGGAGGGCGGCAACCTTGGTCGCGGTCGCTCCCAGCTCGCGGCCCGTGCGGTATCCGAGGAGCATCCCCTCGCGGGTGGTGAAATGAACGTCGCCGGCGCCGACGTTGTCGATGTTGATGATCCAGGAACGGGCCACTTCGTCGCGGTGCTTGCGCAGGAAAGACTGCATGCCGACGAGGCCCGCCTCCTCGCACCCGGTGGCAACGGCGAGCACCTCCGTGTCGGCGGGGGCATCAAGCGAGAGCGCCTGGGCGACGCTCAACATCACCGCGACCCCGCTGGCGTTGTCGTTGGCCCCGTCAACGTGCCGGAAGAAAATTTCCCGGTGAACGAGCAGCAGCAGCGCGTAGGCCACGATCAGGGCGAACGGCAGTGACAGCGGCAAGAAAAAGCGGCGGCCGGTGACCGCCTGGCCGACCACGCAGAGGGGCAGGGCCGCGAGGCTCGCGGCAAGGAGCAGGAAGGTGAGCCGGAAGCGCCTGACCAGGCGCGGATGCCACATCAGGCCGGAGCGCGCCGAGTCCATGTGGGCGACCAGCACGAGGCGTCGCCTGGGCAGCTCGCGCGGGGCGAGGCGAGCGACGACGTTCATGCTCCGGCCCCCGGGGATCAACGCCGAGATCAGTTTCAGGGCGGTGGTGTTCTCCCCAACAAAGCAGATCAGGGCCACTCCTGTGAGCAGCAGCGCGAGGCCCCGGCTGCCAAGCACGAAGGCCACGAAACCAGACAATGAGAGAACGTAGATGGGGACGTAAACCTGGCTGAAGGAGCCGGGCGAGCGGAACGCCTCCTGGTGGATTGAGTAGCCAAAGCCGGCGAGCTGTTCGCCGATGTAGCCGGCCGCAAGGCGCTCTCCCTCCCCCGTCGAGGGTCGCGGACCGATGGTCTGAGAGAGGTGGCGGATGTGGTCGAGAGGATCGATCACGACCGCTTGATTATGCGGCGGTCACTCAGCCGGGGTTTCCAGCCTGTACCCCACGCCTCGGACGGTGGTGATGGGCTCGGGGCTCCCCGCGGCGACCAGCTTGCGCCGCACCCGACCGATAAACACCTCAACCAGGTTCGACTCGCTCGACGATTCGTCGCCGTCTGGCCAGGCGTGGTCTGTGATCTGGGCCCGGCTCAGGACCTGGCCGGGGTGAAGCATGAAGCATTCCAGGATCGACAGCTCCTTGGCGGTGAGGTTCACCAGACGGTCGCCTACGGCGGCGGTGCGTGCCGAGGTGTCGACGCTGAGGACCCCGGCTCTCAGGACGACGCTCCGCTCGGGGAGATGCCGCCGCGCCAGGGCCCTGATCCGGGCGACCAGCTCATCGAACGCGAAGGGCTTGAGCAGGTAGTCGTCGGCCCCCGCCTCCAGTCCGCGGACGCGATCGTGCACGGCGTCCCGGCCGCTGAGCATCAAAATTGGGGTCGCTACACGCCCGGCCCGCAGCTCCGACGCCACCTGGAAACCGTCGCGTGTACCCGGCAGCATCACGTCGAGAACGATGACGTCGAAGGAGCCCGGCCAGGCGGCGGCCACCGCCTCAGCGCCGTCGACCGCGAACACGGCGACGAATCCCGATTCCGTCAGACCACGGACCAGGGCGGACGCCAACCGCTGGTCATCTTCGACCACAAGGACACGCATTGAGGCCTAGCGTAATCGAGGTGGGTGATTGTCACCGCACTGACACGTGCTATTAACTGTCCGTTCAGCAACCGTACATAATTCCGCGCGATGCTTTGCGAGTTGGAGATGGCTAATAGCCGTCCCTGGGAGACCGAATGAGTTCAACCGACCGGCATACATCCGCGATGGACACTAAAACGCTTCTGGCGAGGCTCAGGCCGGGTACTCGGCCACGCCGGAGCGGCGGCCAGGCGATGACGGAATTTGCTCTGCTGGCTCCGCTGTTGTTCCTGCTACTCCTCGGCCTCATCGATTTCGGGCGGGCCCTTTTCTACAACAACGAGCTGACCAATGCCGTCGGCCAGGCCACCAGGATCGCGGTCCTGCCAAACAACACTTGTAACACCACCTTCGGCAAGCCATGCAATTCAACTAACGTAACGGTTGGCGAAAGCGTCTGCCAGGCACTTCGTAACGAGACGACGCTGATCGCCGCCTCCCAGTGGCAGGGCTGTCCGACGACCGCCTCCGATTCGGACGCGACCCCTGCGCTTCCGACCGGCATCGCCGCCGGGACGGCCACGGGGGGTGCGTCAAGCTGCGCTACATCGGCCTGCTCGAATGATGTCTATGTGACGATCGAGCAAGCAACCGTCAGCAGCGCAAACTGCACGGACGCGGGCTGGTCGAGCGAGAGCACCACGGCAACGCCTCGGAATCCCGGCAACTTGCCGATCAAAGTCACGGTCTACTACTACTATCAGCCCTTCACGCCGATGATCGGCGCCTTTTTCCCGAAGACGTTCCGAATGATCACGACCTCCTGCGGCCGGCCTGAGTACTGAGCATGAGCCTGGCGGGAATCCGAAATCGCAGCCGCGGACAGCGTGGTCAGACGCTACCCATCTTTGCGCTCATGGCGGTAATCCTCTTCGGCGTGGCGGCGCTGGCCGTTGACGTGGGCTTGAACTTCCGAGATCAGCGCATGATCACGCGGGCGGCGGACATGGGCGCGCTGGCAGGGTCCGAGACCTACGGGGCGGCCTTTGTCAACGGGAGCGGGAGTCAGGCCGTGCTCAACCAGGCAGAGCACTACACGTGGCAGAACCTCGGAGCGGCCCCGGGGACCTTCGACTGTACCCAGGCTCCGTGGCTGGTGTCCGCCACCACATGCGTGGTTGGGCCGATCAACGGCTACACGGTCACGGCTACCTTCCCGTACACGCAGCGAAACTCCGGTGTGAACGTGGTCAAATTCCCCACTGGCCAGAACGTGGCCATCGATATCACGCACGTCGTTCCGCAGATAGGCTTCGCGGGGGTCCTGGGGGTTTCAAGCGTGACCATCACGGCGCACGCTGCGGCAAATTCCCCGACCTCGCAGTTTTCCTATCCCTACGCGCTCGCCACCCGCCTGCTCGAGATCACCGGAAGTGGGTCAGTCTCGTCCTACGGATCAGCCATTGTCGGGCAGTGTTCGGCCCAGGGCACGGGAGGCTTCGCGGTGGGCGGTGCTTCGTCAATCAACGGCGGCTTCTATACCAACGGCGGCGCTCAGATGATCCTTGGCCGGGCGTCCTCCGGGACCAGCGGAGGCGGAGTCGTCTACGACTCGGCCCAGGCGCTGTTGTTATCGGATGCCTACTCGAAAGGAAGCGGTAGCGGGAGCTTGGTCTCCTGCAACGGAACCCCCAGCAACGACAGTCAGTCCGTAAATAGCTGGCCAGCGGGCAAACTACACGATTCTGTCTGCTTCGACGCCTCCGCCCCATGCGCGGACACCTTCAACACTGCCTTCGGATTCGATGCCGGCCAGGGCTCGGGGGCCAACTGCGCACAGAACACGGATGCCAACACCTGTTCGCCCTACGGCGACACCGGGTGGATGGACCCTTCCTGCTGGAGCGACAAGAACGGCACGGTACCGATCGGCACTATGGACGCGACCTTCACCGGTTCGGCGACCAGCTTCGGGTCCGTGAGTGGATCCACGGCCACCAACCCAGGGTCGTGCGCATCGGGCGCGGGCGCCAACCCCACGAACGAGGGCTCCTACCTGGACGCCAATTCCATCGGTTTCCCAGGCTTCGGGACTCCGGCTTCGGTGGCCGCGGCGCTTGAGGGAGTAAGCATCCCCGCTATCGGCACCACCGGCGCGGCGATACCGGCCGGTTCGGGCAGCCCGATCACGCCGGGGGCGGCCGGAGGGCGGGTTTTCAGCTCCGGTAGTGCCACGACCGGTAACTTCATTTTCCAGCCCGGGTACTACATATTCGAGGGCAAGAACGCCTCCGTCAGCCTCGGCGGCGGGGATTCCTTCCAGTGCGAGACCGGCCCCCCCCAGGGTGGGCTGAGTGGGTGCGTGTTCATCTTCCGTGACGGCGCCGAGCTAGAGCTGTCCAAGGGAGGTGGGAGCACCCTTTCCTGCGACCCCAGCGTCTCGATCAAGGGCGTGACGGGAGCACAGTGTTCGTTCGAGTTTGACGATCGCCCCAAGATCACAAGCGCGACGCTCTGCGGCGGAACGACCTGCGACGGGAGCACCTTCACCGCTCATAACAACACCACGGGCAGCGTGTTCCCGGTTCTCTATCCAACCCTCAACCAGAGCCCGGCAATCACCCTGGCCGACTGCACCGCTTCTCCTCCCAGCCCGCTACCTTCGTGGTATCCGTGTCCCCACATGCCGGTGATCTGGACCGACTCGCAGGATAACTGCTTGAGCGGGAGTGCCCCGTCATACAGTGCCGCTCGCTGCGCCGTCGACATCCAGGGTTCTGGCACGACCCTGGAAATGGGTGGCACGGTCTACGCCCCATTTGGGATCGTCTCCATAACCTCCAACGCCCACCCCGTCAGCGGGCAATTGATCGCTGATACCGTCCACCTCCAGGCCGGTTCCAACGGTTTGGCGGGCGTCGCGTACAACTCTGCCCTGACCGCTCGCGTCGCGGGTACTCCTATCCTCTTCGAGTAGGCCTAGGCCTTGAAGGCGTGGTTGCGCCAGGCCCGCGTGCGCCTGACGCTGGCGTACTCGGTTGTATTCACGATCGTCGCCCTGGTCGGTGCCGCCGGGCTACTGCTGGCGGTGGCGCAGATCGAACTCAGGAGCCTGGACGAAAGTCTCACGTCCGCCGCGCGGTCGATACAGCCTGGAATCCAGTCGAGCGATGGACAGAAGCTGCCGAAGCCGGGCGTGGAGGATGTTTCGGCCTACCTTTTCGACAGGAATGGAGGCCTCGTTGACACCTCAGGTGGGGCACCATCCGCGGGCACCGCTACGGCGGTGGCAAGGCGGGTTCCGCGTGACGGCAGCGCTCTGCGCGAAACCGAAACCACCAACGGCTCGCCGGAGCGATTTCGCGCGGCCTCGATCCCGCTGACCAATGGCGAGAGCCGGGTGCTGGTCGTGTCCCGCTCCCAGGCCGCTGCGGTTCAGCTCGTCACGACGACGGGGTCGGTCGTCGTGCTGGGGCTCCTGGGGCTGGTCGTGGTCGCCACCGTGCTCGGCTACGGGCTGGCGCGGACGGCCCTCCGGCCGGTGCGCGAGATAACCGCGGCGGCCCGAACCTTCAGCGAGCAGGACCTCCATCGACGAATCGAAATCGACCTGCCCGCGGACGAGCTCGGCGAACTCGCCGCGACGTTCAACTCGATGCTGGCGCGGCTGGAGACTGCATTCGGAAGCCTCAGCAGGTTCACCGCGGACGCCGCGCATGAGTTGCGCGCCCCGCTGACATTGATCCGGACGGAGGTGGAGGTAGCCCTCAGCCGAGAGCGCTCGGCCAAGGACTACCAGGCCAGCCTGCAGACGGTGCTGGGGGAGGCCGAGCGGCTGAGCCGCCTGGCGGACCAACTGCTGATGCTGGCACGCGCGGAGGCCGGGGCGCTGGCGACGCGTATGCAGCCGATCGACCTTGCGGAATTGATCTCCGCGGCCGTGCCCATCTGGCGAACTGTGGCCACCGAACGCGGCGTCGAACTCCTGGCCGACGTCCCCAGGCCGGCACCTGTCCGGGGTGACGCCGACCTGCTGCGGCGGCTGCTCGACAACCTCGTCGACAATGCGCTTCGCCACTCGACCGCGGGCGACACGGTCAGGATCGACTGCTTCGCGGCGGGCTCGCGGGGATGGGAGCTGACCGTGGCCGACAGCGGGGAAGGGGTCCCCGAGGCCGCCCGGGCATCCATCTTCGAGCGTTTCAGCCGTGCCGACCAGTCCCGGAACCGCGATACCGGCGGCGCGGGGCTCGGCCTGGCGCTGTGCGCGGCGATCGCCCAGCTACATCACGGGTCGATCGAGCTGGACCGCGCTCACAGCCCGGGTGCCCGGTTCATCGTCCACCTGCCGATCGCCCCGTCATAATTCGGTCACGATGAGCCCGGCCTGCCTTGCCTGACGTTCTCCTGACCTTCCTCGACGGGGAGGTTTTCCCGGCCGAGGCCCCGATGATCGATTTCAACCAGCCGATCCTCACCGTTACATCGAACGAGCCGGGCGGGAACAACCGCGAAATCGTCGTCCCGCTCAGCAGCATCAAGTACATCGTTTTCGGCGGTGAGGAGGCCGACCCCGAGCCGGACCGGGAAAGCGGCAAAGTTGTGATCCACTTCGCCGACCACGAGGTGCTGCGCGCCTTCGCCGGCCGCGAAACGCTCGGCGGTCAGTACGGGGTCATCTACAACCTCGTGGACCCGGAGCACCGAGTGCGGCGGCGATTGGGCGTGCCCTACACGGCGGTCAAAGCCATCTTCAAGGTCAAGGCATGGGACAGCCGCGGAGACCGGTCGGGCCAGACCTTCGCCCAGCTGGCGCGGATCCTCTCCGACCGCGATGTCCAGTCCCGCAAGCAGCGCCGCGGGCAGACGGCTTTGCCCAAGCGCCGGCAGCCACTCCTGGACAGGACCCGGGAGTGAAGGTCCTGGTCACCGGTGGAGCCGGTTTCATCGGCTCCAACCTCGCCGATCGGCTGGTCGCGGATGGGCACCAGGTGGTAGTGGTGGACGACCTCTCCAGCGGCAAGCGCCACCAGGTCCCCTCGGAGGCGAACTTCTACCAGATGGATGTGGAGTCCAGGTGGCTGGACCGCGTCATCGAGCGCGAGCGGCCCCAGGCGGTATGCCACCTGGCGGCCCAGATGAGCGTGTCGCGCAGCGTGCGGGAACCACTCTTCGACGCCCGCGTCAATGTCCTCGCCAGCCTTGGCCTACTCGAGGCGTGCCGGGTCCATGGCGTGAAGCGCCTGGTCTTCAGCTCCACGGGGGGCGCCATCTACGGCGACGCTGATGTCATCCCGACGCCCGAGACCTACACCCCCGCGCCCGTCTCGCCCTATGGTGCGAGCAAGCTGTCGTTCGAGCACTACCTGCACGTCTACCGGGTCGCCCATGGCGTCAGCAGCGTTGCCCTGAGGTTCGCGAACGTTTACGGTCCGCGCCAGGATCCCCACGGCGAGGCCGGGGTCGTGGCCATCTTCTCGCGGGCGCTTCTCGCGGGCGAGACCCCGACCATCAATGGCGACGGCTCGGAGACGCGCGATTACGTCTTCGTCGAAGACGTCGTCTCCGCCATCGTAGCCGCGGTCGGCAGCGACGTCAGCGGCGCGTACAACGTCGGGACCGCCATCGAGACCAACGTCAACGAGCTCTACGCGATGATCGCGTCCGCCGCGGGGTCCACCGTCGAACCGATGCACGGTCCCGACCGGCCCGGCAACCAGAAGCGCAGCTGCGTCGCGAACGGGCTCGCTCTGGCCGACCTCGGCTGGCAGCCGAACGTCAGCATCGCCGAAGGTATTCCCCGCACCGTCGATTACTTCCGCACTGAGGTCGCCGGCGAGGCCTGAGGCCAGGCCGACTCAACCGGCCGTCGTTACCGGTTCCTCCGCGCCGCCGCCCAGGCCCAGCAGCCGGAACCGCGCCTCCACGCAGAGCTGGTCGCCCGAGGCCACCAGCGAGTCGAACCCGCGCCGCAGGCCCTCGTTCTCCAGCAGGTCGGTGGTCTCGGCGATGCGCGCGGCCCATTCGTAGTTCTCCATGGCCTCGCGCAGCATCACGCGCAGCTGGAGCAGCACCTCCGCCATGCCGGCGGCCAGGTCTTCAGGGATACCGAGCCGGTCAAGGTTGGAGATATTGGCATGGATGCGGGTTCGCGCCGAGGCGGAGGCGCGGCTCAGCGCCTGCGGTTCGCCGGCTCGAAGGGCATCCTGGATCTCATCCATCGCCGGGATGCTGCTCTCGATGACCGCCCGGAAATCCTCACCGTAGTCAACCGCGGTCTCCCGGTACGCGACCTGGTTTCGCCGCGCGGTGAGCAGGACGAGGGAAAGGATGATGAACCCGATCAGGAAGTAACCCCAGACAGGCATCTATGCGGCCTGCGCGGTGACGAGGTCGGTATGCCTTGCGATGGCCTCGAAATCGGCATCCGCGTGCAGGACCGGCAGGCCCTCACGGATGGCGATCCCGGCGACCAGGCAGTCGGTCAGCGCTCGTATGGTTTCGCCGCGCGCGCGGCAGCGCCGGTAGATGGCAGCGGCGGCCTCGTAGTCAGAGAGGCCGTGGGCGGTGACCAGGCTACAGCCCAGCAGGAGACCCCGAAGCGATTTCAGGTGCGAGGCATCGCGGGCACCCGCCAGCAACTCCATCATCACGACCTCTGTGGTCGCCACCTCTGCGTGGCGGATCAAGCCGCGCAGGCGCGCACAGACCGGGCTCCCCGTGGCCCGGAGAAACTCCACCCAGGCGGACGTGTCAGCTAGGACCAGGGTTCGCCGTTTCCGCGCAGGGCCTCGAGGTCGGCGTCCCAACCCGAACCCTCCATGGCCAGCGCGTCGGGAAGGCTCAGGGGCTCGCCGACCAGCCGGCGCAGGGCCAGGTCCACCACCTCGCGCTTGGTCCCAACCCGGAAGACGCGCATCGCCGTGGCCACGAGGTCGTCGTCGAGTTCGATGTTGGTCCGGCTCATATACACCACCATACACCCTTTGGTGTATGGCTAGCTCGGTGAAGCGCGGTTCGCCGGCCGGCCGGTCACTCGATGATCGCCACCGTCTGGCCTTCCTGGACCACCTCACCCTCCTTGACCAGGAATTCCTTGATGGTGCCGGCCTGGGGCGCGACGATCGGGATCTCCATCTTCATCGACTCCAGGATCATGATCGTGTCGTCCTCCTCAACCTGCTGGCCCACCTCGGCGGTGATCTTCCAGAGGTTGCCTACGAGCTCTGCCTTGACTTCAGCCACTTCGTGCTCCTTGTGTGGTGGG
This sequence comes from Candidatus Dormibacteria bacterium, assembly GCA_046262515.1. Taxonomy (GTDB): domain Bacteria; phylum Chloroflexota; class Dormibacteria; order DASZGP01; family DASZGP01; genus JAXDLW01. The sequence goes on along the minus strand of JBHEMP010000125.1, from coordinate 7,353 downwards.
GGGACGGCTTGCGGGGGCCGGCCCCCTACTTTACGGCGTGGGGGTCAGCCGCTGAGCGAGTCCAGTGATGGCAGCGGCGCGGTCTCGTTGGGATCGGGCACGAAATCCGCGGGCACCTGGGACGGAATGAAGTTGAGGCCCAGCATCTCCCGGGCCTCGGTGATGGAGGCGACAGGGCGTCCCGCGTCGCCGCACATCTGGACGGCCTTATCGACCAGGTAGGACGAACCTCGCGCCATCTCACCGGACGGGAGGTAGAAGTTGTCCTCCAGGCCGACGCGGACATTGCCGCCCATCGCCAGCGTCGCGGAGAGCAGGGGCCACTGGTCCTGGCTGATGCCCACAAGCTTCCAGGTCGAGCCGGGGGGCAGGGATTCCGCCTGGAACTGCAGGGCACGGGTCGTGGAAGGAATCCCCCCCAGGACTCCCATCACCAGCGAGAAGTCCAGCGACCCGCTGAGCAGGCCCATGTCCAGCAACGGTCGCGTGTTGCCGATGTGCCCATTGTCGAAGACCTCGAGCTCCGGCTTGACGCCGCCCTCGTTCATCTTCTCCAACAGGTGGGCGATGTCCTTGAAGGGGTTGGCGAAGACGAAATCAAAGTGGAACTTCTTCTGCGAGCGCGAGTAGATGGCGTAGTTCATCGACCCCATGTTCAGGGCGCCGATCTCGGGCTTGAGGCGATGGATGTGTCCCACGCGCTGCTCTATGGGGATACCCACGGCGCCGGTCGAAAAATTGATGATGATGTCAGTCCGCTTGCGGATCTCGGCCATGATCTCGGCGTATTTCGAGACCTTGAAGCTGGGCAGGCCGTCGTCCTCCCGGGCGTGGATGTGGACCACGGCGCACCCGGCATCAGCACAGCGCCTCGCCTCCTCCGCGATCTCCACCGGGGTGTACGGGATGTACTCGCACTGGCGGCGCGTGGTGAGGGCCCCGGTGAGGGCCGCGGTCACGATCACCCTGTTTCGCTCAATTGATTGCAATGAAATCCCTCATGTGCAAAGTCGGACGGCCTCGACAACCTCCGCCGGCGCCTCCAGGTGCGGATAGTGCCCGACACCCTCCAGCGCGATGATCTCCGCTCCGGGAAGCCGCTCGCGGATGACCTCGGCCATGTGCGCACCAGACACAGGGTCCGCCATGCCCCATACGAAGCGCAGGGGAATCGTTGTTTGCTCGAGCGCCCCCTCCCAGCGGGCTGCCAGTAAGCGCCGCTCGGGGATGTACCTGATCAGACGGTGGTAATTCCTGTTGCCGTCGCGGCGGGCGACGGACAGCCAGTGCTGGTGAAGGTCGGATGCCGACGGCTGCTGCGTGGGACCGAAGACCTCGGCGAGCGCGGGGCCGAACCGCCGCTCCGACAGGAGGCGCGCGATAAGCGCGCCGATCAGCGGGCGTTGCAGCGCGACCTGGATGGGCCGCGGCCGGTGGTAGCCCGCGTAAACCCCGCCGTTGAGGAAAACCGCGCGGTTGACGGCGGCGCTGAGCGCACCCTCCTGCCGGCGAGCCAGCAGCTCGAGGCCGACCGTGAGGCCAACGTCGTGCGCCAGCAAGTCAGTCTGCTCCACTCCCAGCCGGCGCCATAACGCCTCGACGATGTCCGCCTGCTCGAATGCGCTCCAGTCGTGTCCCGCCGGCTTGTCCGATTCACCAAATCCCAGTAGATCGAAGACCAGCAGGCGGCGCTCCAGAGCCAGGGCGGGCGCCACCCGGGCCCAGTCCCATGAGGAGGTTGGAAAGCCGTGAAGGCAGGTAAGCCACGGCCCCGACCCCATAACGCGGACGAATATGTGCCGGGAGATCCCCCCCGGCAACTCCACTGCGATGCGCTCGCCCCCGGCCCACCAGGCGGCCAGGTCCTCGGCCGGACCCGGCGGCACCCCCCTCTCGACAGAAGTCGAGGTGGCCATTGCGTCGACCTCGGCCAGGATATCTTCGGCGGGCGCATCGAGCTTGCCGGTGACTGCCCGAGCCTCAGCCACCCGCTCAAAGCGTTCCAGCAGGTCGTCTAGGTCAGGACGGGGCTCCCTCGCCATCAGAGTGAGCCTAGCGGCCGCGGCTAGCGATAGGCCGGGTCGGTTGGCGGCAGGGTCTCCGCCCCGGCGGCCCGGGCGATTTCGCGAGCGGCGACCACCACCCGGTCGTCGTCCATCTGCGCACCGGCCTCGCGTTGGTGGGCGAACTCCCCGGCATCGAGGTGCGCTTCGATGCTCATCTTGAGAGCTTCCAGCTCCTCCTGCCGGCCGGGGTCGAAGGCCCGCTCTGACCCGCCCAGGAGGCGCTCGACCGCCCCGTAGAGCAGCGCGGCGTCGGAGGGGCGGTCCACCGAGACGGCGGTCTCGGCAAGGCCCTGAACGGCTACCGCGGCGATCGGCACGTCGGCGTGAACAGCCCATTCGAATGCCTCAAGGTATGCGGCAGCCGCGCCGGGCAGGTCCCCCAGCAGGCCCTTCAGGTTGCCGAGGTTGACCAGCACCGCCGCCAGCCCACGCATGTCGTTGGACAGTCGGCGGACCGCCACGCTCTCATCCAGGAGCTCTGCGGCCTCACGGTGACGACCCAGCCCCGTATATACGATCCCGAGGTTGTTGACGGTCACGGTCGTCACCCGGGTCAGCTGGTGGCGACGTGCGATGTCAAGCGCGTGCTCCATCGAATCCGCCGCCCCTTCCAGCTCACCAAGATGGAAGCGCGCCAACCCGCGCTGGAGGTAACCCTGGGACGCGTGGGTGGGTAGCTCGTCCTCATCGATGCTCGCGATCAGCTCGTCGGCGATCGCTATGGCCTCCTGCATGCGACCCTGCCGCAGCCGGACGGTGCCCAGATAGGCGCGGACGTCGCTGGGATCACCGTGCCGGTCGGACTGCAGCAGGAGGGGCGCCGCGCCTTCTATCAGCGGGATGGCCGCAGCAACATCGCCCCGGTCCAGAAGGAGGGCGCCCTGCCGCGAGCGAATCCTGGCGGTTGCCATCTCATCGTCTTTAAGCAGCGGCTCCAGGCGCACGCACCAATCGATACCTTCCGTGACCGCGGCGCGCGGCCCCCAGTAGTTGGTTATCGTGTACCCCAGGATCGCAGCCCTGCGGTCGCCGGCCTCAAGTCCCAGGGCCATGGCGTGGCGGAGGTTGGCAATCTCGTCGTCCAGGTCCTCGATCGCGCGGAGCCAGCCCGGACCCAGGGTGCCCCGGTGGGCGCGTCCGGCGAAGTCCATGGACCAGTCGAGCATCGACGAGAGCGCCAGTGGGAACTCGCCGGAATCCCGCAGCCGGAGCTCACAGAACTCGCGGATGGTTTCGAGCATCCGGTACCGCGGGTGGGGCCCCTCCTCCAAGGACAGCAGGGAGCGGGCGCACAGGGCGTCGAGGGTCTCGGCGAGTTCCCCCGGGTCGGCAGTCACCGCCGCCGCCGCGTCCGAGGTGAAGCCACCGCGGAAGATCGATGATCGGGCTGCCAGCCGCTGCTCAGCAGGTGACAGCAGCGACCAACTCCACTCGATCATCCCGTGCAGGGTTCGCTGGCGTGCCGGCGCGGTTCGAAGCCCATCGGTGAGCGCCTCGAAGCGCCGCTCCACGGCTGCATGCAGCTGTTCCAGGGTCACCACTGACAGCCTGGCAGCCGCCAGCTCCAGCGCCAGGGGGATGCCGTCGAGGCGCCGGCAGATGGACCCGACAAGGGCCGCGGCATCAGCGTCCAGGAGCAGGTCGTCCTTCACGCGCAGCGCCCGTCGGTAAAACAACTGCCACGAATCAACCCCTTCAAGTTCCTCGGGCGTCGCCTGCGGTCCAGGTAGTGGCAGCGGATCCAGCTGAAAGCCCTGCTCGTCTTCGACCCGCAGCAATTCCCGACTGGTGGCGAGGATGTGCAGGCCGGGGCAGGCGGAGAGTAGTTGGTCAACCAGGCGTGCTGCTGAGTCGACAAGGTGCTCACAGTTGTCGACCACCAACAGGGCGTCGCCCGATACCAATTCGGCAATCCCGTCGAGCGCGGGTGAACCGGGCTTGATCGCACCCAGCTGCGTGGCCACGCTGACCACCAACGCCTGCGCGTCGGTCACCCCCGAAAGGTCCGCGAACCAGACCCCCTGGTGGAACCTGGCCGCCAGGTTACCGGCCAGTTCAACCGCCACGCGCGTCTTGCCAACGCCCCCGGGACCGACGATCGTCACCAGCCGCGAGCCACTCACCAGGCCGGCCAGCCGGCCAAGCACCTCCCGGCGGCCGACGAAGGAGGTGCGGGGACGCGGAAGGTTGGACGCGGTGGCGGAGGGGGCGCGCGGGGCGCGCAACTCGGGAGCGGTCCCAAGCGCATCGACCTGGAAAAGCCCGACCGGCTGATCAAAATCCTTGAGCCAGAAATCGCCCAGTGCGACCATCGCGGGGGGGCCGCCGGTAGCCTCGGCCTGGGCGACGGATTCCGCCGATGCCAGGACCTGGCCGCCGTGCGCAGCCGCCACCACGCGCGCCGCCTGGTGAACCGCCAGCGAGACGTAATCGTCGCCACGCGGCTCCGCGTCACCGCCGTGGACCCCCATGCGTACCCGCAGCTTGCCGGCGCGAAGTGAGGGCTCGGCCGCCAGCGCCGACTGCGCTTCGACGCAGGCCCATAGCGCGTCGGCCGCGTCGGTGAAGACCGCGAACAGCGCATCCCCGATGGTCCTGACCTCGATGCCGCCGTGCCCTTGGAAGCTGGCGCGGAGGACCTCGAAATGGGTCGCCAGCAGCGTCGAGAATTCATCCCCAACCTGGCGGAAGAGGCGGGTCGAGCCCTCGATGTCGGTGAAAACGAAGGTGAGCCGCCCGCTGGGGAGCGAACGGGCAGGCGGCATCAGACGGGGATGTTGCCGTGCTTGCGCCAGGGCCGGTCGACCTGCTTGCGCCGGGCGACTTCGAGGCCCTGGATGACCACCCGCCGCGTCTCGGCGGGCTCGATCACGTCGTCGACCATCGCCCAGTTGGCGGCGATGTAGGGGTTGATCTGGCTGCGGATCATGTCCACGAAACCCTGTCGCGCCGCCTCCGGGTCATCGGCCGCCTCCACCTGCTTGTTGAAGATGATGTTGACCGCGCCCTCGGGACCCATGACCGATATCTCCGCCGTCGGCCAGGCCACGATCAGGTCGGGGTAGTAGCCGCGGCCGCACATCACGAAATAGCCGGCGCCGTAGGCCTTGCGCATGATCACCGTGATCTTCGGCACCGTGGCCTCGGAGACCGCGTAGAGCATCTTGGCGCCGTGGCGGATGATGCCCTGCTTCTCAACCTCCTTGCCGACGATGAACCCCGGCACGTCCTGGAGGAACAGGAGCGGGATGTTGAAGCCGTCGCACATGCGGATGAAGCGGGCCGCCTTGTCGGCGGAATCGTTGTCCAGCGCGCCCGCCTTGAACATCGGCTGGTTGGCCACCACCCCCACCGACTGACCGCCCATGCGGATGAAGGCGGTGACCAGGTTCTTGGCCCAGGTCGGCTTGATCTCGAAAACGTGGGCGTCGTCGGCCAGTTTCTTGATCACCTTGCGCATGTCGTAGGCCTGGCGGGGGTTGGCGGGGACGATCTTCTCCAGCCCTTCGACGAGCCTGTCGGAAGGATCGTCGGTGGCCACCACCGGGGCCTGCTCGCGATTGTTGGATGGCAGGAAGCTGAGAAACTCCTTGACCGCCGCGATGCACGCGGGGTCGTCCTCTACCTCGTTGTCGCCCACCCCCGACTCGTAGCAGTGGACCTGCGACCCGCCCATCTCGTGGTCGGTGACATCCTCGCCGGTGGCCGCCTTGACCAGCCGCGCCCCGCCGAGGGACATTGACGCGGTGTCCTTGACCATCGGGACAAAGTCCGCGAGGCCGGGGATGTACGCGGTGCCCGCGGAGCACGGCCCGAGCATGGCGGCGACCTGGGGGATGACGCCCGACATGTTGACCTGGTCCCAGAACAGGTAACCGGTGTTGGCGAACATCGAACCCGTGGCGTCCTGGATGCGCGCCCCGGCCGAGTCCAGCAGCCAGACGATGGGGCAGCGGTTGCGAAGCGCCAGGTCGCGCATGCGCCCGACCTTCTGCTCCCCGATCATCCCCATCGACCCGGCCATGACGGTGAAGTCGTACGCCGCGGCGTAGACCTCGCGACCGTCGACCTTCCCATGGCCCGTCACCACGCCGTCGGCGGCGGTCTTGTCCGGGTCATAGGCGTCGGCCTTCATCGACTGGCCGGTGGCCAGCAGGCCGAATTCCTGGAAAGTCCCCGCATCGAAGAGCAGGTCGATGCGCTCCCGGGCGGTCAGCTTGTTGCGATCGTGCTGTTTCTGGACCTTCTCCGGGCCGCCCATCTGGCGCGCCTTTTCGCGGCGCCGCCGTAGGTCATCAACCTGCTCCTGCATCGCGGAAGGCTAGGCGCCGGCGGCCTTGCGACGACGGCCCAGGATCTCCAGCAGGCCGGTGTCGTAGGCACCCGCACGGAACTCCTCCGAGCGCAGAACCTCGAGGTGAGTCGGGATGTTGTTCTTGACCCCCTCAACCCCGAAGGCCTCGAGGGCGCCGATCGAACGTTCGATGGCCGCGGCCCGGTCGGGTGCGTGGACGACGAGCTTTGCCAGCAGGGGGTCGTAGAAGTGGCTGACGCGGTAACCCGCGGCCACCCCGGAGTCGACGCGGATGCCCTCACCGGTGGGCGGCTCCCAGCGGGTCACCAGGCCCGGAGAGGGAAAGAAGCGCACCGGGTCCTCCGCGTAGATCCGAAACTCGATGGCGTGACCGCGGCGGGTCAGCGGCAGGGGGATGCCGGAATCCTCGCCGGCGGCGATCCGGAGCTGTGCCAGGGCCAGGTCCACGCCCAGCGTGACCTCGGTGATGGGGTGCTCGACCTGGAGGCGGGTGTTCATCTCCAGGAAGTAGAAGGCGGGATCCGCATCGCCACTGCGACCGTAGATGAATTCGACGGTGCCGGCGCTGCGGTAGTCGACCGCCGCCGCCGCCCGTGCTCCGGCCTCGCAGAGGCTCAGGCGCGTCGCCTCGTCGAGGGCCATCGATGGCGTCTCCTCGATCACCTTCTGGTGGCGGCGCTGCACGGAGCACTCGCGCTCGTAGAGGTGGATGATGCGGCCGTCCGCCTCCCCCAGGACCTGCACCTCGACGTGGCGGGGATCCTCCACGTAACGCTCCAGGAACACTGAGGCGTCCCCGAAGGCGGCCCCGGCCCGGGCGGTCGCGGTCGAGACAGCACCCTCGAGCTCCGCGGGCGAGCGCACCACCGTCATGCCGATGCCGCCTCCGCCGCGGGCCGCCTTGACCATGATCGGGTAGCCGATGGTCTCGGCCTGCGCGATCGCGTCGCCCGGCTCGACGGGCCCAGGTGA
>JBHEMP010000124.1:0-6155 GCA_046262515.1 Candidatus Dormibacteria bacterium | reverse complement strand
GCAATTCCGAAGCCGCGGTGGTCTGACTAAGTTGTCGAATTTAATCTTGCTGTGCTCTTTTCACCATTGGAAAGCGCACGAAGGCGGCTGGCAAATAGGGCTACGCGACGATGGTCAGGTTTCTGTTCTTCCGCCGATGCCTCCACTGGCTCGCGGGCCGGGAATTAATTCCGCCGCGTAGTTTGCGGCTCGAAGTTGCTGGCATCAAAACCCATCAGCATCGCCTGTAGCGTCACCCCGGTAGTGGGTAGGCTTCAAGTCGATCCCCATCCCTCCGCCAGTCAACGTATGGAGCGTGCCATCCGCTACACGCCGGAAGATCCACTGCTCATGATCCCGGGGCCGACTCCCGTTTCGCCCGGCGTCGCCGCGGCGCTCGCTGCGCCCGTCCGTGGTCATGCCACGGCGGAGGTGGCGCGGACGCTGGACCGCATCCGCGCCGGACTCCGGTTGGTTACCGGCGCACCCACGGCGGACGTCTACATCCTGCCGGGCTCCGGCACGCTGGCCATGGAGACCGCGGTCGTCAACCACGTCGCCCCGGGCGAACGGGTCATTGTCGTCAACCACGGTTACTTCGGGGACCGATTCGCCGAGATATGTGTGGCCCACGGGATCGAGGTGACGCAGCTGAGTGCTCCGTGGGGCCAGGCGCTGGACCCGGCAGCGCTGGCCCGGGCCGTTGAGCATGGTGGGCCGCCGGCGCTGGTCATGGTCACCCATGTCGACACCAGCACCGGCACCATGGCGCCGGTCGGAGAGCTGGCTGCCATCGCCCGCGCGGCGGGCGCGATGGTCCTACTGGATGGCGTCTGCGCCACAGCCGGGGTGCCCGAGGAGCTGGACGCGTGGGGCGTCGACCTGCTGGTGACGGCCAGTCAAAAGGCCCTCGCCGTCCCACCGGGACTCGCCGTCATCGTGGCTTCCGCCGCCGCACGAGAGCGTCGGCAAGGACGCCCAGTTGTGCCCGGGTACTACATGGACCTCTCCCGCTGGGATGCGGCGATGGCCGGGTCGGCGTATTTCGCCACGCATGCCACGACCCTGCTCCGCGGCCTGGAGGTCAGCCTTGAGGAGATCCTCGCGGAAGGCCTCCCCGGTCGATATGAACGGCATCGCAGGGTCGCCGCTCATGCGCGCGCCGCCTTCGCCGGCCTCGGAATGTCCCCCCTGACGGAGGCCCGGTCACTGGCGCCGACGCTCTCGGTACTGGCCCTGCCGGCGGGTGTGGACGATACCGAGTTGCGTGGCCGCCTGCTGCGGTCCGGGGTCCTGGTTGCGGGCGGCATCGGTCCATTTGCCGGGCGCGCGATCCGCGTAGGCCACATGGGGACCGTGGCGGAGAGCGAGGTGGACCTGCTGGTGGCAGCCGTCGGTGAGGCGCTGGCGAGTCGCTGACGGCGAGGGAGCTCGCAGCGCTGCCACCAGCAGGTGCTGCGAACGCCGCCACCGGGGGCGCGGCTACACTGAGGTCACCCCCCAGGAGGACCTACGCATGAGCATCACCGCGACCCCGCCCGCAACCACCGGAGCCCCCGGCGACTGGCAGCCGCAGGTCGACCAGCAGGTGGCGACCCTGCGCGAGCACCGGGATGCCTGGTCCGCGATGTCCGTCGGCCGGCGCATCGACTACCTGCAGCAGGTGCGCTCCCGCGTCAATGACTCGGCCCAGCGGTGGGTGGAAGCTGCCTGCCAGGCCAAGGGGCTCTCGATCGACGCCCCGGCGGCGGGGGAGGAGTGGAGTTCAGGACCGTGGGCCCTTATCTACGGCATCAACCGCTACGTCGAATCCCTGGGGCAGCTGGAAATGGACGGCGTAACCAGCGTCGCCACCAAAAAGGTTCGCACGCGGCCGGATGGGCAGGTGGTGGTGAAGGTTTTCCCGGAGACGGCGATGGACGCGCTTCTCCTCAACGGGGTCAAGGGCGAAGTCTGGATGGACCCATCGGTGACGGCCGCGACCCTGGCATCCGAGATGGCGGGGAGCTACAAACAGCGCCCCGAACATGGCGCCGTGGCCCTCGTTCTCGGCGCGGGCAACATCTCCAGCATCGCGCCCATGGACGTGCTCCACAAGATGCTCGTCGAGCACAGCGTCGTCCTGCTCAAGATGAACCCCGTCAACGACTACCTGGGCCCAATTTTTGAGGATATTTTCCAGCCTCTTATCCACGACGATTTCCTGGCCATGACATATGGCGGACCCGATGTGGGGCAGTACCTCACCAACCACGACGGCGTGGAGGAGATCCACATGACCGGCAGCGACCGCACCCATGACGCCATCGTCTGGGGGGTGGGGCCGGACGCCGACGAGCGCAAGCGCAAGGGCACGCCGATCAACACGCGTCGCATGACCAGCGAGCTGGGCAACGTGAGCCCGCTGATCGTGGTGCCTGGCCCGTGGGACGACGCGGACATTCGTTTCCAGGCGGAGCACATCGCCACGACCAAGCTTCACAACGCGGGCTTCAACTGCATCGGCACCCAGGTGTTGGTGATGCCCCAGGAGTGGGACCAGGGCGAGGCCCTGCTCGCGGCGGTTCGTGAAGTGATGGCCTTGACCCCCCCGCGCAAGGCCTACTACCCCGGGGCCGCCCAGCGCCAGGCGGACATCGTCGCGGGCCATCCCGAGGCCGAGGTCCTGGACGAGCGCCCCGCCAACGAGGTTCCGCGCACCCTGGTGGCCGGCCTCGACAGCAGCAACTCTGAGGAGACGCTCTTCCGGCAGGAGTGCTTTGTCAGCGTGCTGACGAGCACCACCGTCCCGGGGAGGGACACCGCCGGCTACCTGCGCAACGCCGTCACTTTCTGCAATGAGAACCTGTGGGGCACGCTGGGAGCCACGATCATCATCCACCCCAAAACCATCAAGGAGTTGGGGCCGAAGTTCGAGGAGGCCCTCGCAGAACTCCGTTACGGGACCATCGGCATCAACATCTGGTCAGGTGTCGGCTTCCTGCTGGCGCAGCTGCCGTGGGGCGCGTTTCCCGGCCACACCCTGGACGATGTCCAGAGCGGCATTGGCTGGGTGCACAACACGATGATGTTCGACCGTCCCCAGAAGAGCGTGCTCTACGGTCCCTTCTTCCCCTATCCCCGGAGCATGGTCAAGGGAACCGGCACGATGCTTCCGAAACCGCCCTGGTTCGTCCTCAACAAGCGTGGCCACCTGGTCAACAAGCGGTTCACGGCGTTTGAGTACGACCACAACCCGGCGCGTGTGCCCGGCATCTTCGCCGACGCCCTGCGAGGCTGAGACTTAGCCAGGATCCACCCGGCTCAGCGGGGGGCGGCAGTAGTGGGTGACGGCCCCGCCCCGGCCGGCGCGTGGTATCGCAGCGGGCCGTTGACCGCCAGGAGGACGAACACCGCGATCAGGAGCACGGCGAAGCCCACGCCCAAAACGTAGAAGAAATCGTGGCCTTCGGCGTCCGCAGGGACCGCGGTGTCGTCGTCGGCAAATGGGATCACCTCATCGGGGATTGTCCTGACCTCGAAGGTCGTGTACTGCGGCGTCTCGAACTGGCGTGCCAGCTGGTTCATGACCTCCCGGACCTGCGCCGGGCTGATAGGCGGCTGCGCCGGCGCGTCCGGCGAACCTGGCAGGTTTGCCTCCGGCGGGGAATAGAGGGCGGGGGCCGCGCTGGGGGAAGCAGACGCGGCCTGCTCCTCGTCGTCCGGGAGGCGACTGAGCAGGTCCCTGGTCCGGTACATGCGCGCGAGCGCCCTGGAATCCGGCAGCGCTTCGGTGCGGTCCAGGAGTGCCTCGACGCGGTCGGTCGCCTCGCCCGTGGCAGGTGCGGAGCCGGCGGTCGGTGCCGAGCCGGCGGTGGGTGCCGAGCCGCTCCGCGACGACTCAACGCGCGCCCTGGCGTCAGCCAGGATCGACTTCAGTCTGTCGCTAGGCTGCGACGTCATTGTCCACGTCGTGGGACCTTGCCCCGGCTATCATGGCCGCATCCGTGAGCAACATCATTGCCGTCGCCAGCAGCAAGGGGGGTGTGGGTAAGACCACGACATCCTTCTCCCTGGCCGCGGCCGCGTCGGCGCTGGGTTCGGTGATGGTCATCGACCTCGACCCCTCGATCTCCCTGACGACGCAGATGAAACTCCCCATCACGGGGGCGACTATAGAAGATGTCGTCCTCGGCAGGTGCGGCCTCGAGGATGCGCTGGTCGCGACCCCGGAGGGGCTGCTGGCCGTGCCGGGGAGCCGGGAGATGTACAAGCACCTCGTCAGCGAGGAGCGCCTCAGGGAGGTTTTCTCCAGCGCCCTCGGGGAGGTGGACCACATCGTCATCGACACGCGGCCCGCCCTCGAGGCCCTTGGAGCCCCGATGCAGTTCGCCACCAGGGTGGTCATCCCGACGTACCTGGACGGCGTATCGATGCCGGTCACCGCGGATACCATCCACCTGGCGCTCGAGATCGGCGTGGCGGACAAGGTTTCCGGCGTCCTGGCCACCAACGTCAGGCGGCCGCTTACGAGGCTGGCGCGAGACCTGTATGAGACTTTGCAGGCATCCGGCGTGGGGCTGGAGTGCGTCGTATGGAACACCGTCCAGTGGCCCACCGCGCTGGCCTCCGGTGGCCTTTCGGCCTTCCCGGACCTGCGCCAGGCGGCGGATGACATCTTCGCTGAGGTCATGGGCCGGACGGCTCCCGAGCACGCCCTGCGTCTCTACGCCGAGGCCTGGCGCAAGGTCGAGTAGGTCAGTCCGACCGCACCGGCGGGCGGAAGATCATGGCTCGGACCTCCGCCGGGAACTTCTCCACCAGCGATGCCGGGGGCGTGAAGGCGTAGTTCCGCAGGTGGCGCCGGCCTACCATGTCGCGAATGGCCAGGGTCACCAACTCTTTGCAGGCGGAGACTGGCAGCGCGGCTGCCTCGAGGCGGGCGCTGTTGGCTTCGAGGAAGCCTGAAATCGCGTCCTCCAGCTCACCCAGGAGCCGCCCAAGTTCCGCACTCGCATCCACCTCGGAGGCTCCCCCCTGCGCGAGGCGAGCCTTGGCCGCCGCGACCCGCTCAACGTATGGGGCTGCCAGCTCCGCCGCCTCTCGCTGGAGCCGAGACAGCTGGTCGAAACGATCCCGACGGATCTCCTCGATCCATGCCGCGCGCTCGTCCGCGCTGCCGAGGGAGCAGGAGGCGTAGTAACCATGCGCCGTGTCTGCGGCGCGGCGCGGCACCAGGAAGGTGCAGGTCCAAATGGGCGTGAGGGGCCGGTGCAGGCTGTCAAATGGGACGAAGCGTCGCGCCGCGTAGGCCGGGCAGTCCTTGAAGTCCTCCGCGAATGGGCGCTCGTAGGGACATGCATCGGTGGGCCGCCCCTCCAGCGGCGCGTCCACCTCCGCGGGGCCAGGCTGGCTAGGCGGGGGCACGTCGTGAGGTACGGCGTTTTCGCGCCGGGCGGGCGGCGGTAGATGACCTGACGGGCTTCTCCGGCTTGGTCGGCGTGGCCTGCTCCTGGGCCAGCAGTTCGCGCTTGAGCACCTTCCCGGTGGCGTTCCGGGGCAATTCCTTGAGGAACTCGATGTCCCGCGGCACCTTGTACCGGGCGAGGTTGGCGCGTACGTAGGCCTTGAGCTGATCCTCGGTGACCGAGGCGCCGGAGCGCTTCACCACGAACGCCTTGAGGCGTTGTCCGTACTGGGCGTCCTTGACCCCGACAAGGGCAGCGTCATCGACGGCGCGATGGCGATGGAGGAGGTCCTCGACCTCGCGCGGGAAGACGTTTTCGCCGCCCGAGACGATCATCTCGTCGTCGCGACCGTCGATGAAGAGCCGGCCGCCCGGATCGAAGTGGCCGACGTCCCCCGTGCTCATCAGCCCCTCGATCGCGGCCTTGGTGCCGCCGCTGGTGTAGCCCTCGAACTCGAACTGGTTGGCGACGAAAACGCGGCCCGTCTCCCCCGCGGCGACCTCGTGGTCCTTCTCGTCAAAGAGGCGGACCACGGTGTTCCAGGGCGGCCTCCCCGCGGTCCCCGGCGCGGCGCGGAGATCCTCCGGTGTGGCGATCGTCGCCCAGGCGACCTCGGTCGATCCGTACAGGTTGTAGAGGCTGTCGCCGAACTCATCCATCCACCTGGTGGCCAGTTCCCCGGGGAGGGCGGAGCCGCTCGCGGCAACCACCCGCAGACTGGACGTGTCG
>JBHEMP010000123.1:0-26527 GCA_046262515.1 Candidatus Dormibacteria bacterium | reverse complement strand
GATATGCTCCGAGCCATGTACCCACGTCTTGACGAATGGCGGGCAATCCGCGACCGGCTCGATCCCCGGGCGGTTATGCAATCGGACCTTTCCCGGCGCCTCGGCCTGGTTCCGTGAACGCGCTGCGCCCGGTGGAGTCGGTGCTGCTGCTGGGTGGCACCTCGGAGATAGGGCTGGCGACGGTGCGGGCACTGGTAGAGGGGGGCGCCGGCCGCGTCGTATTGGCCGGGCGCGATGCCGTCGCCCTCGAGCAGGCCGCCGCGGAGTTGCGGGCCGCCGGAGCGGCGCAGACCGAGGTGATGGAGTTCGATGCTCTCGAAACCGCCGGCCACGCCGCCTTCATCGACCGTGCCTTTGCTGGCGGGGATATCGACCTGGTGCTGCTCGCATGGGGGGTGCTGGGCGACCAAGAGCAAGGCGAACGCGATGCCGTGGCCGCGATCGAGGTCTTGAGGTCCAACTTCGAGGGTGCGGTTTCTGTGGGCCTGCCGGCGGTGGCTCGGCTCAGGGCACAGGGTCACGGCCACCTCGTGCTGCTTTCGTCCGTGGCGGCGGAACGGCCGCAGCGGCGGAATTTCGTCTACGGCTCCTCAAAGGCGGGGGTGGACGCCTTTTTCCAGGGCCTCGCCGACAGCCTCGTGGGCACCGGCGTGCACGTCATGGTTGTTCGCCCCGGTCGCGTCCGTACCCGGATGACCGAGGGTATGCCGGAGATCCCGTTTACGATCGACCCGGGGCGGGTGGCAGCGGACATTCTCACCGGGCTGCGACGCGGCTCACACACGGTCTGGTCGCCGCCGATCTTGCGTGGGGTGATGTTTGCCCTGCGGCACCTGCCGCGCCCCCTGTTTCGCCGGGTCGGTGCGTAGCCCCCGGCAAACTCCACGCGGTTCCGCGCAACGCCGCGGGGCAATGCCAATGCCCCCTTCAGCGAACGAGGAACAGAGCGGCCGACCTATGGCCCCAATACTCCCGCGCCACCAGCGTTAAACCCGGGACCCTCGCCACGCAGTCGACGCTCCATGGGTGCACCGGGTGCTTGACCGGTCGCGAGCCGACGAAGACGGCCTGGACGTCACGGAGGGCGGCAGCCGCGGCGGCGGGGTCGCGACAGGCATTCTGGAGCGCCACCAGGTGCGCGTCGTCCGGGTGGTTGTTGACGAATTCCTTGGTCATGAATGGCACCTGCGGTGTCACGGCCTGGATCCACATCCCGGCGTCATCCTCGCCGTCGGTGAGCACGACCGACCCGGGCGGCAGCCTGCGCCTCATCGCATCGAATATGCGCATGTCGGCGGCGGACACCTTGCCAAATTCGGCCGCCTGGGCGGACGCGGTGAGGTACTGGTTGGTGAATCCCAGCATCACGCCGCTCGCCACAAAGGCCGCCGCGAGCCCGTATGTAACTGACCCGACGGTTCGAGTGACGGTGCGCCCCCCGCGGCGACGCAATCGCCAGCCGGCTTGAACCAGCCATACCGTGCCCACGGATGCCAAGATAGGCAGTACCCAGTAGTCCATTCCCAAAATACGGTCGGCGACAGCCCATGGGAAGACTTTTGCCCACAGTGCACCCAGCCGCAGGTGGGAGGTGACGTCGTAGTACATCAGGGTCAGAACGATCTGCGTGAGAACCAAACCGATCACCCGCGCCCGAACGAGCGCCCAAACGCACCCCGCGACGGTGGGGACCAGGAGAGGACCGCCGCCAACGCTCGCGAAGATACTGTCCGTGATGCTCCCGTGACCGCTACCGGCTAGGAGCACAGTCTGCAGCGGAGTACCAGCAGGGGGGACAAAGCTCGGAGTCGGTACCTGCGGCGTGTGCGTGAGCAGGGTCACGAGCACCGCGCCCGCGCCCATGGCAACCACCGTCAGCGCCAAGCCGGCAGCCGCGCGCCGGCGCGTCAGCCGGGATTTGAGCACCCAGAGTTCGCGAGCGACCAGTGCAGCTCCCACTGCGGCTGCGGTAAGGACCTCAAGACCATGGCCCACCCATATCGACGCGGTCGCCGCGGTCAGGAGCACACAGTGACGGACAGGGGCGTCTCCTCGCACCAGCATTAGCGCCGCCAGGATCACGGCGGCGACCAGGGTGGCATCAACGATCAAGGGGTACTCGCCGTAGACCAGCGGCCACATCGGCAGGGTGATAGCCGCGCCGAGAGCGGGCGCAAGCGTGGACGCTGCCCCGGGGCCGAGCCAGGCCCGAGCCAGTTGGAGCAGCCCCAGGCTGAGCAGGGTCGCGGAGACCAGCGCGATCGGCAGGAGCATGCCGTAAGCGGGTTGGCCCGCGACCCACCCCGCCGCGGCGGCAGTGGCTTCAACCGCCAGGCGCGGGCGAATGGATGCGGAATGGTCCGAGGGCGAAGGCAGCGCCGGTAGGGCATCCCGGCGGTCCTGGATCGCCTGCGCAAATCCTGCGTGCACCGCGGGGTCGTCATTGATCGGCAGTGGTTCGTGGCGTACTCCGAACGCGAAAATCCCCACCGCGATCGAACTCGTCATCAGCGCGACCGCGACACCGAGGGGCGCGGACCTAAGCGGATTGCCGAACTTCATTGAGCCATGCCGGCGGTACGCACAGAACGACGCGGCGATGGGCGGGACGGCCAGGACGGAGAGGACGATCAGCGGGCTGAATGACACCCCAACGTCGTGCAGGATCAGCCCGAGGATGCCTACGATGCCGGACGTAAGCCCGGGCGCCATGGCCAGACGTTCCCACCAGGCCCACCTGGGGACGATCAGGGTCGCCAGGGCGAAACCGGGCACCAGCAGGACAATCGTGGTCACCGCGCATGCCGCGAGGAAAGACGTGGTGCTCACCGATCAGGCGGCGGGGGCGAAGATCTGCCGCCAGTAATGTCCATCCGTGGAGGTGTACAGCCCGCCCTTCGCGCGCACGCCATAGGTGATGCCGTTGCTGGTGGCGAGGGCAACGACCTCGCGGCGGTCAAGACCCTCGCTCGTGACCAGGTCTTGCCCACTGTAGAGCCCGTCGCTTGTCGCGACCACGTGTGGCTCAGACGCCATGGCCCAGACGCCGCCAGCGTATGTCTTCGTGCGGGTCCAGGTGTCACCATGATCCCGCGATTCGAAAAGGTTGCCGCGCCAGTCCGCCGCGCGATAGTGCTCACCGTCCCGGGAGAGGGCGGTCATGCGGTCCGGCACGCCCCGGGCGCGCGCCCAGGTCGCGCCTCCGTCGGTCGATCGCAGGATACCGAGTTCCGTGGCGGCCAGGTCCTCCCCAGGGGATGAGAGCGTGGCCTCGAACTCAACGTCGTCCCGCGGCACGATGGATTGGTGCCAGCTCTCCCCGGCGTCATGGCTGTACCACATTCCTTGCCCCCACGCGCCCGCCAATAGGTTGGGGCCCCGAACCGAAACCGTGAAGTACGTCCCGTAGGTTGCGACGCTGGGCAGGTTGCGCACCCGCGACCAAATCCTCCCGCTGTCCCGCGTCAGCCACAACCCGGAACCCGTCCCGAGCACTCCATATTGACCGTCCAGGCTAAGGGACAGCGGAACCACCTGGGCGGGAAGCGGCGTGCGCTGAAACACTGTGCCGCTGGCGTCGAGCTCGACGAAACCCTCGCGAGGATCGGCGAGGTAGGCATGGCCCCCGGCTGAAGCCAGTGCGGCGCGGTCGCCGCGCGGGTTGGGCTGGAGCCAGTTTCCAACCTGTATCACGAGCCCCACCAGGAGTGCCGCCACCAGCGCGCCCCCGAGCACCGCCCGCCGCTGATGGGTGCGTTCCCTGGCGCTGGCGGCCCTCGCTGAGGGACCGGCCCCGACCACGGCTGACACCACGCCGAGCGCGAGGAGGGTTACGACCAGCTGGTAGTAGTTCGGCGCGATCAGGCGGCCAAAGAAGAAGACGCCCAGGGTCTGGGCGGCCAATCCCACCCAGAACCTGGGCCAGGTGAAACGCTTGCGGAGACCCAGGACGATGGCCGCGGTCAGAGGCAGGAGAACCAGTGCCTCAATTACCCCGGAGGGGAACGCATCCCACTTGTTGGGGATGACCCCCATCTTCAGGAGAATCCCGGTCAGGCCGAATCCCCGAATCGGGTCGCTGGCCGGGCCCGACCCGAAGTAAAACCTGGCTGTGTCGTTGAAAAACGCCGGCGGCGACCACACGATGAAAGGCAGTGCCACCAGCCCGGCCGTCCCCACCATTCCGACGGCTCCACGCAGCAGGCCAGCCCTGCCGCTGAACCTGTGGACGAGTAGCGCTACCAGGGGCACAAAGACAATCGCGCTCTGCTTCAAGAGGAGGGCGCAGCCGAGCAGGACACCCGCGCGCGCGGCGCCACCACGTCGCGCGAGGGCAACCGCGCCCAGTGCCGGGATGAGGAGCAGCAGCTCGTTGTAGTGCTCGGCGAAGAAGATCAGAAAGCCGGGGTTGAGCACGACCGCAACGACCGCGCCGACGCCCTGGTCGGGTGACTCTCCGAGTGAGTAGGCGACGATTGCCAGGGCAATGACGGCTGCCGGCCACAGCCAGGTCATGTTGACCAGCGGACTGTGCGTGAGCCGCAACGGGATGTCGACCAGGACCAGGCCTGGCGGGTAGACGTAGTGGCCAAGTCCCCAGTGCACCGGCGCCTCCGCGACATACGCACGACGCATCAGAGCTGAGTCGATGTAATCGTGACCGTACGGATCGAGCCCGCTCAGCACCCGGTCGGCGGCGGCGTCGGTGGACATGATCCCGTCGTGGACGACCGCGTTCGGACCCTGCGACGCGATCGCGACCAACTCGGGCATTACGAGCAGCACCATCACCAGCAGGGCGACCAGGATTGCCCTCTCACGGGATGTGGTCGCCACGGCAAAGCGCCAGGCGAAGAGGGCCGCGGCGGCGCCGAAGGCCGCGTTCCACAGGGTGAGCGGCCCGCCGGTCAAGCCGGCCTTGATGGCCACGTCGAAGGCGACGAACAGGACCAGTACGGTAGTCAGCGAGAAACGCGGATGAAGGTAGTCCGACAAGGTCCGCGAAACCCTCTGCAACGCTCCGGGTCTCGACGGGGCCGTGCCGGCGGCACGGTCGGAGACGTTGCCCATGGCCTGATTAAACCGGGATCCACGGGTTCGGCGTGCCCGTGGATGCCGGTTAAAGCTGCGACTCGCAGCTCGGCCACGTAAAATACTGATGAAACTAGTCGGATTTTCGCCACGCGCCAGAGGAGTCACTTGAGCCAGGCCACCATCGAGACCGTTTTGACGACCTCGGTCGTCGATGCGGCCGGGCACCCTGCCTGGCTTCGTGACCGCAAGACCGCCGACCTGGCCACGTACGACTCCTTGCCCGCGCCCGACTCAGGCACCATGGAGGACTGGCGGCGGACGGACCTCTCCGGGCTGGACCTGGAAGGCGTGCGCCCAGGCGATTTCGATCCCCAGGGCCCTGACCCCGACGCTGGCCTAAGCGCGAACTTCGAGCGGGGGGGCGAGGGCGGAGCCCTGGTTGTCCAGCAGCCGGGCCGTCGTGCGGCGATCACCGTGCCCGCGGCACTGTCCGCGCAGGGAGTTGTGGTCTCAACCCTGGAAGCCGCGGCGACCACGCACGGCGACCTCGTGCGCCGCTTCCTGGAGCATGAGGTCGTGCCGGCTGCCGCGGGTAAGTTCGCCGCGCTGAACGCCGGCTTCTGGCGCGGCGGGACCTTTGTTTACGTGCCTCGCAACGTTTCCGCCGAGCTCCCGGTCTGGGCGACCTATGCCCCGCCCGAGCCCGGCGCCGGGCTCCCCGCGGTCCTGCCCCGGACGCTGGTGGTGGTCGAGGAGGGGGGCTCGCTGGTGTTCACGGACGAGTACGCCTCCGGCAGCCTGGGCGGCGCCCGGCTCAGCAGCGCGGTCAGCGAGGTCGTCCTTGGCGACGGCGCCAGCATCCAGTACCTGGTCCTGCAGCAGTGGCCCGACGATGTCACCCACATCGCCACCCACCGGGTCCACCTCGGTCGCGACGCCCGCGCCGAACTGGTCGTGGCGGCAACGGGCGGTGCGGTCTCCAAGGTCTACATGGAGGTGGCGATGAAGGGGGAGAACGGCACCGCCCGGATCTCGGGCCTGGTCATCGGTGACGGCAACCAGCACTTCGACTACCAGTCCCTGCAGGACCACTTCGCGCCCCATTGCCTCAGTGACCTGCTGGTCAAGGGCGCGCTGAGCGGAGAGTCGGTGAGCGTGTACTCGGGCCTGATCAAGATCCGCAAGGACGCCCAGCACTCGGACGCCTACCAGGCCAACCGCAACCTGCTGCTCTCCGGCAAGGCGCACGCCGACTCCATCCCAATGCTGGAGATCGAGGCCAACGACGTGCGCTGCACCCACGGTGCCACCGTGGGCCAGGTCGACTCCGACCAGCTCTTCTACCTGCAGAGCCGCGGCTTCTCCCGTAAGCAGGCCGAGGACATGCTGGTGCATGGCTTCTTCCAGCCGGTGATCGACCGTATCGCGCTGCCCCGGGTGCGGGACCAGATCCACGAGGCCATCGACTCGGCCCTGCGTGGGCTGGCAGGCACTGGGGTGAGGGCGTGATCCGGGTCGCCTCCATAACCGAGATACCTGTGGGCGAGGCGCGCCGTTTCACCGTCGATGGCGAGGAGGTGGCGGTGGTCAACGCCGGCGACTACCTGTATGCGCTGAGTGACATATGCAGCCACGAGTACTTCCACCTCACGGACGGGGAGGTTGACCTCGACGCCGGCACCATTGAATGTCCAAAGCACGGGTCCGCCTTCGACCTCGAAACCGGGCGCGCGCTGAGCCTGCCGGCGGTATTGCCGGTGCGCACCTACGGTGTCAAGCTGGTGGGCGAGGACGTGATGGTGGACATCCTGGAACCGGCTTCCGACAGCGTCGCCCCGGCGGGGGTTTGAGCACGAACGTCCTGGCGGCGCCACTCGACGTGGCCGCCGTGCGCGCCGACTTCCCCATCCTCGATCGCACCGTGCGTGGGGGCCGTGGCCTCGTCTACCTCGACAGCGCGGCCTCCAGCCAGAAGCCGAATCAGGTCATCGACGCCCTCGCCGATTACTACCGGCGCTACAACGCCAACATCCACCGCGGTATCCACACCCTGTCCGAGGAGGCGACCGACGAGTACGAAAGGGCTCGCCGCAAGATCCAGCGCTTCATCAACGCGGAGAGCCCCGAGGAGGTCATCTTTGTTCGCAACACGACCGAAGCGATCAACCTCGTCGCGCACTCATACGGGGAGCGCCTGCGCGAGGGCGACGAGATCCTCCTTACAGAGATGGAGCACCATTCCAACCTGGTGCCGTGGCAGCTGCTATCCGATCGAAAGGGCGCGCGGCTGAAGTTCATCCCGCTCTTCGATAACGGGACGCTGGACCTCGGCGATCTCGATTCGCTGCTGACCCCGCGCACTCGGATCGTCGCCATCAGCCACATGTCCAACGTCCTGGGCACGATCAACCCCGTCGAGGAGATCACGCGGCGGGCGCATGCGGCGGGTGCCGTGGTCCTCCTCGACGCGGCCCAGTCGGTGCCGCACCTCCCCGTCGACGTGCGGGCGTTGGGGTGTGACTTCATGGCGTTTTCCGGGCACAAGATGCTCGGCCCCATGGGGGTGGGCGTCCTCTACGGCCGGCGCGAGATCCTGGAGTCGATGCCCCCGTTCCTTGGTGGCGGGAACATGATCATGCTGGTCGAGCTGGAGAAGTCCACCTGGAATGAGCTGCCCGACAAGTTCGAGGCGGGCACACCCGACGCGGGCGGGGCGATTGCTCTCGGCGTCGCCGTGGACTACCTCACGGCGGTGGGCATGGAGAACATCAGGCAGCACGAGCGTGACATCACGGACTACGCCCTCGAGGTCCTCCTGGGCATCGAGGACCTGGCGCTGTATGGCCCCAAATCCGCCGATGACCGAGGTGGGGTGCTGGCGTTCAACTTCGCCGACATCCACCCCCACGACCTGGGCACGCTACTGGACCGCGACGGGGTTGCCATCCGCGCCGGCCATCACTGCTGCCAGCCCCTCATGCGGCGCCTCGGGCAGGTGGCGACGGCCCGCGCCAGCTTCTACCTCTACAACACCCGCGCCGAGGTTGACGCCCTGGCGGCGGCTCTCGCCAATGCCCGCAGGGTCATGCTGGGGGCGAGCTGATGTCATTCCAGTTTGACGACGAGCTCTACCGCGAGATCATCCTCGACCACTACCGCAATCCTCGGAACAGGGGCGACCTTGACCCCGCGGACGTTCGCGTCAATGCCAACAACCCGCTCTGCGGCGACGAGGTGACGATCACGGCCCGCCTGGGCGACGACGGGGGGACCGTGGAAGCGCTGCATTTCAGCGGCAGAGGTTGCTCCATCAGCCAGGCGTCGGCATCGATGATGACCGAGCAGGTGGTGGGTCAGCCCGTCGCCGAGGCACTGCGCATCATCAACCGGTTCAAGGACATGATGCTGGCGGAGGGCGGTCCCGAGGGCCTGGGCGACCTGGAGGCGCTGCAGGGCGTGAAACAGTACCCGGTTCGGATCAAGTGCGCGGTCCTGCCCTGGAACTCCCTGCTCCAGGGACTCAAGGAGCGCGCCGGCGACAGCGCGGGCCCCGAGGCCCATACCCACACCGTCGGCGGCTGAGCGCCGGCACCAGGAGGATGACATGAGCGACAGCAGCACGGTGACCGAGGGAAACCTCGGCGCGTACAACGACGAGGCCCCCGACGGCACCGCCATCCCGGTGGCAGCCGAGGACGTCCGCGAGGCCCTCAAGGCGGTCATGGACCCCGAGATCGGCATCGACATCGTCAACCTCGGCCTGATCTACGATGTCGCCGTCAGCGATAACAACATCGCCGTCAAGATGACCCTGACCGGTCCCGGCTGCCCCGTGGGGCCGATGCTGCAGAGCCAGGTCTACGGGATCGCGGCAGGCATGCCCGGCGCGCGCAACGTCCAGGTCGACATGGTTTGGACGCCGCCGTGGGACCCCCGGACCATGGCGAGTGAAGAAGCCAAGGACACCCTCGGCATCTGGTAGGAGTTGCGCCCAGGTGCTGAAGCGACCGGGTTGTTATGCTGACCGCAGATGACCTCTAGGTCACCCCGCCTGCTTTCGCCGGCGCGGACCTGCCTGTTGACGGCTGTTCTTTTCGCCCTCACCGCATGCGGACCCTTCGGCGGGTTCGCGGCAGGATCCACGCACAGGTCCTTCAGCCTGCCCAGCACTACCAAGGGGCTGGTGGCCTTCAGCCCTGTAGAAGGCGCTGCTGAGCTGGACCCCCGAACAACGCAGGTCCTGGTGCGAGCGATGGCCTCAGGGGCGGTGCTGCGGTCGGTCAGCGTCCAGGCGGACGGCGGGGCAACCCTTGCCACGGGCGTCCTTCGCAACGGCGAGTTCCGCCTGTCCGGCGGCCTGAAAACCGATACCCGCTACGTTGTCACCGCGGTGGCCGCGGTGAAGGGCGGAACCGAGCAGACGGAGACCAGCAGCTTCTCGACGGCGACAACCCCGCGCGTCGTATCCAGCAGCCCGAAGACCATCGGCGACGGCCAGTCCGTGGTCGTGGCGCTGAACCCTCCGGCGGCCGCGATCGACGTCCAGGGCCCCGTGAAGGGCCAGTTGAGCCCTGACGGCAGCACCGTCACCGTCGTCCCGGCGGACTTCCAGCTGGGGCAGACGTACAACTTCGCGCTGGTGGCCCGGAACCAGCGGGGCATAGCGGGCGCGCCCCAGGAAGTCAGCTTCAGCAGCGTCCCGGCGGCGACGGTCGACTTCTCTCCCAACCCGGGTACCAGGAACCTCGGCGTCGCCATTCCCCTGGTCATGACCCTGAGCAATGACATCGTCGACAAGGCGGACCTCGCGGGGCGGCTCACAGTCACCGCGGATGTCCACACCCCCGCCCCCGCGGGAGCGGCCGGATGCGCCACATATGCGCCCCCGACCGTCGCCAGCGGGCCCATCCAGGTCACCCCCCGCTGGCTCAGCGCCAACCGCGTCGAGCTCTCCCCGAAGACCTCCGATGGCTACTGGCCCGCGAACAGCACCATCACCCTTGCTGCAAAGTTGACGGGGTACCACACTGGCGGCGGCACCCACTACCTGCACGACGCGTCAGTCAGCTTCGACACCGGCGACAAGCGGGTCATCGATGTCGACCTGGGCGGCCAGAACCTGCTCGCCTGCAGGAACGGGACGGAGGCGAACCACTTCCTCATCAGTAGCGGTACCCCCAACGGTCACGCCACGTTTGACGGCAGCTTCTACATCTATCGCCGGGTTGCCGACGAAGAGATGAAGAGCCCCGAGGGCCCCTTCGCGCCCGACTACTACGACATCAAGCATGTGCCCTGGACCCAGTATTTCGACGGCGGGGCGGCGCTGCACGGCGCCCCCTGGCACAACAACTTCG
The DNA here is from genome assembly GCA_046262515.1 of Candidatus Dormibacteria bacterium. GTDB lineage: Bacteria > Chloroflexota > Dormibacteria > DASZGP01 > DASZGP01 > JAXDLW01. The sequence goes on along the minus strand of JBHEMP010000123.1, from coordinate 16,136 downwards.
GCCACCCCATGAGCCACGGCTGCATCAACGTGCAGACCGCCACCATGAACACGAAGTATCCGGGCGCCGCGGAGCAGGCCAAGTGGCTCTTCGACTTCGACTACATCGGCGACCCGGTGTTCGTCCACGGCGTGACCCCCGGCCTCTCACCCTCGCAGCAGCTCAGCGACTAGCGACAAGCCCGAGCCGCCGCATTGCGCTGAGGCGCCGGCTTTCCGGCATAATTGGCGCGTGTCGTCAAGCCTCGAGTACGCCCTGCGCGCCATCGCCGTGCTGATGATGTCGATCCTCTTCATCGTGTTCGGGCTGTACTTCGGCACTCCCCTGGGGTCGGATGCCTACCAGCACGACTGGATCTTCTTCGGCGGCGGCGTCCTCTCCCTGCTCGCGGGCATCGGCACCCTGTTCGGCTTCTTCTTCATGCTGATGAAGCTGCGCAAGGAGTTCGGCGACGACATCACGTCGGACATCGGTTACCCGGAGCTGGCGGGCCCCCCGCCGAACCGGGGTGGAGCGGCGGCACGCGCCGCGGCGGCATCTGAGGAAGACTCCGAGGAATAACGCCCGGGCTTAGCCAGGCGGTCAGATCGAGGTGTCCACCTGGATCCGGTTTCCACCCACGGCGCGGCTGTCGATGAGAGCCTGGGTGGCCCGTGAGACAAGGTTGGCGTCCACTCCGCGGTCCGGTCCCACCGTCGCCACACCGAAGGAAGCGGTCACCACGCAGGGCCCATCGCTAAGTTCCACCACGGTTGAGCTCAGCAGGGTGCGGATCTTTTCCGCGGCCCGGAAGGCCCCCTCCTCGTTGGTATGGGGTAGCAGAACGAGGAAACGCTGGGTGCCGAGGGCCGCCACGCGGTTGGTCGCGGCGAGTGTGTCGGGGTCGCGGATGGCCTGCGCGATGGCCTCCCCAACGGAGCGGATCAGCTTGTTGGTCTCCTCGTAGCCATACGCGGCCTCCAGGGCCGTGAGGTCGTCGATCTCGACGACCAGCACCGAGAGGTCGTGACCATATCGGATCGCCCGGTTCAACTCCTGCTCCATCAGGGACTCGAAAAAGACCACGTTGAACAGGTTGGTCAGGCCTTCAATGACGAAGAGCGGGCGGTCATTCGCGGGGTTGATGGGCATCCCGCAGGCCGCGCAGTAATTGCTGTCGGGCACGAGGGCCACCTTGCAGTACCTGCACGATCCGGGCGCCGCCACTGCGCGCTTCGAGGCGCGCGTGCTCTTCGCGGCGCCCGTTCCGCTGGGGGCGGTTGGCTTTGTAGTCTGGGCGGCGCGCGTCCTGGGCATCTGGGGCGTGATCATAACCTCGCATCCCGAGCGTATCCACGCGGATAACATCGCTGCCATGGCAGACGGCGTCGAAGTCACGAGCCTGACCAAGGATTTTGGCGACTTTCGAGCCCTCGAGGACATTAATTTTCGAGTTCCGCCGGGGGAATCGCTGGTGATCCTCGGGGAGAACGGCGCGGGCAAGACAACCACGCTTCGCTGCCTCGCGGGGGTGCTCCGCCCGACCACCGGCACGGTGCGTATCGGGGGCATCTCGGTCGCGGAGGACGCGGAGGCGGTCAGGGCCCAGGTCGGGTTGCTGTCGGAGGTCCCGGGCCTCTACGAGCGCATGACCGCGCCCGAGTACCTCGACTTCTTCGGGCGCGTCCAGGGCCTGGACGGGCCCACCCGGAAGCGCCGCATTGATGGCCTGCTCGAGCTCTTCGGGCTTTCGCCGCGCTCGGGGGTGTGGATGGGCAGTTTCAGCAAGGGAATGCGGCAGAAGGTCGCACTCATCCGAGCCACCCTGCACCACCCCGGCGTCCTGCTCTTGGACGAGCCGACCTCGTCAATGGACCCCGCGGGGGCGAGGCTGACCTGGGATTACATCCTGTCGCTCAAGGCGGAGGGCCTGGCGGTGGTGGTCTGTACCCATAACCTGCGCGAGACCGCCCGCGTGGCGGATCGCCTCGCCGTCATGGCCCAGGGCCGCATCCTTGCGGAGGGGACCCTGGCCGAACTGCAGCGCCAACTCGGTCTCAAACCTCGCTACGTGCGCACGCAGGTGCCGGGCCTGGAAGACATCTACATGGAGGTGATGGGTCGCGCCGGGCGGCTGCACACCGTGGCCGAGCCGCCCGCATGAGACGGTGGCTGGGCCGTCACTTTTTCACCGGCGCGCGGCGACCCCGGAGCGAATACGTCCGCCTCATCGCGCGCCGGGAACTGCGGGAGTCCACCTCCGACACTCGACTGTTCATCGCCATGACCAGCCTCACCTTCGTGATCCCTCTGGTCGCCGCGGGCGGGGTGACCCTCGTCAGCCACTACCTCGGCGTCGGCTCGCGCGGAATCACCGAGCGCCTCGCGGAGGTGGGCGCCTTCTTCGTGGTCTTCCTCCCGGCCTCCTTCTCGCTGGTCCTGGCCCTCGAATCCTTCAGTGGCGAGCGGGAAAGATCCACGCTGGAAACCCTTTTCGCGACGCCGCTGCGGGAAACCGAGATCTATCTGGGCAAGATTCTCGCCGTGCTCCTGCCAAGCCTCACCCTCAGTTACTCCGCGCTGCTGGTGTACTGCCTGGGCCTCTTCTTCGCCAGCCACTTCGTGCCCACTGACGAAATGGCTCCCCTGGTGGTGGTCACCCTGGCCCAGGCGTTGGTGATGGTGACCGGCGCCACCATCGTCAGCAGTCAGACCAAGACGCTGCGGTCGGCCAACGTGATGGCCAGCTTCATCATCATCCCGATGTCCGGCGTCATCCAGGGGGAGTCGGTCCTGATCATCAGCAAGCTGGAGTGGATCCTCTGGGGGGTTGCGGCGATGCTCGCGGTTGTCGCGCTGCTGCTCTTCCGCCTCGGGGTGTTGAACTTCAACCGAGAGAACATCCTCTCCAAGGACAGCCGGCCTCCCGACCGGCGGGCATTTGCGCGCCGGCTGCTGGCGAGGCTGCGCGGTAGGGGAGGCGGCGAGCGCCGGTTCGCACTGCTGCGCCGGGTGCCGGGGGCATACCGCCGCAGCCGCTCCGCCATAGCCGTCTCCGCCCTGCTTCTCGTCGGCGGAGCGGTCCTCGGAGTGGTCGCGCAGCGGCTGGGGCTGGTGCCCAACCGCGCCGTTCTGGCCGCGGTCGGCACCGCCGCGGGCGGCCACGAGGTGGTGTCCGGAAGCCCCCACCTGTTCGGTTTCATATTCGCCCACAACGTGGTCGTGGGTTTCGTAATGCTGGTCTTCTCGCCCCTCACCCTTGGTGTGGCCGGGGGACTGCTCATGATGCTGAACGGCTTTGTCGTGGGGTACGTCGGAGGCGTCTTCTTCGGGATCCACCGCCTCGGCCTCTTCGCCTGCGGGGTCGCCCCGCACGGCGTGCTCGAGCTGCCCGCGCTGGTCTTCGCCTATGCCTTTGCCCTTCGTGTCGGCGCGAGCATGGTCCACCCCTCTTCCGAAGGGTGGCTCGCCGGCATGCGGGGCGCGCTCACAGACTACCTCGGGGGCGCCGTCATCTTTGTACCCATGTTCGCCGTCGCGGCGCTCATCGAGGCCTGCGTGACGACCGGGCTGATGCACGCCTGCTGAGGGGTGCCGGCGAATACGCTGGATGTTATGATCCGCGCCGTGAAGCGGATCCTGGTGGTCGAGGACTACTACGCTCTGGCGGACATCGAAACCCTGCTCTGCCAGATGGAGGGATACGAGGTCAAGACCGCCAAGACCGGCGAGGAGGGCCTCGAGTTGATCGATTCCTACAAGCCGGACCTGGTGATCCTGGACCTGATGCTTCCCGGCGAGTTGAGCGGCACCCAGGTGCTGCAGAAGATCAGGGCCGACGGCCAGCAGGACCCCAAGGTACTGGTGGTGTCCGCGCTGGTCAACCAGACCACAGCGCCCGAGCTCGAGAAGTACGCGAACGTCCAGGCCCTCAAGAAACCCTTCAAGGTCAAGGACCTGGCCACCAGGGTGCGGACCATGGTGGGTCCCAACTAGCGGCACGCCGCTGTCCGTACCTGGAGCAGGTCCTCGTCAGTCGCTTTGGGCCGCTGCGCCGGTACCACGCCGACTGCCATGTGTCCCACCGGACCGAGAAGTTCACGTATGTGCGTCACCCCTCGCCGCCGTGCCTGACAGACTACGAGGGATGCAGGCTCTTCCAGAAGCAGCACGACGAGGAGACACGGGCCATCAGCAGGTACACAGACTGAAGCTCGGGGCGCAGTCCTGATGGCGTTCCGAGGGCGAGGCGGCGGCGACTTCTTCAGTAACGTCGAGCCGCTCTTCCAGCGTGGCGGCCCGCCTCGGCCGCCCGAGATCAAGCTCGGCACCGGCACCCGTCGCGGCCTCTATTTCGTCGGCGCACTGGTGGTCCTGCTGTTCCTTCTCCGCCCGTTCGTCGGTTTCTATACGGACCTGCTCTGGTTCCGTTCGCTGGGCTATGAACAGCTCTACCTGACCCGCTTCCGGTACCAGGGCTCGATTTCCCTGGCCGCATTTGTGCTGGCCTTCGCCGCGCTCGCGGTGAGCAATGCCTACGCCGTACGGCAGGTGGGATTCCGGGCCCTCTCCGCCATTGGCGTGCGCCGGGGTCTGCTGACAGCCGCCGCGGGCCGGCTGGCGATCCTGGTCTCCGCGTTGATTGCATTCGTCATGGCACTGGTCGCGTCCGGCAGCTGGGCGACCTTTGCCAGGGCTTTCAACGGCGTGGCCTTCAACCGCTCCGACGCGCTCTTTGGCCAGGACATCGGCGTCTATGTCTTCCAGTTGCCACTGGCCCGCTTTGCCTGGGGCTGGATGATGGCGCTGGTGGCGATCTGCATCGCGGGCGCCCTTTTCATCTACCTCAGCGCCGGCGGCGCGCAGGGCCTTTCTGCCCGCGCCACCACTCACCTCTCGCTGCTGGCCGCGGCATTCTTCGTGCTGCTGGCGGTGCACTACCGGCTGGCGATGTTCGACCTCCTCCTGGGGCAGCGTGGCTTCGTCTTTGGCGCCGGCTACACCGATGTGCACGTGCGCTTGCCGATGTACTGGGTCCTGCTCGTGCTCTGCGGCGGGCTTGCGGTGCTGATGGTTGTCAACGCGGTCCTGCGTCGTCCTGCCCTGCTCGTGGGGTCCCCGGTGGTGTGGCTAATGGCTTCCCTGCTCCTGCTCCTGCTCGTCCCGGCAATCGTCCAGCGCGCCACCGTCACCCCTTCCGAGCTGTCCCAGGAGCAGACCTACATCCAGCGCGAGATCGACGCCACCAACCAGGCATTCGCCCTCGACAAGCTGGAGCTGAAGAGCTACCCCGCCAAACCAGGCGTGCCGGCCGACCTGGTCGCGCGCAACCCGGGCACCATCAACAACGTCCGCCTCTGGGACTACGTTCCCCTGCAGACGGCGTACAACCAGATCCAGACGATCCGCCAGTATTACGACTTCAACCGCGTCGCGATCGACCGCTACAACCTCAGCGACGGGTATCACCAGGTGATGCTCTCCGCCCGTGAGCTCAGCCCCGACCGCCTCCCCGCGACGGTTCAGACCTGGCTGAATATTCATCTCAAGTACACCCATGGCTACGGTGCCGCCGCCACGGAGGTCTCCAAGGCCAGTCCTGAGGGACAACCGCAGCTGGCCCTGAGCGGGATACCGCCGATCGGTGAACCCGCCCTCACCCGGCCGCAGATCTACTTCGGCGAGACGAGCACCGGTTACGTCATCGCGGCCACGGCCGAGCCCGAGGTGGACTACGAAAAGGATGGCTCGCAGGTGTACTCGCGCTGGACCGGGACGCACGGGGTGCAACTGTCGGGAGGGTTGCGCAGGCTGGCATATGCCTACCAGCTGGGGGATCTCAACCTTCTCCTCAGCAGCCAGGTGACCTCGGGCAGCCAGCTGCTCTACCGCCGCGATGTGAAGACCCGGCTGCAGCAGCTCGCCCCCTTCCTGACCTTCGACCAGGATCCCTACCTCGTGGTGTCCGAAGGTCGTATGTACTGGATCGTCGACGCCCTCACCAGTAGCGACGCCTACCCCTACTCGAAGCCGGTTGATGACCTCGGTACCAACTACGTCCGCAACTCCGTCAAGGTCGTCATGGATGCCTATGAGGGCACCGTGACCATGTATGCCGCCGACCCCGCCGACCCCATCCTGGCCACCTACCAGCGGATCTTCCCCAACACATTCGTCCCCATAGACCAGATGCCGCCGGACCTCCGCAAGCACGTCCGCTACCCGGAATCCCTGTTCAACATCCAGGCGCGGGTACTCGAGACGTACCACATGCACAATCCCCAGGACTTCTACAACCGCTCCGACGCGTGGTCACAGCCCGGGCGATCGGGGGACAGCAACGGCCAGGGCGGGGGGAACGTGCTGGAGCCGTACTACGTCGTGATGAAATTGCCCGGCCAGGACCACGAGGAGTTCGTCCTCATCCAGCCCTTCACGCCCCTGAACCGCAAGAACATGGTGGCCTGGATGGCCGCGCGCAGCGATGGGGCGGACTACGGCAAACTGGCCGCCTTCCGCTTTCCCACCGATCGCCAGGTTACCGGGCCGGAACAGGTCCAGAGCCGGGTCGACCAGGACCCCGTTATCTCCTCCCAGTACAGCCTGCTCAACCAGAATGGCTCCAGGATCATCCGCGGCAACCTGCTGGTCATCCCGATCGAGGATTCCATCCTCTTCGTCGAGCCCATCTACATCGCGTCCACCGGGACCGCCATCCCCGAGCTGAAAAAGGTCGTGGTCGGCGACGAACAGCGGGTGGTATGGGCTGACACCCTGGACCTGGCGCTCCAGGCCCTCACCAGCGGCAGCTCATCCCCGCCGACCTCCACGACCACCCCGACGGGCACCACCCCTACGACGACTCCATCCCCGGCGCCGGCCGGGGACGTGCAGACCCTGATCGGGCAGGCCAACTCCCTGTACACCGACAGCCAGGCCAAGCTGAAAGCCGGCGACTTCGCCGGTTACGCCAGCGACATCCAGCAGCTGGGCAGGGTCCTGGACCAGCTCAAGGCGGCTACGAAGAAGTAGTTCCCGCGGCTGCCCGCGAGGAGGCCTCGCCGAGCCCGAGGCGGCGGTACAGGCGAGCCACCGGCGCCGGCGCCCACCAGTTGCGCTCACCGAGCAGGCGCATGGTCGCCGGAACGATCAGGGCGCGGACCAGGGTGGCGTCGATCACCACGGCGATGGCCATGCCTATGCCCAGCGACTTGATCAGCAAGACCTGGGCCAAGCCGAATCCCAAGAAGACAACCACCATGATGGCGGCCGCCCCGGTCACCAGGCGCCCGCTCAACTCCAGGCCCTCGGCGACCGCGTGGCGGTTGTCGTGGCTGCGCTCCCACTCCTCCTTCATCCGGCTCATCAGCAGGACCTCATAGTCCATGGAGAGGCCAAAAACGATGCAGAAGAGCAACACCGGGATCGACGGATCCACGGACTGCGGCTCGAAGTTCAACCAGCGCGCCAGGTGGCCGTCCTGGAAGATCCAGACCAGCGCCCCGAAGGACGCTGAGAGCGACAGGAAGTTCATCACCACCGCCTTCAGCGGGAGCAGGATCGAGCCCAGCAGCAGGAACAGCACGATGCAGGTCACAACGACGATGAAGGCGACAGCCGCGGGGGTTCGCTCGACGATGAAGTTGACGACGTCGAGGTCGAAGGCGGTCTGCCCGGTGACCTCGATGTGCCCGTCGGCCACTGAACGATTGCCGCGGATGGCCCGAACGATGTCCCGCGCGCCATCGCCCTCGGCCGAGCGGTTGGTGAGGGCGTTGATGACCACGATGTTGCGCCCGACCGACTGGCGCGCCGCAGCCTGGGCGGGCGCCGGTAGGGAGGTGGTGGGCGCGGTCAGCAGCGCCTGGTAGGCAGCCTTGTCGAGGCGCGGGTGGAGGTTGACCACGCTGTTGACCTCGACGACACCCGGGGTCTGCGCCAGCCGTCTCGTGAGGTCGTACAGGGCGCCGACACGGGGCGCCGTCATGGGTGCACCCTTGAACTCGGCCACGACCGCGATGACCGTCTGGCTGCGGCCCGGGAACTCCTTGAGCGCGAGTGCCTGCTCCTGGCGGACCTCCGCCGAAGGAGGCAGCACCTCGAGGTCCCCGTTGGCCAGCCGAAGGTGGGCAAACGGGAGTCCCGCCAGCAGGATGAACCCCACGGTGGGCACCAGGATCGCCACCGGCCGGCGCATGACGGCCATGGCCAGGGTGTGCCAGTTCTTCCGGCTCCCGGTGGCGGCGATGGGAACGCGACCCCGGTTCACCCGCGGCCCGAGGAATGCCAGCATCGCCGGGAGCAGGGTCAGCGAGTAGAAGACGGCGATGGCGACCACCACGCCGCCCGCCATTCCCATCGACGGCAGGAAACTGCCCGGGTAGAAGAGCATCCCGGAAAGCCCGATGGCGACGGTCAAGCCGGAGAACATGATCGCCCGGCCGGCGGTGGCCATGGTTATGCCCAGCGCATCCTCGCGCGAGGCGCCGCCTGCCAGTTCCTCCCGGAAGCGGTTGACGATGAACAGCGAATAATCGATGGACACCCCAAGGCCGATCAGGGTGACCACGTTCTGCGCATAGCTCGAGACGTCCGCGAAGGATGCGACCAGGTAGGTGCCCCCGAGCCCGCCGACGATGGAGACGATCCCAATCAGCAGGGGCAGACCGGCGGCTACCAGTGCGCCGAACACCAGCACCAGGAGCACGACCGTCGCCGGGATGGCCACCAGTTCCGCCCGCCTGAGGTCGCCGGCCAGGAGTTCGTCGAAGGTGTTCTGGACGGCCACACCGCCGCCGGCCAGCACTCGCAGACGGCCCGGGCGAACCAGGGACCGCAGGGCGGCATAGTACTTGCGCGCCACCGCCCCGTCGTCCCTGAGGTGGACGACGGCCAGGGCCGCGCGCCCGTCGGGAGAAGCCAGGGTTGCAGCCCGGCCGGCGTCGGGCCCATATGGTGTGTCCACCGCGACCACCCGCCGGTCCGCCTCCAGTGGCGCCAGCGCCGCCGTCATCGCGGCCCTGAAGCCCGGGTCCGCCACCCGCAGGCCATCCCCAGTGAAGAGCAGGTTGAAGCTGGAGCCGCCCTTATCCCTGGGCAGCTGAGCGTCGATGAGGTCGCTGGCGTGGCCCGCCTCCAGGTTCAGCGAGCGCGGATCCTTGAGCTGCCCGCCCCGAGCGAGCAGGCCGGCGGAGAGCGCCAGCACGGCGGCTGCCAACCCCAGGGTCAGCCAGCGACGGCGGTGAACAAACCGTCCCCACCTCTCCAGCATCAGTAGTGGACCCGGGCCTCGAGCACCTTGCCGCAGGTGGCGCAGGAGGTGAAGACGATGTCGGTCATGCGGTGCGGGTTCTTGAGGGAGAGGGTGTCCGACTCGGCCACGTCACTTTCAAAGTGGCCGGCGCACTGGCACGGAGGCTCGGCGTCAATGAGGTGGGCGCCGAGCAGCTGCGAGCACATCAGGCAGTAGGTGACCCCAACCTGCGGGAAGCGGTAACCGCGGTTGGTAAAGACCACCATCTCGGCCTGTGCGTGCACCGGGGTGGCCCTGCAGTAGGGACAGCGCTCGCGAGTCAGCTGGTGGATACGTTCCCGCAGCCACCCGGCGAAGCCGCCGCGGCGGCTCAGGTCTGCCGTTCGGTCTCCTCGCCGATCAGCCACTGCAGCACGGCCCGGTAGCCCTGGACGGCGAGACGCAGCTTCTCGGTGTCGGTGGGTCCCGCGACGAGGTTGCCATTGGCACTCTCCAGGGCCCTCCCGGCGGGCCGGTTCTGCCGGCTGACGTCGGTGACGCGCTGCGCCGGTTCGATTCGGTCCGGGAAGCCCCGCCGGCGCATCACCTCCTCCACGAGCCCCCGCGCGCGCGCCGCGGACTGCGCCGGCCGGTCCACGAACTCTCGTTCCAGGTCGGCGAAGGCGGCCCGATATCGGTCGGTATCGGCGGGGGTGAGCTCCCGGAGGGAGAGTCGACCGCGCCGAGCCCGGCGCGCCCCCAGCACCGCCAGGACCAGGACGATGGCCAACAGCACCGCCGCCGCCAGCACGTAACGCGTGCGGATCCCAAGGATCAGGAGGTCAACCATCGCCGTCACGCTTCCATTGGCCTGTGCGGGTGGATCACGACCAGGTCGTCGCCCTCGTAGACGAGCTCCAAAAACCCGCCCTTGGCCAGGTCCAGGAAATGGAAGCGCCAGTCGGCCTGGCCGACGTATTGGTTCCAGAAGGCCTTTATCGGGTCCGCGTGGCTGATGAGGGCCGCGGCTTCCCCCCGACATGCGCCGAGGGCCTCCCGGACCACGCCGTCAACCCGGGCGGCCATCGCGGCCACCGTTTCGTCAAAAGCCAGCCGTCCGGGACGTACCAGGTGCACCCAGAAGAGCGGCCGGGTCAAGGGCGCTCGGCGCTGTGGGACGCCCTGGAGGTACTTCCCGAACTCAGCCTCTATCAGCGCCTCGCGAGTCTCGATCTGTACCGGCGACTGCAGCCGCGAGTTCGCCAGGGTAGCCGTCTCCTGGGCGCGCTGCAGGGGGCTCGCGTAGATTCGACGGACGGGGAACCTGGACAGGTGCTCCCCAAGTCCCAGTGCCTGGCGCGTGCCAAGTGCGCTGAGCCCGAAGCCGGGAAGGTGGCCATAAAAGACGCCCTTCGGGTTGTCGGGATGAGCGTGGCGGCAGAGGAACACGCGAGTGGTCACGGGCATGACCGGGAAACCTTACCCGGCCCTCAGCCGCCGCAGGCCTCGAGGCGTGCCTCGAGGCTCTTCTCCATGCCAGGCAGGCCGACCAGGTCGAGCGTGGCCAGGGCGCTCAGCGCCTGCCTCGGGGCCAGGCCCACCAGCTCGGCCTCGACCACCCGGGCGCCGAGTGAGGCCGCGGTTCGCCGCACCGCCTCGACCAGCGCGTCGAGGGGAGTCGTCTGGTAGTCGAGCAGGTTCATGCTCACCTGCGCGTGGTCCCGGCTGGGTAGGTAGAGGCCGATCGCCTGGACGCCCGATAGGCCGTGTCCTGACTCGCGCACGATCGCCGCCACGCGCCGCGCCACCGCCACGTCGCGGGTGTCGAGGAGCAGGTTGAAGGCCACCAGTGGATCGCGGGCGCCAACATTCACCACCCCGGCCGTGCGGTGCGCGGTGGAAGGACCGTAGTCCGGGGATATCGGCAGCTGCGACGCGGCCACCATGGACTCGAACCCGCCGCGCCGCAGGGTCGCCAGGGTGTCCGGCCGTCCCGGGTCGGCAGCCTCGGCATACAGGTAGACCGGCAGGCCGTACATCTCGGCCAGCTCCGCCCCCGTTTGCCGTGCCAGGACGACGCAGTCCGACATGTCCACCTCCACCAGGGGCACGAAGGGCACCACGTCAAGGGCGCCGCCGCGCGGATGAACCCCGGCCTGCGCGCGCATGTCGATCATTTCGATGGCCGCGGCGGCCAGGGCTATGACGCCGGCCCGCGCCGCGGCCGGCGAGCCCGCGAAGGTGAGCACGCTGCGGTTGTGGTCGACGTCACTGTGGACGTCAAGGAGGCAGCAACCCGGCACCCGGCTGACCGTCCTGCCCAGGGCCTCGATGACCGCCGCCCGCCGACCCTCGGAGACGTTCGGTATGCACTCCACGAGCGGACCCGGAGGCAGGCTCAGTCCAACCGTCCCGGTTCAGAGCGCTGCTGGGGGCCCGCGGTCTGCGTGCTCACCAGCACCTGGTTCTTGCCGCTGCGCTTGGCGCCCAGGAGGGCCCGGTCGGCCATCTCGAAGAGGTCGTGGCTGCCCGGGTCGTCCGGCTCAAAGGTGCCCACGCCAGCGGATACATGGATGGTGAAGAAGTCCCCGCTACCACTTCGGACCTCGGTTCCCTCGACCTCCTGCAGGAGCCGCCGGGCGACTCCCAGGGCTTCGTCGGTGCTGCACTCCGGGATTAGCACACAGAACTCGTCGCCGCCATAGCGGCAGACCGTGTTGGAACGTCGCAGTGGTTGCAGCAGGGCCCCCGCCACCGCCCGCAGGGCATCGTCACCGGCGCGGTGACCGTACGTGTCGTTGATCGCCTTGAAGTCGTCTATGTCGAGCATGATCATCGAAACCGGGTAACGCCCCCGCGCGCTCCTTGCCAGTTCCCGCTCCAGCTGTCCGGAGAGGAAGCGGCGGTTGCCGAGCTGGGTGAGGGCGTCGGTCAGCGCCGCCGATTCGCTGGCCTCCAACTGGGAGGCGAAGGCCAGGGTCTGCGAGCTGTGCGCGGCCAGCACCGTGAGGCGGTGAAGCTGGTCCTCCATCTGTGTCATGGGCAACCGGTAATAAGCGGTCCACCAGCCCTGGCCGTCACCGGGAACCTTCACCGGCACCGCCACCAGTGAGCCCTCGAAGTCCTGGCCGTCCAGGACGTGCTTGCGCCAGGCACTTCCGCCGAGGTCGGGGAAACTTATAGGGTAGCCGGTCTGCGATATCCAGGCGACGACCTCGGCCGTGAAGCTCATCAGCAGCCCTCGCTCATCGGCGGTCAGCGATTCGCCGAATGACGGCTGGTGCTCGAGCGGATCGTCCTGTCCCGCGCGCGTCGAGAGCACCGCCGCGTCGGCGTCGCTGAAGCTGTGCACCAGCCCGGCCAGCAGTTCGCGCATGACCTCCCGGCTGCCGTGCATGCCGACCTCCTCAAAGGCCGCGGGCACCGCCAGCATGCGCGCGCGGCTGGCTCGTTCGCCGGCCACCTTTTCCAGGGCCACCGTCACCAGCCGGCTGAACGCCGCCACCTCGGCCGCGTCCACCTCCGGGACCTCCCGGAGCGAAGTGGCCAGGGCGTCAGGGTGCAGGTGCAACGCCTGTCCCGCCTCCAGCAGCTCGGCCATTGTCGTCCGGCGGACCGAAAGGGGACCGGAAACGATCCGCCCGGCCCCCGTTCCGCCTGCGGCCGCGCTCCTGGGTCCGAGCGGGATCACGAGGTGGCCGACACCGCCCAGGCAGCGATGAAAGTGGCGGATGTCAGGATCCCCGCCGGCACCCGAAATCAGGGCGCAGGCGCCGTGCTCCGAGAGCAAGGGACAGGCTTCCGCGGCCAGGTCTCCCTGGATCGCGCCAACCGGCAGCTCGCGCGGTGCGAACTTCACGCCCGTGAGCGTGGTGAAGTAGCCCAGCAGTCCCTTGAGCAGCGGGTCCGAAAGCAGGGACGACTGCTGGGTCCGGGAGGCCCTGTCCATCCCCATGTCTGTCTTCGTGCCCACCATCAAGGCGTTAACCATGACATCTCCTGAGCGGCAAAGTGGCCTTCGGCGAGGCCAACGCGTACAGTGGCGGCGTGAATACGCCCTCCCGCATGGGCACCGGACGGATCGCCCTGCTGACGTCGTACTGGGTCGCGCTGGGGTACCTGTGGCTGCCGCTGGGCAGCTTTGTGCTGCCACTCTTGATCCTGCACGCCGTGGGCGACGCCCACAAGGGCGCGGGCGTGGCCATCCTGGAAGGCGTGGGGACGATCATCGCCGTCTTCTGGCAGCCGGTGGTCGGGGCCGTCTCGGACCGCACCAACAGCCGATTCGGGCGCCGCAAGCCGTTCATCTTCGCCGGGACGTTGGGCTCGATGGTGTTCCTGGGGCTGATGATCCTGACCCCGTCGGGGCAGTCGTCGGCTTCCGGCGCGGCGGTCTTTTTAGCGCCGGCCTACATCTATCTCTTCGTCCTCTATTTCCTCCTCCAGGTGTCGGAGAACGCCGCGCAGGCCCCCTACCAGGGTCTCCTTCCGGATGTCGTACCCGAGTCCCAGCGCAGCCGCGCCAGTGGATTCGTGGGCGGGGGGAACCTGCTTGGCCTGGCTCTCGGTTTTGGCATCGTCGGCACCTTCACCGGCCAGCACCGCTTTGACCTCGCGCTGCTGTCGATGATCCTCGTCCTAGGCATAGCCATGACCATCGTGTTGACCCAGTTTCCGGACCGCGTCAAGCCCGACCCCGGCCTGCGCATGGGCTTTCGCGAGGTGGTGGTGGGGACCTTCATGATCAGCCCCAAGAAACACGCCGACTTCATCTGGCTGATGGTCTCCCGGCTGGCGATCCTGGTCTCCATCGCCGGGCTCCAGCGTTACGCGATCTTCTACTTCAAGGACGTCTTCTACCCCGGCCATTCGCAGCACCTGGAAGACCTGGCGGCACTGGCTGCCCGTGACCTGCAGGTGGTGATTGTCCTCGTCGCTTTCCTGGCCAGCGTTCCATCGGCTGAGATCTCCCAGCGGGTCGGGCGCAAACCGCTTGTGCTCCTGGCCGCGGCGCTCGGAGTGGTCGGGACCCTGGGCTTGCTGCTCTCGCCTTACCACGTCCTACCCGCGGCCATGACCGGGTTCGTGGCGACGGCGCTCAACCTGCCGACAAACCTCGCCCAGGCTCTGTACTTCGGGATCCTCATCGGCATCTCGGCCGGAGCCTTTTTGTCAGTGGACTGGGCGTTCTTGATGGACGTGATCCCGGCGGACGAGGCCGGGCGGTTCCTGGGGTTCTCGAACGTCGCCACCGCCGGTTCGGGCGTGATTGCCGGCTTCGTCGGAGGGTTCCTGATCGATGCCTTCAACGGGAGGGGGCAGGTCTTTGGGCAGCCGGGAGGCTACCCGGTGACCTTCCTGGTTTACATCGTCTCCTTCGTGCTCGGCGGACTGGCCATCCTCAAGGTCCGCGAGACCCGCGGACGCCGCGGCGCGGCGAGACCGGCGCCCGGCGTTGCGGCGCGTCCGGGGTAGGCTCGGCGACGTGGTAAAACGCGGCCGAAGATGGCGCACCGGCCTGGCCCTCGCGGCCCTCTCGGGGCTGCTCGCCGCGTGCGTGGCCACGGTGGAACCCAGCGCCAGTCCTTCACCCGCCGTCGAGGTCTCGACGTCCCCCGAACCAACCCTGTCACCAATTCCAAGCCCATCGCCGCCACGGCCTCCGATCAATCCACCCGCAGGGAACCCGGCCCCGGACTAGACCTTCCACCAGGCCGGAAGCATTCCCCGCGGGGAACCCCCGCTGTTACCATCAGTTGGCCTTGGCTCAAATTGAGAACGCGCCCCACGCCGGCCACGCGCTGAACCCAGAGAACGGGATCCGCCCACCGGTCGCGATCGAGCCACCCCTGGACATGGAGCAGGTGACCGGGGTCGCGCCAGCCTCTGCCGGCGGCTTCACGCCGCCGCGGCCGCGCACCCTGCAGCAGACCGGGCTCTCCGCGACCTTCATGAGTGACCTGATCCTGAAGCTGATGCACTTCAGCACCCAGATGCCGGCCCACGAGGTGGCGACCCGCCTGCGCCTGGACTACGAGTGCGTTCACCCGGTCATCGCCCAGCTGGCCAACAACTCGCTGATCCAGTCCATCGGCCAGGCGCCCCGGCCGGAACGCCGGCTGGAAACCCTTGAGGAGGGACTGGCCTACATGATCACCGAATCCGGCCGTGAGCGGGCTCGGGAGATCCTCGACCGAAACCAGTACATGGGGCCGGCGCCGGTCCCGTTGCGCGAGTACAACGACGCGGTTCGCCAGCAGGGCCTCCCGGAGAACTTCGCCACCCGCGACGCGCTCAGGGCGACCCTCAAGGGGCTGGTGCTGAGTGAGGACACGCAGGACGTCCTGGGGCCAGCGTTCAACTCTCGCAGCAGCGTGTTCCTGTACGGGCACCCCGGGAACGGAAAGAGCTCGATCGCCCGCTCCGCCCAGGCGCTCCTCGGCGGCTCCGTCTACATGCCGTATGCCCTGGCTGTGGACGACGCGGTCATCCGCCTCTATGACCCCAGCCACCACGAGCCGGTGGGACCGCCGGTGGCCGAGGCCGACCAGCGCTGGGTGCGCTGCCGCCGGCCGTTCGTCCAGGTGGGGGGAGAGCTCGACCTCTCGATGCTCGACCTGGTCTGGCAGCCGGCGTTCAAGTTCTACGAGGCGGGACTGCAGATGAAGGCCAACTGCGGGATCTTCCTGGTCGACGACTTCGGGCGGCAGGATGTGTCGCCCCGCAAGCTGCTCAACCGCTTCATCGTGCCCCTCGAGGAGGGGGTGGACTACCTCAACATGGCGGTCGTGGGCAAGAAGATCGAGGTCCCGTTCGGGATGCTGATCTTCTTCTCCACCAACCTGGACCCCTCGGAGCTGGTCGATGAGGCGTTCCTGCGTCGCATCCGCTACAAGATCAACATCCCTGATCCCACTCCCGAGGA
>JBHEMP010000122.1:0-2860 GCA_046262515.1 Candidatus Dormibacteria bacterium | reverse complement strand
CGGGGTGGTGCTGATGACCTACGGCTCGGCATCGACAGCCGACGACGTTCCGGCGTACCTGCGCAGCATCCGCCGGGGCCGTGACGCCTCGCCCGAGCTGATCGAGGAGTTCACCGCCCGCTATCGGCGCATCGGTTTTTCTCCGCTGGTGCGGATCACCATGGCCCAGGGTCAGGCGCTCCAGGAGGTGCTCGACGGCCGCCATGGACGCGGCACCTTCCGGGTCGAGGTGGGCATGCTCCATTCCGAGCCGCGCATCGCTGCAGCGCTGGAGCGCTTCGCTGCGGCGGCGGTGAGCCGGGTTGTCGGGGTGGTGCTGGCACCCCAGTACTCGCCGATCATCCTGGCCGGGTACCACCGCGAGCTGGAGGCGTCCGCGCACCTGCTCGGCCCCGAAGGCCGGGTCACGATCGCGGGTGCCTGGGGTGACCAGCCGACCTTGATCGAGGCGATCGCGGGACGCACGCGGGAGGCCATCGCCGCGCTCCCTGAGGAAACGCGGGACTCGGCTCCGATTGTGCTCACCGCTCATTCACTCCCCCGGCCCGTCGTCGACCGCGACCCCGGTTACATCGACCAGCTCAAGCAGACCGCAGATTTGGTGGCCGCCGCGGCCGGCCTGGCCCCGGGGCGCTGGCAGTTCGCCTATCAGAGCGCCGGTCACACCCCCGAAGAGTGGCTCCGCCCCGACGTCAAGGAGTTGCTCCCGGCCATGCACCGGGACGGGGTCCGTGACGTCATCGTCGTTCCCGTGCAGTTCATCTCCGATCACCTCGAGACCCTGTACGACATCGACGTCGCCGCCGTCGAGGAGGCGGCTGCGGACGGAATTACGATGCGGCGGATCCCCGCACTCAACACGGCGCCTGACTTCATCGGCGCCCTGGCTGCGGTGGTGGAGGGTGAGCTGGCGGCGGTCACAGCGACCGTCTGACCACCAAACCTGACAACAGGGCTATCATGTATCCATGAGCGGGCCTGTTCATGAGACGCTGGAGCGTCTCGCGCTGGCGGAGGAGACGGCGCGCGCCCGCAAAAATCTTCTCAGCATGGTCGCCCACGAGCTGCGCACCCCCCTGGCCGTGCTGAGTGGTTACCTCTCAATGCTGGAGGAGGGGACCATGGGGCCCGCTCCCGGAAACTGGGAGCGGCCGCTCAAGGTGCTGGGCGAAAAGGCCCGGCATATGACCGCGCTGGTCGACGACCTGCTGTCCCTGGCGCGACTCGAGGGCGGGGCGATGGTGCCGGTTGCCGAGGAGGTTGACCTGCGTCAGGTGTTGCGCCAGGCCATGGTCCGGGCCGCCGCTCGTGCCGAGGCGCTGCGGGCTCGCCTGTCCTACGAGTTGCCCGGTGAGCCGATGATGGTGTCGGCTGATCCGGCGCAGGTGGGGTCGGTGGTCGACAACCTCATCAACAACGCGCTGCACTACGCGAGCGACGCGCCGCGAATCCAGGTTGCCCTGCGCTCGCCGGAAGCGGACTGGGCTGAGATCGTGGTCGAGGATCACGGCATCGGTATCGCGCCCACAGAACACAAGCATGTGTTTGACCATTTCACGCGGTTGGCGGACTCGGCGACGGGGCCGCGAGCGGGGACGGGACTTGGTCTGACGATCGCCCGCGAGCTCGCGGAGCGCAACCGGGGGTGTCTGGAACTGGTATGCAGCGCGCCGGGCCGCGGGAGCGTATTTCGGCTGCGGCTGCCGACGATCGCTCCGGCGCTGGACCTACAGGCTGCCGCGAGCTGACCGATCAGCGACCCCCGTACAGTGGGCGAGTGAGCCTTCCTGGGGTCGTGGCAGAACTCGAGGCGGTGTGGGCGTCGCTCGCTGGACTCACCGCAGACATGGACGACGGCCAGTGGCGACGTGCCACCGGTTGTCCGGGCTGGGAGGTACGTGATCTCGTCGCCCACGTGGTGGGCACCGAGCGCAGCCTCGCCGGTGAGCACGAGCCCGGCGCTCCTGAACGATACCCGCAGTACGTGCGCAACCCGATCGGCGAGTTCAACGAACGGTGGGTGGCCCACCTGCGCGTGCTGAGTCGCCGGGACGTTGTGACCGCTCTTCGGGAGGTCACCGCCAAGCGGTTGCAGATGCTGTCTGCCTTGAGCGAGGCGGATTGGTCCGCTCCATCCTGGACACCTGCTGGACCCGGGACCTACCTGGACTTCATGCGCATCCGCGTATTCGACTGCTGGGTGCACGAGCAGGACATCCGCTGGGTGCTGGGGAAGCCAGGCGGGATGGACGGGCCGTGGGTCGATACCGCCCTGGGGATTCCCAGGGGCGCCCTGCCGAAGCTCGTGGCTCGCGGAGTTGGTGCACCGGAAGGAACGCTCGTGGAGGTTGTTCTTGAGGGCGAGCCCGAGCGGCGCTGGCGAGTGGCGGTGCGTGAGGGGCGCGGCGTGGAGGTGCATGACGGTGCGACGAGGCCCTCAGTCCAGGTGCGTGGAGAGATCCTCGACTTCGTGTCGCGCTTTTGCGGTCGTGTACACCCCCAGACCGGCGCGGGAATTGGACGACTCGAGGTAGAAGGCGACTTGGAACTCGGCCGAAGGTTACTCGAGAAGCTGCCGCTGCCCATGTGACCGGCCGTACTGGCCCCCGGCCGCGCCCAGCGGTGGGCTGCAAGCTGGGGTGGATCAGATCAGGTCAGCGCCGCCTGATCGGGCGGACCCGTTCCGGACACCGCGGCGCGAATCCCCTGCATGACCTCCTCGGGGGTCGAGTCCTTGAGCAGGTAGCCCACGGCGCCGGCTCCCTGGGCCTCCACAACGCGCTCATGGCCTGAGTACGAGGTCAGCATCACAACCCGCGTCTCCGGTCGCTCCGCGAGAACCCTGCGCGTCGCCTCCATC
>JBHEMP010000121.1:0-15515 GCA_046262515.1 Candidatus Dormibacteria bacterium | reverse complement strand
CGCCGACGTCATCTCGATCCTGGCCCTCGTCCGTGAACTCGCCCACCCTGAGCACGTCCAGTACGGGCTCGGCTTCTTCGGCGACTTCCTGCAGTTCTCCGACGTCCATTTCTCGATAGGCATCCTGGCCGACCCACTCTCCGCAATGATGGTGGTCGTCGTCTGCAGCGTCAGCCTCCTGGTGCAGCTCTACTCCCTCGAATACATGCGTGGCGAGGAGGGGTTCGTGCGTTACTACGGCTTCCTCTCGCTGTTCACCTTCTCCATGCTGCTGCTCGTCGTTAGCACCAACTACTTCCAGACCTACGTCGCATGGGAACTGGTCGGGGTCTGCTCGTACCTGCTGATCGGCCACTACTTCAGGCGTCCGGCCGCCGCAGCGGCCGCGAAGAAAGCCTTTATCGTCACCCGGCTTGGCGACTTCCCCTTCTTCGTCGGGGTGGCATACATCTTCTTCCGCTTCCACAACCACATGGGGGGGGCGGTTGACCTCGATTTCTACGCGCTGGCACCGCTCTACCACGCGGGGCTGGTCAGCCAGGCCGGGCTCTTCATCATGGCCATGCTCGTCTTCAGCGGCGCGGTCGGGAAATCGGCGCAGTTCCCCCTCCATGTCTGGCTACCCGACGCCATGGAGGGCCCGACACCTGTGTCGGCACTGATCCACGCCGCCACCATGGTCGCGGCCGGCGTCTACCTGGTGGCGCGCGCGTACCAGCTCTTCGCCGCCAACCACACCTCCCTGGTCGTGGTCGCCTGCCTCGGCGCGCTGACCTCCCTGATGGCCGCGATCTGGGCCGTCGCCCAGGACGACATCAAGCGGGTGGTCGCCTACTCCACCCTGAGCCACCTCGGGCTGATGATGTTCGGGCTTGGCGTCGGTGCCTACAGCGCGGCGCTCTTCCACCTCTTCACGCACTCCTGGTTCAAGGCCCTGCTGTTCCTCGGCGCGGGCTCGGTCATCCACGGGGCGCATACCCAGAACATCTGGGAGATGGGTGGATTGGGGCGCCGGATGAAGATCACGGCCTGGACTTTTGCCATCGGCTCGATCGCCGCGGCCGGTCTCCCGCTGCCGCCACTCTCGGGGTTCTGGTCCAAGGACGGCATCATGGCCTCGATCTTTGCCACCGGTAACCCGGTCTTCACCGCGTTTGCCATCCTGATCACCTTCTTCTCCGCGCTCTACACGTTCCGGCTGTTCTTCGTGGTCTTCGCCGGGGAGCCCGCGCGCCGGCGTGCCTTCGATTCGAAGAAGATCCATGAGTCCGGCCGGTTCATCACCGGTCCGCTGGTCGTGCTGGCAGCGGTGACGTGCGTCGTGGGCCTGCTGGGGATCCCGGGGATGAAGCAGGGCTTTGGGCAGTTCATCTTCTACGGCCGCCACCCGGAGGTGGAGGCGGTCAACTACATCGCCATCCTGGTCTCATCCGCCGTCGCCCTGCTGGGCCTGCTCGTCGCGGCAGCCTTCTATTACCCCCGGATGCGGCGCTTCAGCGCCCAGGCCTTCAACGCGCGGTATCCCTGGGCCCATGACTGGTCGCGCAACAAGGGCTACTTCGACGAGATCTACCAGGCGATGTTCGTGCGGGGATTGGTGCTGGGGACTGGCCATGCCGCCCAGTGGTTCGATAAGAACATCATCGATTACTTCCTCGACGGTCTCGCCGAGGGGTACTCGACGCTTTCGGAGCGGGTCCGGCGCTTCCAGACCGGGCGGGTGCAGGGTTACGCCGTCGGACTGTTCGGCGCGGTGGTGGTGATCGCCGTCTTCGCCCTTATCTTCGGCTCCGCCGGCCCGCTGGCCGTGGTTGGGGGCGGGCGGTGATGCTGGCCCTGCTGAGCCGGCTGGCAGTCGGCGTCAACCCCCTCCCGGCCACGCCCGCGGTGCCCGGCACCAATACGAGTGCCGCCTTCCCGCTGCTCTCCCTGATCGTCTGGTTGCCGCTGCTCGGCGCCCTCATCATCCTCCTTCTTCCGTCGCGCAAGGAGTCGGACTGGGGGCGCATCAGGAACACGGCGATCGCCTTTACCTTCGTGCCTTTCTTTTTGGCCCTGGTCGGCCTGGTGCTCACCTGGGGACAGCTGGGCCTTGGCTACAGCGGCGGTTTCGAATACGAGGAGTCGGTCAAGTGGATCGGGGCCTTCGGCGCCAGCTACCACGTGGGCGTTGACGGGATCAGTCTGCCCCTGGTCTTCCTATCGACGCTGCTCTTCTTCGTGGCCACGCTGGCGTCACTGAACCAGAAGACACGTGTAAAGGAGTACTTCTTCCTACTGCTGATCCTGGACATCGGGGTAACCGGCGTCTTCACCGCCATGGACCTGCTGCTCTTCTTCATCTACTGGGAGATCGAGCTCATCCCGATGTTCCTGCTGATCATGGTCTGGGGAGGCGCCCGCCGGGTCTACGCGGCCTGGAAGTTTCTCCTCTACACGATCGGCGCCTCGGCCTTTTTGTTCCTTGCCATCCTGGTCCTCTACTTCAAGTCGGGGGCCCACACCTTCGACATGGCGGCCCTCAGCCAGGCGCGGCTTGCGCCGGCGCTGGCGGGCGTCCTCTTCTGGCTCTTCTTCATGTGCTTCGCCATCAAGCTCCCGGTCTGGCCCCTGCACACGTGGCTTCCCGATGCCCACGTGGAGGCCCCCACCCCGATGTCGGTGCTCCTGGCCGGCATCCTGCTGAAGATGGGCGGCTACGGCATGATCCGCATCTGCGTCGGCTTCTTCCCCGGGGCCGCGAAGTACTACAGCCTGGCCATCCTCACGCTGGCGGTGATCGGCATCCTCTGGGGCGGGTTCGCCGCGCTGGTCCAGGACGACATGAAACGCATGGTGGCGTACTCCTCGGTGTCCCACATGGGGTTCGTCCTCCTGGGCATGTCCGCCCTCACCCCGCTGGCCCTCAACGGGGCGGTGTTCCAGTTGTTCGCGCATGGCGTGGTGACGGGGTCCCTGTTCCTGCTGGTGGGCCTGGTCTATGACCGGACACACACCCGCTCCATCCGCGAGATGGGCGGGTTGGCGCAGCGAATGCCCTACCTCGCGGTCGCCTGGATCATCGGGGCCCTGGCCTCGGTGGGCCTGCCGGGGTTTGTCGGCTTTGTCGCCGAGTTCGAGATCTTCGTGGGCAGCTTTGGCGTCCACAAGGTCGGCACGCTCCTGGCGGTGTTCGGCGTCGTCCTCTCCGCCGGCTACCTGCTCTGGATGCTGGAGCGGGTGTTCTTCGGTCCTCTTAAGGAGGCCTGGAACAGGTTGCGTGACCCCGGGCCGCTTGAGCTGTTCTACATGTTCGGCATGCTTGCCGTGGTCTTCCTCGCCGGAATCCTCCCCAAGGTCATGACCCAGCTGATCGACTACGGGGTCACCCCCCTGACCCAGCGGCTGGGAGGCTGATGGTTTGAGCCGGCACACCCTGGTCACCTTCCTCCCCGAAGTCATCCTCGCGGCCACCGCCCTCCTGGTGGTCGTGGTCGGGCTGTTCACCGAGCACGACAGCGACCTGTCGCGGCCGGACCGCGGCGATTCCCGCACCGTGGCGGGGGGATTGGCCATTGGGGGCTGCCTCGCGGCGATGGCCGCGCTCGCCTTCCTGGTCGGCCGGACGGGGATCCCGCAAAACCCGCTGTTCGGCACCTTTGTGCTGGACCGCTTCGCCCTCTTCTTCAAGGGCATATTGCTGATTTTCGCCATCGTGACGGTTCTCCTGGGCTTCCGCTTTTCCGCTCATTTCCGGCCGCACCAGTCGGAGTTCGTGGCTCTCATCCTGCTGGCGACGGTGGGAGGGATGTTCATGGTCTCGGCCCGCGAGATGATCCAGCTGTACGTCTCGCTGGAGACGCTTTCGATCGCGCTCTATGTGATGGTGGCCTTCAACAAGGGGTCACGGCTGTCCTCAGAGGCCGGGTTCAAGTACCTGGTCGTCGGCGCCGCCAGCTCGGCGATCCTGCTCTACGGCCTGGCGATCCTCTACGGGCTGACGGGCCGCACCGAGCTGGACGCTGTTGCGCGCTACATCGGCGCGCGCGGGCTGAACTCACCGGCGCTGGTCCTGGCGATGCTCTTCGTCGTTGGGGGGATCAGCTTCAAGGTGGCGGCGGTGCCCTTCCACCAGTGGGTACCCGACGTGTACCAGGGTGCGCCGACACCGGTCACCGCGTTCATCTCGGTTTCGTCGAAGGCCGCCGGCTACGGCCTGCTGATCCGCGTGCTGACGTCGGGTCTGCAGCCGCTGACCCACCAGTGGGCCGCCTACCTCGCGGCTGTGGCGGTGGTGACTATGACCGTGGGCAACGTGACCGCCCTGAGCCAGACCAGCGTCAAGCGCCTGCTGGGTTACAGCTCCATCGCCCACGCCGGCTACATCATCATGGGCCTGGTCGCCATGTCCGACCCGCACACGGCACCCCTGGCCATTGGCGCGGTCATGTTCTACATCCTCGTCTACGGGCTGACCAACCTGGCCGCGTTCGGTGCCCTGCAGACCGTCCAGGAGTCGATCGGCAGCGATGAGATGGGCGCCCTGGCCGGCGTCGGTCGCTCCGGGGGAGGGGTTCCGTTGGTGCTCGCACTGTCGATGCTCTCGCTGACCGGCATCCCGCCGCTGATCGGTTTCTTCGCCAAGTTCTTTGTGTTCCTCGCGGCGGTCCAGGCGGGCTATTCCTGGCTCGCCCTGGTGGCGCTCGCCAACAGCGCGGTGTCCTCCGTTTACTACCTTCGTGTGGTCCGTTCGATGTATTCCGATGAGGGAGCGGAAAAGCCGCGGCGGCTGGAGGTGGGACCGGCGATGTGGACGGCGCTGGGGATCGGGGTCCTGGCCATCCTGCCACTGGCGCTGTTCATCAACGTCGTCGTCCAGCGGGCGCAGGACGCGGCGGCCGCCGTCCTCCGCTGACCGCAGGGCTGAGCCGGGATCCACCGATATCAACTTGCATCTCGGGCGCTGGCGGCCCGATCCGGGCGTCGCCGGCTTCGCCCGCTGCGCGGGGCTCCGTTTCTCCCTCACCCCCTTCTAGGGGGCTCGGTCCGATACTCACCCAGCTCCTTCGCCTCGAACCTCCATCATCCCGATCTGCTGCGTCGGTATCGGTGGATCCCGGCTTAGACGCTCTTAACCCCGGTCGCCTTTAATAAAGACACCATGACCTCAAGGCATGGCGTCGCGGCCGGCCGGACATTGGGGCCGCAGCCGCGCCGCCGCGGCACCAACCCGCCCCCGCGCGCCCATCGCGCCGGCGGGCGGCGCGGCCCGCGCAAGCGCTGGCTGGTCTTGAGCGGGGTACTGCTTGCGCTCGGCGCGCTGGTCATCTTCGCCGGCGCGGTGTGGGCGTCCTATAGCGCCGATCTCCCCTCGGTGGAGAGCTTTGGCACGGCGACCCTCTCCCAGATCACGCGGATCTATGCCAGCGATGGCACAACGCTGCTCCAGGAGCGATATGGACAGAACCGCACCGTTGTGCCCCTGGACCACATATCCCTTCCCCTGCAGCGCGCCACGGTGGCCATCGAGGACCGCGAGTTCTACAACTACAAGGGGTTTGACGGGCCCCGTATCGCCTCCGCCGCCTACTACGACCTGACCCACCGCCAGGCCGCCCGCGGCGCCAGCACGATCACCCAGCAGGTGGTCAAGAATTCCACCGTCTTTCCCGACCTCTCCCTGAAGCGGACGCCGGATCGCAAGGTCAAGGAGTTCATCCTTGCCATCGAGCTTGAGAACCACTACACCAAGCCGCGCATCCTCGAGATGTACCTCAACTCGATCTACTACGGGAACGGCGCCTATGGGATCGAAGCGGCGGCGTCGACGTATTTCGGCCAGCACGCCCGTGACCTGGCCCTTCCAGAGGCGTCGTTCCTGGCCGGGATCCCGCAAAACCCTACCCTCCATGATCCCCTCACCGACGAGGGCTACCTCTCAGCCCGCGCCAGGCAGGGCGACATCCTGAAGGCGATGGTCACGGCAAAGTACATCACCAGCGCCGAAGCGGACGAGGCCCTGGCGAAGGAGCTCAAGCCGGCCATCCAGAGTGCCAGCAAGAAGGCCCCGGCGCCGTCGACGAGCCTGGCGCCCCATTTCGTCGACTACGTCCTGGAGCAGCTCCGACTCAAGTACGGGTCGGAGGTGGTCAACCGTGGCGGGCTCACGGTGGTCACCACGCTCTCCCCGCGCATCCAGCAGATGGCGCAGGCCGCGGTCGTGGATGAGGTCGCGGCGGTGGCGCGGGCCACCCGTCCGGGCCGAGACCCCGACGGGCAGCCCGCCGCCGGGCCCAACACCGGCGCCATGCTGGTCCTCTCGCCACAGACGGGCGCGATCCTCGGCATGGTCGGGAGCGTTGACTACAACAACAAGGCCATCAACGGCGCGGTCAACCACACCGTCTACCTCGAGAACGGCGGTGGGGAGCTGCACCAGGTCGGCTCCAGTTTCAAGCCGTACACCTATGCCACGGCCCTCGCCAACGGGTACACCGCAGGGTCAGTGCTCGACGACGGTCACCCCAACTTCAAGGGCTACGCCCCCGGCAAGCAGCCGGCGGACTTCGACGGACGTCAATTGGGCAATATCTCACTGGCAACGTCGCTTCAGCAGTCACGCAACCTCTCATCCATGCACTTGTTCGAGGCGCTCGGCGCGCAGCGGGTTTTCGCGACGGCGGAGGCATTGGGGGTGCAGCCGCGCTTCCTCACCAATACCGGCGTGGCGGCCACGCTCGGGACCAACGAGGTCCCGATGATTGAGCACGTGGCGGCATACGGGGCGTTTGCCAACGGAGGGCGGCGGGTGCATCCCTGGGGGGTCGCCCGCGTAACCGACAGCCAGGGCCACGTCCTGGAAGACAACAAGGGGCCCCGCATGGAGCAGGCGATCCCGGCCGAGGTCTCGGGGGACCTGACCGAAATCCTCAAGGGGTCGGAAAAACCGGCCGGCTGGAACATCCCCTTTCCCGTTGCGATGAAATCCGGCACCACGGAGCACTTCAACGACTCCTGGTATGTCGGCTACACGAGCGACCTGGTCATGGGCGTCTGGATGGCCCGAACCGACGCCCACGGGGCGAAGAACCTGCACCAGAACGGGATCTACGGTGAGAACGGCAGCGGGCTGATCCTCCGCGATTTCGTCCACTCCTTCTACCAGGGTCGTGCGCCGGCGGCGTTCCCGCCCCCGAGGCGAGCGACCTGCGCGACCGGCCCCGCCGCGTCTCCCTCCCACGGTCCGGCGGGACCCTCCGCCATACCATTCCAGTTCGCCGAGGCCGTCACGGGTCCATCGCCGACCCCCCTGAAACCATGCCCTAGCCCCGTGCCTCGGCCCTCCGGCTCGCCCGTGCCCACCCCGGCGCCGGCACCGGCGTCATCGCCTCCCCGAACAGCCCCCTCCGTCGCGCCCACGCACTGATGCCCGTTCCCGCATCCACGACGGTCGTCGGCGGCGACGAGGGCGCCATGGCGCCGAACGCCTTTGTCGACGAGGAACTTGCCCGGTTGCGCGCGGCTGATTACGGGGGTGCTGCCGCCGCGGAGTTCGCTCGCGCCTTCTGGTCCAGGGCGCGCGAGACGGGTCGCCGACGCCCCGAGTTGGTGCGCGAACTGCGCGTGGTTCGGCGCGTCGGGGTCGTGGTCGCGCTGCTCATCGGACTGGCGATCCACGCGGAGGGAGTACCCGCGGTGCCGGCTGTTGCCTGGCCGATGGTGGCGTGGGTGGTCCTCTGCGGCTGGGTTGCCGTCGAACTGGGCCTGGTCCGGCATCCCCTCTCCGGAGTCGATGCTCCCAGGATAGGCCCGGCCAACGTGATGACCCTGTACCGCGGGTGGGTTTCCGTGCCGATCGTGCTGGTAGCGTCGGCTCGACCGGGGCCCACGCTGGCCTGGGTGGTGCTCTGCATCACCGCGGGCCTGACCGATCTCTTTGACGGGACGGTGGCCCTCCGCCTGGGCCATGAATCGCGGCTCGGTCGCCTTATCGACCCCGTCCTGGACGCGTTCTTCTTCTCCGCCGCCGCCTTTTCCCTGGCCCGCTGGGGGCTGCTGCCCGGCTGGATGGCAGCGGTGGTGGCGGCCCGCTACTTCGCCCCGGTCATCGGGGGCCTTGTACTGCTTTTCGTCGTCGGGCACACCATGCCCGTGCGCCATACGCCCTGGGGCCAGCGCGCGACCATGGCGACTGCATTCGCCCTCTCCGTGAGCTGGGTCGGAACCCTGGTGCGGCTTCCCGCGCTCCTTCTGCCGGGCCTCTACGCCGTCGCGGTGGGATGCATGGCGCTGGCCTTGCTGGGGATCCTCCGGCGCGCGCCTGGCGCCGCGGCCGGGTCCGCGGGCCAATGAGGCTCGCCTGGCTTCCGCTGCTGGGACTCGCCTACCTGTTGGGCAGCATCCCTAGCGGCCTGTGGCTGGGCCGCCTGGTTGCGGGGAAGGACGTGCGGGCTGAGGGGTCGCACCGGATCGGCGCCACCAACGTCCAGCGCGTGCTGGGAACCTGGGCGGGTGTCACGGTCGCCGTCCTCGACGTTCTCAAGGGGACCGTCGCCGTGCTCGTCGTCACCGCGCTCAGCGGCGACCCCTACCTCGGGGCCGTGGCCGGTGTCATCGCTGTTGCTGGGCACATCTGGACCGTTTTCGGACATTTCGAGGGTGGTCGAGGCGTTTCGACGACAGCGGGTGCCGTGCTGGCACTCGCCCCCGTGCCGTTCTTCGGCGCATTCCTGGTAATGGTCGTGGTAGTCCTGCTGACGCGGTACGTCTCCCTGGGCTCCATCGCGGCCGCCTGCGCCGTGGCCCCGATCGCCGCGCTCGCGCTTGGACATGGCCCGGGCTCAGATGCGGTCTTGATCGTGGCGTTGCTGGCCGGGTGCCTGGTCGTGGTCAAGCACTCGGACAACCTTTATCGGCTGCTCCGCGGCGAGGAACGCAAGCTCGGGCAGCGTGGGGGCGGGTAAAGAATTGTTCAGGGCGGTTCGAGGGCGCTGAGCGCGCCCTACCATAAGGGCGTGGCAGCCCAACCCTATCGGCGCCTGTTTATCGGTCGCCCCGGCGCCCCCAGGCGGATCGCTGTGATCGCACTTGCCCTCGGACCAGCTTGCGGTTTGATGCTCGCGCCGACCGCCGTCCGGGTCTCGGCACAATCGCCGCACCTACTGGGGCTCAGCCCGCTGCCCTCAGCCCTGCCGACAGTGTGCGTCGGCGGAACGTTGATATGCGCCGGCTCGGGTTCCACGGCCTCACCATTGCCGGTCATCGTGACCCTCAACCCCAGCGCCGCCTCGTCTGCGCTGCCGGTCCCGTTGCCCACGGCCCTGCCCACCCCCCTGCCCACCCCCGTGCCTGTGCCGGTCCCGAGCACCTGCGTCTCCGGCGTCGCCTGTGTGGGCGGTACCCCGCCACCCGGAGGGACGCCATCCGGCAACCCCACCGGCGGCAGCGCCCCGGCGCCACCGACAGGCACGACATCGTCGCGACCCGGAGGCCCGGCCGGGGCCGGGTCGCTGGTGGCGGTCAACGCGCCGTTGCCCGCACCCCCGGGCGTCGGGCTGGTGCCGGGAGGTCCGGCGGGTGGGCCCCAGGATGCATCGGGGATCACGCCTGACGCCTTCGCAAACCTGCTCGCGATGTCCCTGGGTGATGGCCTGGGGCCAGCCTCCTATCACCTGTGGCCCTGGTTGCTGGCGCTCCAGCTGGTGTTCTGGACCGTCCTCTGCCTGGTCGCCTGGTGGCGCCAGCTCGGCCGGCGGGCCGTCCCCGCCGAAGCCTGAGGGTGTTCAACCAGCTGCGGCGATCATTCGCGGCGAAGCTGGTGGCGCTGGAGGTCGGCACCATCGTGGTGGTGGCGCTCTCCGTGGCCGCCCTGCTGGTCGGCTCAACGGTACTGCAGACCCGGGACCTCGAGCAGAAGGCGTCCCGCGCCTCCGCGGAGGGACTTCGCGCCAACCTCGACCTTGCCGGGGTCAACGCCAACAAGCTGGCGCACAGCCTGGCCACCTTCCCGGCGTTGGAGGCCGAGTTCAAGAACCCGAACCGGGCCCGCATGGATGCATTGCTCAACGCGCAGGCTACGCTGCTGCCTCGCGGTGAGGCCCTCGTTGCCCTGGACAGTGCCGGCCGCCCCCTGCTGGCTCGTGGAGGCAACGGCTCTCTGTCGACCTCCGACCGGCTGGATGAGG
The DNA here is from genome assembly GCA_046262515.1 of Candidatus Dormibacteria bacterium. Classification (GTDB taxonomy): domain Bacteria; phylum Chloroflexota; class Dormibacteria; order DASZGP01; family DASZGP01; genus JAXDLW01. Next base: position 5,352 of record JBHEMP010000121.1, on the reverse strand, counting down.
CGACATTCAGCGGCATACCGTCCACATCGCGGTTCGCGAGTGGCAACCCGCCGGCCGCCGGCGTCATCGAGATGGCCGCGGGGCACCTCCGCCTGGATGCCACGGTCCCGGTGTCTGTCGGCGGAACAAAGGTCGGATATGTCGTCGACTCCCAGGACCTGGCCGCCATCCTGGGGCGGCTGGCCCGGCCGGGCGGCGGGGTCCAGTACAGCATCTTCCAGGGCGGCCGTCGCCTTGTCACCACCCGGCCTGGGATGAGGACGGGCGGCGCCGAACCCGCCGGGCTCAGCTCCCCGGACAGCCGGGGCGGCCGATTCGGCGTCTATGACCTCGGCGGCGCCACTTACGCGGGGTACTTCACTCCGCTCGCGCAGGGCGACAACCTGGTCGCCGTGGCAGAGGTGGACGATGCCCTCTTCGCGGCGCAGAGGCTCAACGACATCCTCGTCGTGCTCTTTGCCACGACCTTGCTGGCGACAGCCCTGTCCCTTCTGGGCGTGTACTTCGCGCGCCGCACCGCCCTCCAGCCCCTCGCCGCCCTCAGCGAGGGCGCGCGCCTCGTCAAGGAAGGTAACTACGGCGCGCGCGTCGCGGTGGATTCGAAGGACGACTTTGGCCGTCTCGCGACGACCTTCAACGAGATGGCGGGCGAGATTCTGTCCAAGACGGAAACGCTCGAACGGCAGCGGGCGCACCTCGATGCATCGATCGCCAGCCTGAGTTCGGTTTCGCGCGCCCTGACCGCCACCACCGCCGGGCAGGTCAAACTCCGTGAGGCGGTGCTGGGCGCGGTGACCGAGATGACCGGCTGCCAGGCGGTGGCGATGTTCGAAGGCACTGATCGCCTGCGCGTCACCGCGGCCCGGGGCCTGGACCCGTCCGAGGCGCGGAGGCTACTTGGGCTTCTGGATCGGAGCGCCCCTGCGAACGCGGGGGACGGTGTCGTGGTTCGCCTCCAGGGCGCTTCCGAGGCCTTCCAGGGGTGGTCGATGGTGGCCGTGCCGATGGTTTACCAGGAGCGCAGCGCCGGGATGATCGCCGCTTTTGGCCCGGGCAGCCTGGAGGGCGTCGATATGCCCTCGCTGATCGTGCTGGCCAACCAGGCCGTGGTCGCCCTGCAGAACAGCCTGCTCTTCGAGCGCGAGCGGGAGACAGTGGCCAGGCTGACCGAGCTCGATGGGATGAAGTCGGATTTCTTCGCCACCATTCAGCACGAGTTGAGGACCCCCTTGACGGCGATCATGGGCATGACCGACCTCCTCGAAATGGCCTGGGACGTCTGGAAAGACGAGCAGAAAAAGGACGCCGTCAACGATGTCCAGGTCTCGGCGAAGCTTCTCTACGAGATCGTTGAAACGATCCTCGACTACTCGATGTTGATGTCCGACCGGGTCCAGCTCTCGGTCGCCGACCACGGGCTCCGGGGCATCGCCGATGCCGCGGTGGAGGAGCTGCGGCCCCTGATCCGCCGCGGTGACGTGCAGATCGACGTCCGGGTCCCGATGCGCATCAAGGTCAGGGGTGACGAGCAGCGGCTGAACCAGGTGATGAAGGCGCTGATCGACAACGCCGTCAAGTTCAGCCCCGAGAAGGCAAAAGTCCAGGTGCGCGCGGAGCAGCAGAACGGGCGTGTCACTTTGAAGGTCATCGACCGGGGCATAGGCATCGCGCCGGAGCACCAGGGGCAGATCTTCGACCGCTTCTTCCAGGTGGACAACACCGCGACCCGGCGTTACGGGGGCACCGGCATGGGCCTCGCCCTGGTCAAGCAGGTGGTGGAGATGCACCACGGCAAGGTCAGCGTGGAGAGCACCCCCGGCAAGGGTTCGACCTTTACCCTGACGCTCCCGTCAGGCGGGTCAACGCCGCGGGGGAGGAGCCTATAATCGCCTCGGTCGCGCTAGATGGGGAGTCAGCGGTGCCCTGCACCCGCAATCCGCTATAGCGGGGTCGAATTCCCTTCTGAGGCTCTGGGAACCTGGGTGGTCCCGGGCGATGGCGCTGAAGACCGGGCCCTGCGCAGCCCGAAACTCATGAACCCCGTCAGGTCCGGAAGGAAGCAGCGGTAAGTGGGCGACGGGGGTGCCGCAGAAAGCTCGGTCCGAGTCATTGACCGGCAAGGCGCCGGGGGGCTCCGGGGACGAGGCAGGGTGCGCGACCGCTTATTTACCGGGACCCACCCGGCTTAACATACGCATGTGACGGCTCTATACACCCGCTATCGATCCCAGCGATTCGATGCCCTGGTGGGGCAGGACGCGGCTGTCCGCACGCTCAAGAACGCCATCACCGGGAATCGCCTCGCCCACGCCTATCTTTTCACGGGGATTCGGGGCACCGGCAAGACGAGCATTGCGCGGCTTCTCGCCAAGGCGGTCAACTGCCTGGAACCGGTTGACGGGGAGCCCGACAACACCTGCGTCAACTGCCTGGCCATCAACGATGCGGCGGCCACCGACCTGTTGGAGATCGACGCCGCCAGCAACCGCGGTGTGGACGAAATTCGAGACCTCCGCGAAAAAGCCCGCTACCTGCCCGCCATGCTCCGCCGCAAGGTCTACATCATCGATGAGGCCCACCAGCTCACCAACGAGGCCTTCAACGCACTGCTGAAGACCCTGGAGGAACCCCCGGACCACGTCCTTTTCGTCCTCTGCACCACGGAGTCGCACAAGCTGCCGGCCACGATCATCTCGCGCTGCCAGCGTTTTGACTTCCGTCGCATCGCCGAAGCGGAGATTGCTGATCACCTGGCCTTCATCAGCCAGCAGGAAGGGATCGCCGTGCGCCCCGACGGCCTCGCCCTGCTCGCCGCGATGGCGCAGGGGAGCATGCGTGACGCCATCACCATGCTGGACCAGATGGCCAGTGCGGGAGTCGAGGCCATCGATGCGCCGACCGTCCGGCGCCAGCTGGGCCTTGTAACCCAGGTGGAGATCGCGACCATGCTGGCGGCCGCCGCGAAGGGTGATTCCGCCGCGGCCTGGCGCGACCTGGATCGGATGTGCGAACAGGGTGCGGACATGCGCCAGCTGGCCTCGGGCCTGGCCGCGACGGCCCGGCGGGCCATGCTCTTGAGCATCGGGGCCGGGGAGCCCGCCGTCCTGGGAATCGAGGACGGCGCGCTGGCCGCGCTGGAGGACATGGTGGCCGCGGGGGGCCGGGAATTCGCGGCGCGGGCCTTCGAGCAGGCCGTCGCCGCCGGCGCCGAGATGCGCCAGACCCACGACCCCCGCCTGCTGCTGGAATGGCTGCTGCTGAAGTTGGCCTCGACGCCGGCCGCGAGCGTGACCGCGAGCGTGACCGGCGAGGCGGCACCAACCGTGCCCCCGCCCGCAGAGGCGGAGCCGTCGCCGGCGCCCGACGCGGCTCCGAGCTCGCCGACATTGGCGTCCCCCACGGCATCGGGGCCGCCGGCGGCGCCCGCGGCGGCACCCGTGGCGGCTCCGACGCCGGCACCCGTGGCGGGCGAGCTGGCGGCGGTTCTCGCGCGCTGGGACGCGCTCCTCGATACACTGCGCGGCTGGCCCGGGGCCAGTCTCCGCGGTCTGCTTAAGGATGCGGCGCCGGTGGCCCTGGACGAGGACCTGCTGACGCTTGGTTTCCGCTACGCCATACACAGTGAAAGGGTCCAGGAGCCGCTCCATCGCGCCGAACTGGAAAAGGCGCTGGGGCAGGTTTTCGGTGGCCCATTCCGGCTGGCTTTCCACGTCAACCCCGACGTGCGGCCTCCTGAAGACACAGGGCGACCTGGCGGCGGCGCGACGGCGTCGCCGCGCCGGGATATCCCGCCGCCGGCGCCCGCGGCTGACACGCCCCCGGCGGAGGGGGGGCAGCCGCGTGCGGCCGAGGCCGGGGGCGCTCTCAGTGGTGAGAGCCTCGTACACGCGGCCGTGGAGATCCTCGGGGCGCAGGTCACCGACATCCGCTCACGGCCGCGGGCCTGAGTAAAATCCGATCATGGCCGGGAACATGAAGATGATGCGGCAACTGCAGGAGATGCAGAGCCGCATGGCGCAGATCCAGGAGGACCTCGGTTCCAAGGAGGTCGAAGGGAGCGCGGGCGGCGGCGTCGTCAAGGTCCGTGTCAACGGCCACCAGAAGGTCCTCGGCATCGAGATCCAGCCCGAGGCTGTGGATCCCGAGGATGTCGAGTTGCTCCAGGACATGGTCCTGGCGGCGACCAATGAGGCCCTTGACCGCTCGCGAGAGCTCGCGGCAGGCGAACTGGGTGCGCTGACCGCGGGACTGGGGCTTCCGCCCGGCCTGATCTAGCGGGCCGCTAACCGCCTACCGGCAAGCCGGCGCTTTGGATTTCCTTCCCCCCGCCCTTCAACGGCTGATCACCGAGCTCGAGCGTCTGCCCGGGATGGGGCCGAAGAGCGCCAATCGCCTCGCGTTCCACCTCCTGCGCGCGCAGCAGGGTAACGTCGAACGCCTGTCACAGGCGCTGGCAGAACTGCACGCGGGGGTCCAGTTCTGCGCCACCTGCTCCTTTATCTCGGCGGCGCCCACGTGTCCCATCTGCCTGGACCCCCGTCGCGACGATGGCGTCCTCTGCGTGGTTGAGGAGCCCACTGACGTCATTGCCATCGAGCGCACTGGCGAATTTCGCGGTCGGTACCACGTGCTCATGGGCGCGATCTCCCCGATGGACGGCGTCGGACCGGGCGAGATCCGCGTCGACGAGCTGCTGCATCGTCTCGGCAAGGGGGAGGTGCACGAGGTGATCCTCGCCACCGATGGCGACATCGAGGGCGAGGCGACCGCCGGTTACCTGGCACAGGCGGTGGACGACCTGGGCCTGGGCATCGCGGTGACCCGGCTGGCCCGCGGCCTGCCCATGGGTGGGGAGCTGGAGTACGCGGACGAGTTGACCATCGCCCGCGCCCTGAGCGGCCGCCGGGCCCTCTGACCGGGGCCGGCGCGGCCTGGCCCCAGCACCTGACAAGCCCCTTATGGTTATGGCTGCGCCCGGGATTCCGTCCCGGCCGTACGGTCCCGGCCTCGAGGAGCGAACAGTTGCTCGGGGCCGAAACTAGGTATACAATCAGAGGTCGCGCCCCGGTCCGCCAGGCCCGGGGGGCATTCCGTCACCGGCGGTGGTCGTCGCCCAAAAAGCGGGCCGAACCGGCAGCACCTTAACAGTTGAAGAGTGAAGAGACTGATCCGCTAGGTAGCGGATGTACCTCCAAAGGAGCAAGCCCCTGAGGAGGCAGTCGCAAACCAGGTCTCGACCCCCGCGGTGGGGGAAGAGGCCATAGCCAGACCCGTCTAGACATAAACCCTGACGTTCGCAAGGACTGAAGGGCCTAAAAGGTCTTTTCGGAGAGTTTGATCCTGGCTCAGGAT
>JBHEMP010000120.1:0-6705 GCA_046262515.1 Candidatus Dormibacteria bacterium | reverse complement strand
CCGGCCCTTCTAAATCCCTTCACGACCCGCTTCCCCACTGACGGCCCGATGAGCCGACGACAAATAATGCCAGTCCTCGGTTAACGTCTGCAGGTGGTCAGAACCTGCGCCGTCGCCTTGCTGATGGTGGCCCTGTGCGCGTGTTCTGAGGCGGGCCCTGCGTCCGTACGCTCTTCCGCGAGCGCGAGTTCTTCGCCCGCCGCAGAGACGCCTTCGCCACCAGTGACCTCATCGCCGTACGGGCCGACGCCATCCGAGATCGGGCCGGCGACACCGCGTGCCGCCTGCGGCAGTGCGAGCGCCCACGTGTACCACGTCTATCGCCTGCACCTGCTGGATCCCTGCAGGACCGTGACGGGGGTGATCGCTGGGGTTCGCAGCGAAGCGGACGGCGACTACCATGTGCGCCTCAGCCTCGACGCGGCGTTCCGGGACATGCTCCGGCCGGCCAATACCACCTACCAACGGGGCGACCTGGTCCTGGAACCGATCTGCCAGCACCAGATAACCCAGGCGGATGCGATCGGTCCCTGCGCGGGCGGCGTCCCCGCCGTGCCGATACCCTCGAAAGGCACCCACGTCTCCGCGACCGGCGCCTACGTGCTGGACGAACAGCACTATGGTTGGGCCGAACTGCACCCACTGTTTGAGGTACACCCGACCTGAGATGATCACCACCCGAGCCCTGGTCAAGAAATACGGCGACTTCGCGGCTGTGAGGGGAATCGACCTTGACGTCCGCGAGGGCGAGATATTCGGTTTCCTGGGTCCCAACGGCGCCGGCAAATCGACAACCATCTCAATCCTCTGCACGCTCCTCAAGCCGACCGCGGGCGAGGTCACGGTGGCCGGCTGCGATGTCCGCCGCGATCCCGACGAGGTTCGCCGTCGGATCGGCCTGATCTTCCAGGATCCCTCACTGGACGAGCAGTTGACGGCGCGCGAGAACCTGGAGTTCCACGGCTTTCTCTACGGGCTGCCCGCCAGGCTTCGTCGAGACCGCATCGCCGAGGTGCTCGAGATCGTCGGGCTGGCGGACCGCGCCAAGGACGTGGTGAGAACGTTCTCCGGCGGCATGAAGCGGCGACTCGAGATAGCCCGTGGCGTGATGCACCATCCACAGGTGCTGTTCCTCGACGAGCCCACACTGGGCCTCGATCCGCAGACCAGGGCGCATATCTGGGAGTACCTGCACGGGCTGCGAAAGCGTGAGGGCATAACCGTTTTCATGACCACCCACTACATGGACGAGGCCGAGTTCTGCGAGCGGATCGCGATCATCGACCGCGGCACCATCGTCGCCCTGGGCACCCCGGACGAGCTCAAGGCCAAGGTTGGCGGCGACATCATCACGATCAAGCCGGAGGGAGACCCGGAGGTGATGGCGCAGGCCGTCGGGGCGGCCTTCAGCCTCGCCGCCACCGTGCACCACGATGCCGTGCGTGTGGAGGTGCCGGACTCGAGCACGTTTGTACCGCGGCTCTTCTCAGAACTGCGTGAGCCGGTCAAGAGCCTGAGTCTGCACCGGCCGAGCCTGGACGACGTTTTCCTCAAGCTCACGGGGCACGGCATCCGAGACGAGGAGGCGGGCTCGATGGACCAGCTGCGCAACATGGCGCGCATGTTTCGGGGCGGACGGCGATGACCGCCGAACAGGCGATCGAGACAGCGGCGGACCACCCCGCGTTGGAGCGCGAGCGGCGGGCCGGCGGGGGCAAGCTTGCCGCCACCCTCCGGGCGGTCTACATAATCTGGTACCGCGACACCATCCGCTTCCTCCGAGACCGCTTCCGGCTCGTCGCCTCGCTCTCACAACCGCTCCTCTACCTCGTGATCTTCGGCACGGGGCTGAGCTCGAGCCTGGGTGGCGGTCGCGCCGGCAGCTTTGGTGGGTCGGGGATCAACTACAAGCAGTTCCTCTTCGGGGGGATCATCGGTATGTCGATCCTCTTCATCTCGATTTTCAGCGGCATGTCGGTGGTCTGGGATCGCGAATTCGGCTTCCTCAAGGAGGTACTTGTCGCGCCCATCAACCGCTCGGCGGTGGCCGTGGGGAAGACGCTTGGCGGCGCGACCCAGGCCTTCACCCAGGGGCTGATCCTGCTTCTCCTGGCGCCGGTCGCCGGCGTGAAGCTCACGCCGCTGGCGGTTGTGCAGTTGATCCCGTTGATGTTCCTGCTCGGCTTCTCGCTGACCGCGATGGGAGTGGCGCTGGGGTCACGCATGCGATCGATGCAGGGCTTCCAGGGGGTGATGAACTTCCTGATGATGCCGCTGTTCTTCCTTTCAGGCGCCCTGTTCCCGCTCGCGGGTCTCCCTGCCTGGATGACGGTGCTGACGCGCCTCGACCCACTCGCCTATGGCGTCGACCCGATCCGCAAGGTCATCCTCGGGGCTTCGGGGGTGCCGCACGCGCTCACCGACCGGCTCGGTGTGACCATCCTGGGTCACGCCCTGGCGGTATGGGAGGAGGCGGCGGTCGTGCTTGTCTTCGGCCTGGTGATGCTGGCGATCGCGATCGCGAACTTCCGCGTCCGCGACTAGCTTCGCCGTTCAGCGGAGCGGGGCCGGCTCCTGGGTGGGGGGCGTGAAGAAGGGGTTCTCGCTAACCTGCCGGCCTGCCAGCCACACCACGGGGTGCGTCTGTAGACCGCCATACAGTAGGCGGCTGCCGCCCAGTGTTGGTACTCCGTAGGTACAGATGATCACGCTGGGATAGGCCATGACAACCTCGTTCACCTTGCTCTCGAATTCCAAAAGCGTCCGGTCATCCGGCCAGTTCGGCTCGCCCCAGGCGATGAAGCCGAGGAACCGGATGCGGGTGTACCCCGCGGCCATGCCCTCGTCCAGTCGCTCCCCGATGCCGCCGACCAGCTCATCCATCGTCGGGGCCCCGCCGATGATCGCCAGCTTGCCTGAGGAGATCAGCGGTTCCGTCGCCTGGCCGGAGTCCTCCTGGAGCCACCCCAGCAGCTGGTCAAACCGGCTCTTGTCGGCAAACATCACCAGCAGGTCACCCGGCTCGGAAAGCCCGGCGGCGAGGAACTGAAGTCCGGTGCGCAGGGTGGCCTCGTCGCTGTAGTAGTAACAGGCGTGGGTATGCAGGGGAACGCTGTCGTCGCTCCAGCCCAGTGACATGTCCCCGCTGTTCACGGCGGGAGCTTACTACTCGGGCCCCGTCACGGGCAGCTTCAGCGTGAAGGCGCTGCCGCGTCCGACCTCGGTCTCCACGGAGATATCGCCGCCGTGCATTCGGGCAATCTCCCTGGAGAGGTACAGCCCCAGCCCCGTGCCCGGGATGTGGCTGTTCTCAGTCGTGACGATCCGGCCGAAGCGGGTGAAGAGCATGGGCACATCCTCGGCGGCGATGCCGATCCCGTGGTCCGTGACCGTCACCGAAGCGAGGCCGTCCGCGACGCTGAGCTTGAGGCGGACAGCGCCGCCGCGGGGCGAGTACTTCAGGGCGTTGTCAAGGAGGTTGACCACGATCGTCTCGATCCGCTCCGGGTCGGCGACGATGAGGATCTCTTCGGACGAACCTTCGAGCAGCACCGACTGTCCCGGCGCGGTGAGCTGCCCCATGGTGTCGACGGCGCGGCGCACCAGCGACCGCATGTCCACGGGCTCCAGCTTGAGCTTCAGTTGACTGTCCTCGAGGCGCGCCGCCTCCAGCATCTGGGTCACCAGCAGGGCCATCTGGCTGGCCTTGGCGGTGAGGGTGGTGAGGGCGTTCCGCGCCTGGGGCGGCAGCTCGCCGAGCGACCCGTCTGAGAGCATTGAGAGGTAACCTCGCAGCACCGCCAGTGGGCCGCGAAGCTCGTGCGAGGCGACATTGAGGAAGTCCGACTTGACCTTCTCGAGTCCCTCCAGGCGCTGGGCTGTCAGCTCAAGGGCCTCTTGCTGTTCTTCCCGTTCACGGTCGGCACGGCGGCGTGACCGCACCGCCTCGCTGACGTCGATCGCCATGACCAGGACGTAGCTGGGCGCGGCGTCGTCCCGGCCGACCGGGTAGATGTCAGCCTCCCAAATACGCAGGTCACCGGTCTCGTACTCCGATACGTGCACGCTCTTGCCGCTCGCCGCCGCGCTCCGGACCCACTGGTCCTGGTCGCGGCCGCTCGCCGGGAAAACCTCGGTCGCCGTGACTCCCCTGATCTGTTCCGGGATCGCGATACCCACGGGTCGCGCCACGCGGTTGAGGTATACGACCTCAGGGTTCTCCCCCGTGACGTCGTAGAGGATCACCGCCATCGGCAGGTCCTCGATCGTGCGCATGAAGAACTCAAGGCCCACTTCAGAGGACATGAAGTTGCGGAAGAGCTCCACGAAGGGCGCATCGACCATCGGTTGAGCCTACGGTAGAGGCCACGCTCCCGCATCCGCGGTCAGTGCGGAGGTTAGGGTTGAGTCATCAACAGGAGGTCGCATGCCAACGTACTCGCATTTCAACTCTGAGCGTCCCCGCCGCGTGTGGGATGGGATCACGGCACGGGTGGTCAACGGCCGGCGTCTGACCATGGCCCTGGTCGACCTCGAGCCCGGGACGCCACTGCAGGAGCACCACCACGAGAATGAGCAACTGGGCTTTGTGATCCAGGGTGAGCTGACATTCACCATCGGGGGTGAAACGCGGACCCTGCACCCCGGTGACACCTACAGCATTCCTTCGGATGTCCCGCACTCCGGCCAGGCCGGCGACCAGGGTTGCGTGGTGGCGGATATTTTCGCGCCCGTCCGCGCCGACTGGGACGGGTTGTCCACCGACGAGCCGACCCCGAGTGCCTGGAAGGGCTAAGCCCGGGAATCAGCCGTAACCAAACGGGTTGGATATCGTGCATGGCCGGTGCCGGCCCACCACCGACATAAACGAGAGGACTCATGACTGAAAAGGCGACGTTCGCGGCAGGTTGTTTCTGGGGGGTCGAGGCGGAATTCAGGCAGCTACCGGGAGTGCTCGGCACCCGCGTGGGATACATCGGCGGCCACACCGAAAGTCCTACCTACGGGGATGTCTGCAGCCACGGGACCGGGCATGCCGAGGCCGTGGAGGTCGATTACGACCCCGCCCAGGTCAGCTTCGAGACATTGACGCGGAAATTCTTCGAGCTTCACGACCCGACCCAGCTCAACCGACAGGGCCCGGACGTGGGCGACCAGTACCGGTCCGCGGTGTACTTTCACTCCCCGGAACAGCAGTCGGTGGCTGAGAGGGTGAAGGCGGAGATCCAGCCACGCCATCGGCGACCGGTGGTGACCGAGGTGACCGCGGCGGCGACGTTCTGGGAGGCGGAGGATTATCACCAGCGTTACCTCGAGAAGCGCGGCCTGTCCAGTTGCCGCATCCCCGGGCAGGAGGTCGAGCCCGCTCTGCCGGGCTTCATCCGCAAGGTGCTCGGCGGCCACTGAGCCGCGCGCGGTGATCGAGACTGTCGCGCCGGCGGCCTCGATCACCGTAACATTGGCGGCGTGAGCCAGTCGCAGGGGGACAGGCGCAGAGCCCCCGCGCGCGTCGCGCTGACCTGGGAAGCCGTTCCCCAGCCGCTGCGCATTTTGGTCTACCTGTTGATGGCCCTGCTGGCCATCCAGATCTACCACGACGCCAACTTCCTCGTCAGCCGTATCTTCAACGTGGTCCTGCTGTTCGTCTTCGCGGGCATCATCGCCCTGCTGCTGACGCCCGTGATCGACCGCGTCGAGCACAGCCGTCTGATCCACGGCCGGCGCGGCCTCGCGGTGCTGATCGTCAATGCCGTCATCCTGCTGGTCGTGGCGGGCGGGATCGCCCTGCTGGTCCCTATCGTGGGGCAGCAGTTCAACGCCTTCCAGGACGAGGCGCCGCGCCTGTACGGCCGGGCGGCAGCATTCCTGGCCGGCTTCCAGGGCGACCTGGCGCGCGTCGGGATCAACGTTGACCTGCGCAAGAGCGGGACCGGCGGGTTCGGCGGACAGCTCTTCGACAACGCTTTCCGCGCCGCCCAGGGTGCTGTCAGCGCGGCCATCAGCGTGCTCCTGGTGGTGGTCATCTCGATCTACCTCGAGGCCCAGGGGCGCGAGCTGGTGGCGTCGATCCGCCGCCTCTTCGACGAGCACCAGGAGCAGGTTGACTTTTTCTTCGTGGCCAGCGGCACCACCGTCGCCGCCTACGTCCGCGGCCAGTTGTTGTTGGCGCTGCTGATGAGCGTGTACATGGGTGTTGCCCTCACGATCGCGGGCGTCCACTACTCATTCGTGATCGCGATCGCGGTGTTCTTCCTGGAGTTCTTACCGCTGATCGGAGCACCCGTGGGAATGGCGCTCGCGGCCCTCTTCGCGCTGTTCCAGAGTCCCACCCTGGGGCTGATCGCGCTCGGCATCGGACTCGGGGGGCACGCCCTCGAGGCCTACATCATCGGCCCGCGCATCTCCGGCAAGGCCACCCGGCTTCACCCCCTGGCGGCCATGGTCGCACTGCTTATCGGGGCGGATGTCAGTGGGCTGCTCGGGGCGCTCTTTGCTGTCCCCATCGCCGGCATCATCAACGTCTACCTGGGCGCCATGTACATGGCCAGCAAGGGCGAGGAGGATGCCTTTGCCCTGCCCGAGCATCGCGACGCCACCATCGAGGACCTGCCCCGGCTCGGCGAGCAGATCTCCGAGGTCAACGACCAGGGCCTCGAGGCAGAGCCGCTGCCGCACGCCACGGCCGACCGTCCTCCGAAGCGCCGC
>JBHEMP010000119.1:0-12330 GCA_046262515.1 Candidatus Dormibacteria bacterium | reverse complement strand
TCAGCCGACCTCGTCATGGTGGATGCCCTGGACGTTGACGTTCACGCTCTTGACCTTGAGCCCCAGGGTCTTCTCGCACTGGTATCGCACCGCGCCCTGGAGGCTTCGCCCCACCTCCACGACCCTGACCCCGTATTCGATCACCACGTAGAGGTCGATGTCGATCCCGTCGGGGGCCACCCTGACCTCCACACCTCGGTGGAGGTTCTCCCTCTGGAGCCGCTCCGCAAGGCCGTCGCGGAGGCCGCGCGCGGCCATGCCCACGATCCCGTAGCACTCGTTGGCGGCGTGCCCGGCGATGGACGCGATGACCTGGCGCGAGACCTCCACGCGTCCAAGGTCGCGCTGCTCCAAGATCCGGTTCATAGCCCTCCTGTCACCCCGATGTTAGAATCCCCGGCCGCGTAAGAAGGTTACGCAACCCAAAGAAATCGGAGTCAATCATGGCCCAGCAGTGCGCTATTTGCGGTAAGAGGCCGGTCGCGGGTAACAACGTGAGTCACTCGAAGGTCCGGACGCGCCGCCGTTTCATGCCCAACCTCCAGGCAGCCACCGTGGTGATCGCCGGGAAGCGGGTCAAGACACGCGTCTGCACGCGCTGTCTGCGCACGTCCTCCAAGACCGCCGTCTAACAGGCCGCGATCAGTCCAGCCGGCTGAGGAGGTCGGCCATTTCCACGGCTGTCTGGGCGGCCTCGGCACCCTTGTTGCCCATCTTTCCGCCTGCCCGGTCGACCGCCTGGTCCATGGTCTCGGTGGTCAGGACGCCCATCACCGTAGGCACCCCGCTCTGACGGGCGACGGCGGCGATCCCCTGGGCGCACTGCCCGGCAACGTATTCGAAGTGCGGCGTCTGGCCTCGGACCACGGTGCCGAGGCAGATGATGGCGTCGTATTTCCCGCTCTTGGCGAGCCGGGCAGCCGCCAGCGGTATCTCGAAGGCCCCCGGCACCCAGACCACGCGGACGCTTGACTCCTGCGCCCCCATCCTCACCAGGGTGTCGACCGCTCCTTCCAGGAGGCGCCCGGTGACGTAGTCGTTGAACCTCGCGACCACGATCGCAAAGGCCTTACCCGAGGCATCCAGCTTGCCGGTTACAACTTCCATCAGTCGTGCATTATGTGGCCGAGCTTCTCGGACTTGGTGCGCAGGTAACGAACATTGTGCTCATTCGAGGGAATCACCAGCGGGACGCGCTCGACGATCTCAAGGCCGAACGACTCGATGCCGTAGTACTTGCGCGGGCTGTTGGAGATGAGCCGGATCTTGCGCAGGCCAAGGTCGGCCATGATCTGGGCGCCGATGCCATAGTCGCGCTTGTCAATGGGCAGACCGAGCGATTCGTTTGCCTCCACGGTGTCGAGGCCCTGGTCCTGGAGCTCGTAGGCTCGGATCTTATTGACCAGGCCGATACCGCGGCCCTCCTGGCGCAGGTAGACGATGACCCCATTGCCGGCCTCGGCGATCATCTCCATCGAACGGTGCAACTGCTGCTCACAGTCGCAGCGCAGGGAGTGGAAGGCATCCCCGGTCAGGCACTCCGAGTGCGGTCGCAGGAGCGTCGGCACTTCCGGGTCCACCTCCCCCATCACCAGCGCGACGTGGGCCTTGCGCTCGAGAATGTCCTCATAAACCCGGATCGTGAATAGGCCGAACTCGGTGGGCAGGCTCGCGGACGCCTTCAGCTCCACCAGCTGTTCGCGCCGGCTGCGATGCGCGATCAGGTCCTTGATGGTCACGATGTCGATCGCGTGGCGCTCGCTGAACTCCAGCAGGTCGGGCATGCGGGCCATGGTGCCGTCGTCCTTCATGATCTCGCAGATCACGCCGGCGGGATAGAGCCCGGCCAGGCGGCCCATGTCGATCGCCGCCTCGGTCTGACCGGCGCGCACCAGCACCCCGCCATCCCGGGCACGCAGGGGAAAGGTATGGCCGGGCTTGACAAAGTCAACGGGGCGGCTGCCGGGGTCAATGAGCGCCTTCACGGTGTTGGCTCTATCCGCGGCGCTGATGCCGGTCGTGGTACGGTGGCGCGCCTCCACGGACACCGTGAACGCGGTTCCCAGCGGCGCCGTGTTACGTCCGACCATTGGTTCGATCTGGAGTTCGTCAAGGCGCGAGCCTTCCATGGCGGTACACACCAGGCCTCGCGCATAGGTCGCCATGAACATGATCGCCTCGGGGGTGATGAACTCGGCGGCGATCACCAGGTCGCCCTCGTTCTCGCGGTCCTCGTCGTCAACCACGATCAGGAACTTGCCCGCCCGGTACTGCTGCAACGCCTGCTCGATACTGATCACTGGCATCGGTTCACCGGCCCTCCATGAAGCTGGCCACGTACCTGGCGAGAATGTCGACCTCGAGGTTGACCACAGTGCCCGGCTGGTAGCCGGCCGCGATGGTCGATTCCAGGGTGTGCGGGATCAGGCTGACGCTGACCTCACCGTCTTCCAACGACGCAATCGTAAGACTCGTTCCATCCACCGCCAGGCTGCCGCGAGCGACGCAGTAGCGTGCGAGGTCCGCCGGGACGCGAATTCGGACCCACCTTGCGTTCTCCTCCTCGCGCACCGACACCACCTCGCCGGTACCGTCGACGTGCCCCTGCACCAGGTGGCCGCCGACCTCCTCGCCGAAGCCCAGTGCTGGCTCGATGTTCACCCTCGATCCCACGGTCAGCGCGGCCAGCGAAGTGCGGCGGAAGGTTTCCGGCATGACATCAGCCTCAAAGCCGTCGCCCGCCAGGCTTGTCGCGGTCAGGCAGACGCCGTTCACCGCCACGCTGCCGCCGACCCGGGTCCGGGAGAGAGAGTGGGAAGCGCGAACGCGCAACCTGCCCGGCTCGACCACCTCCACGGTGCCCACCTCCGCCACAATACCGCTGAACATCAGGCCGCGACCGCCTCAACCAGGACGTCGGGGCCGAGCCGGCGGACATTGACGACCTCCAGGTGCAAGGCCTCGGCCAGGCGCCCAAAACCGCTGCCGGAGACCGGGGATGCAGAGCCTTTCCCGCCCAGCAACATCGGCCCGAAAAAAGCGTAGACCCGGTCCACGAGGCCGGCGGTGACAAAGGTCCAGGCCAGGTCTCCACCGCCCTCGACCAGCAGGCTGGAAACCCCCCGCGCGGAGAGGGCACGCAGCAGGTCCGCGCCCCCCGGCTGCGCCGACTCGAGTACCTCCACGTCCACCCCGTGCCGCGCGAAGAGGGCCAGGCGTCGTGCGGAGGCCCTGGTGGACGCCAGCACCACGCTTCCACCAGCCACCGCGCGGTCGTGGATGCGGGCACCCGGCGCGCTGCGCAAACGGCCGTCGACCACCACCCGGAGAGGTTGCCGCCGTCTCCGCGCCGGCGGGCGCGCGTTCAATTGAGGGTCGTCGGTGATCGCGGTACCCGCGCCCACGGCAACCGCGTCGTACGCCGCCCGAAGGCGGTGGGTCATTTCGCGGGCACCCTCACCGGTGATCCAGCGCGAGTCCCCGGAGGTCGATGCCGTCTTGCCGTCGAGGGTAGCGGCGTATTTCAAGGCGACGAAGGGGCGCGCCGCCTCGGCGGCCCGGAGCCAGGCCACGTTGAGCGACCGCGCCTGCGCTACTCCGTCGCCCAGCTCAACCTGCAGCCCGGCCTCACGGAGACGACGGATTCCCCGCCCGCGCACCGCCGGGTAGGGATCCTCGTGCGCCACCACGACGCGAGACACGCCGGCGGCCACCAGGGCATCCGCGCAGGGGCCGGTGCGACCATGGTGGGCGCACGGCTCCAGCGTCACGTACGCGGTCGCGCCCCGGGCCCGGTCCCCGGCCGCACGAAGCGCCACCACTTCCGCGTGCGGTCCCCCCGCGCGGCGGTGGAAGCCCTCGCCCACCACCTCCTCGCCCCGTGCCAGGACCACCCCGACCATGGGGTTGGGACTGGTCGAGTGGCGGGCCCGCGCGGCCAGCGCGATCGCCCGGGACATCAGTTCAGAGGGTGGCGCCATGTGCGATTATCCCACCACCTGACGGCCGGGTCAGGTCGATGCCGGCGCCAGCTCGGCCTCGGCCCGCAGTTGGCCGCAGGCAGCCGCAATGTCGCGTCCGCGGGTATCCCGCACGGTGCACTCGATGCCGTGGCCGCGCACACGTCGCCGGAACTCGGCGATCACGGCGGGCTCGGCGCCGCGGAACGGGTCGCCCGGGATGGCGTTGTAGGGGATGAGGTTCACATGGGCGAGGTGACCGTGGAGGACCACGCCAAGTTCGTCGGCCAGCCCCGGGGCATCGTTGATGCCCCCCAGCATCACGTACTCATACGACACCCGGCGCCCAGTGGCGGCGGCGTAGCGGTCGGCGGCCCTGAGCACTTCGCGGATGGGCCATTTCCGATTCAGCGGCACCAGTCGGTCCCTGAGGCCGTCATTCGGGGCATGGATGGAGACCGCCAGGTTTACGCCCCCGCCGCGCCGCGCAAGTTCATCGATGCCGGGAACAACCCCCGAGGTGGAGACGGTGACTCGGCGGTGCCCCAACCCGAGCGCGTCGGGGTCTATGAACCGTTTCACCGAGGCGATGGTGGTCTCGACGTTCTGCAGCGGCTCGCCCATGCCCATGTAGACCAGGTGGCTGACGCGGGACCCTTGCGCGAGCAGAGACCGGTTGACGGCAAGGACCTGGTCGACGACCTCTGCCGGCTCCATGTTGCGACGGAGCCCGGCCAGCCCGGTGGCGCAGAACGGGCAGCGGACCGCACAGCCGACCTGCGTGCTGAGGCAGAGCGTGGTGCGCTCGGAACTACGCGCGGTCCGCGCGTAATGCATGCTGACGCACTCCACCAATTCGCCGTCGCGAAGGCTGAAGAGCTCCTTCAGGGTCTCGCCGGAATCCGCGACCGCGGTGTGGGCCCGCTCGACGGAAGTGAACTGGAACTCCCGATCGAGCTTGTTGCGAATCGCGTGGGGTAGGTCGGACATCTCCGCGAAGGATCCCGCGGAGGAACGATAGAAACGGTTGAGCAGCTGCTCCGCGCGGTACCCCGGCAACCCCTGGTCACGCACCCAGGCGCGCACCTCGTGGGGTTCGAGGTCGGCAAACGCCCGCCTACCGTCGGTCATGGTCCCCCTCGGGACCCGGCTCCTGATAGAGGTTCCTGACCACCCGCGCGGGGTTGCCGGCAACCACCACACCGGCCGGGACATCCCCGGCCACGACGGCGCCGAAGGCCACCACGGAGTCATCACCGATGGTGACGCCCTTCAGGACGGCGGCCATCCCGGCGATCCAGACGTTTCGCCCAATACGTATGGGGGCCGTCGCCGCGGAGGCGCCCGGGCGCCGCCGATCCACCCCGACGGCATGATGGTCGGTGTCCACGATTGTGCAAGAGCCGAGGATGCAATCGTCGCCCACGGTGATCGCCGACGCCGCCTGTAGCCCGGCGCCGTTGAGGCGGACATTGTTCCCGATCTCGATGAGCGCGCCAGGGCTGAAGGTCAGCAGGACGTTGGCCTCGGCGTTGGCCCAGGCATTGCAGCCTCCGCCGATGCGGATGCGCCCCGGTCCGCCCAGCCGCAGGCGATGGTTGCACAGGAGGTCGTCGGCGAGGTCGTAGCGCCCACGCCCGACGAGGGTCCAGCGCGCGCGCACTGCCAGGCTGACGGCGTTGACCGCGGCCCGCGCCGGCGCCGGGAGGCGATCCCTGGGATCGGTCAGGAAGTGCCGCCTGCGCCGTCGACAAAGGCGCTGCTCTCTATGACCACGCGGACATGTTCCCCGTCACCCACCTTTTGATCCCCCTGGTATGTCGCGACGGCGTAGGTGATCTTGCGGCCGTCGACCGCCCGGACCTCGGAGCGGGTGCGGACCTCGGCGCCGATCGGCGTCGGGGCGAGGTGGCGGATGTTGACTATGTACCCAACAGTGGTCTGGCCTTCGTCTAGGTAGGGCTGCGAACACTGCATCGAGGCACCCTCCATCATCGAAATCATCGCCGGGGTCGCGAGCACGCCAACGGTCCCGCTCCCCAGGTGCCGCGCGCTCATCGCCTCGGTCACGGTGCGCGAGTACTCGAAGGACTCCCCCACCTGGAGCGCTCCGGGACCCGTCCGCAGGCCCTCGGCCTCTGTGACCAGCGCCGGACGGCCGTGCACCGCGTCGCTCATGCCAGGTTGGTGCTGCGCGGGTACGCCACGGATGGGTCGCAGGCCACGTTCACCAGGGCGGGCAGCCCCGCGGCGAAGGCCCGGTCGATGGCGGGTCCCACCTCGGCTGGGTCGGTGACGTATTCGCCGTGGCCGCCAAGTGCCGTCACGACCTGGTCATAGCGCGCCGCCGGGTTGAGCTCGGCCGCGACCGACCACCCGTACATCATCTCCATTGGGTGCTTCTCGAGACCCCATGCCGCGTTGTTGCCGACAATGGCAACGACCGGCAGGCGGTGCCTGACCAGGGTGTCGAACTCCATGAGGGAGAACCCCGCCGCCCCATCGCCGAGCAGGAGCACTACCTGTTTGTCGGGGTGCGCCAGCCGGGCCGCGACCGCGGACGGGGTACCCATTCCAAGCCCTCCGAAGGGCCCCGGGTCGATGAAGTGGCCCGGTTGGTAGGTGGCGACGTACTTCCCCGCGTAGCTGATGAAGTCCCCGCCGTCGCCGATAACCACGGCGTCGCGGTCGAGGCGGCGTGCCAGCTCCCCGTAGATCCGCAGCGGGTGCACCGCGGCGCCTCCCGCCTCGAGCAGGGGCCGGTCCTTCTCGACGGCAGCCTGCTCGCGGTCTCGAAGATCGGCCATGAAAGCCAGCCGCGATTGGCGGTGCGCGCTCCCGTCCACCCTGTTGGCGAGGGCCGCCAGCGCGGCGCCAATGTCGCCGGCGAGGCCCGCGTCATCCTGCCGGTTCCGGTTGAGGTCCCCCGGCACGGCGTCGATGCGGACCAGTCGAGCGCCCTCCGCAAGTGGGGGCGATTGTCCAAAGTTGAGTCGGAAGTCGAGCGGGGTCCCCACCAGTACGAGGACGTCCGCCCCGCCAAGCCCGGCGCTGCGGCTGCGGGAGAACGCGTTTGAGTCGTCCGCCGGGACCAGCCCGCGGCCGAGGCCGTTCATGAATACGGGGATATTGGCCCTGTGGGCCAGCTCGCGCACGGCTTCCTCGCCGTGGTGCCAGTAGGCGCCGGTACCGGCCATGATCACCGGTCGCTCGGCGGAGTCGATCACCTCGACCGCCCGCGCCACGGCGTCCTCGTCCAGCGCCGCGACCTCCACCACGGGTTCGGGCCATTCCAGCCCTGCCTCCTCGACGCCACCAACGAAGATGTCCAGCGGTATGTCCAGGAATGTAGGCCCGGGCGCTCCTCGCCCGGCCTCCTGCCAGGCCTCGATGAGGGCCAGGTGCGCGCGGTCCGGTTGCTTCAGGGTCTGCGCCGACTTCGTGATTGGGGTGACGACGGGGATGTGGTCGTACTCCTGCAGGCTCCCGGCTCCCCAGCGGTACTCCGGCGCCCGTCCCGCGATCACCACCAGGGGGCTGCGGTTGAACTGTGCGGCGGCGATGGACGAAACGGCGTTGGTGACGCCCGGGCCCGCGGTTACGGCGCAGACACCCGGGGTGCGGGTGAACTTGGCGAAGGCCTCGGCGGCGTGGGCCGCGGCCTCCTCGTGGCGGTGGTCGATGAGGTGGATACCCTGCTCGACACAGCCGTCGTACAGGGGGAAGAGGTGGCCGCCGCTGAGGGTGAAGAGGTGCTCGACGCCAAGGCGCCGCAGGGCCAGTGCGGCGAGGCGGCCGGTGTTGAAGGGCCATCTCTCGTCGGCGGCGCGGCGCTCCATACGCTGCGCGGACTGGACCCGCCGAAATTCGACGGCCGCCGTAGCCCCCGGGACCGGCTGGGTGCGCTCCACCTGATACCTCCTGGCCGGGGCCGGCCGGCGGCGTCTGGCTGGCGCGGTCCGGTTGGCCCTGGGTAATGGTGCCGAGGAAGGGACTTGAACCCATACGGCCTTGCGGCCACCAGCCCCTCAAGCTGGCGTGTCTACCAATTTCACCACCTCGGCGGGCGGCTGGATTTTACCCCGTGGGCCGTTGATGCTACTCCAGCGGCAGCTCGACGGTGAATTCGCTCCCGGTACCCGGCTGGCTTCGCACTGAGATCGTTCCGTGGTGTTCCTGGACCACCCAGTGGGCAATCGAAAGCCCGAGGCCGCTTCCCTCGTGCTGGCGCTGGTCGGTGCCGCGGTAGAAGCGCGCGAAGATACGGGGCAACTCAGCCCCCGGGATGCCGGGGCCGCGATCGCTGACCGTGACGCGCAGGCGGCGGGCCTCTGCCGTCGCCTGGATCGCCACGGGCTGGTCCGGGGGGCTGAAACGGGCCGCGTTGTCGACCAGGATCGTAAAGAGTTGGCGAAGCCGCACACCGTCGCCACGGATGGTCCCGTCGACCGTGCCGCTGTACACGACCTTCACGCCACGAGCCTGGGCCAGCAGCCGGGCCGACGCCACCACCTCGGCGAGCAGCACGCGCACGTCGAGGGGCTCGCGCACAAGTCCGGCGCGGAGATCCGCCCGGGCGAGGGTCCCCAGGTCGTCGACCATGCGGGCCAGCTGGGAGGCTTCACTGAGGATGTCCTGCGCCATTTCCTCCACCCGCGGCGATCCCTTTCGCTGCTGCCGGATGATGTTCTCTGCCGCCGCCCGGATGACGGTCACGGGGGTGCGCAACTCGTGGGACGCATCGGAGACGAAATCCTTCTGGCGGGCGAGGCCGAGCCGGATCGGCTCCAGGGCCTTGTCCGCCAGCCACAGACCGACGGGGAAGGCCAGCACCAGGGAAACCAGGGTGCCCCCCAGCAGCAGTGAGACCAGGCTGGTGCTGGCCTCGGCCAGGCTCCTCGCGGAGCGGGCAACCTGGACCACGGCGCTGATTCTCGCTGCGCCCGCCGGCGGTGCATACACCGGCTGGGTGTAGACGATGAATGGCTTCCCAGACCGCAGGATGGTGCTGAAGCCACTCCGTCCGGAGAGACCGTCACCAAGCGCGCGGCGGTCCGGGAGCACCGGCTGGGCGAAGGGGGCGGCGGTGGCCAGGACCGAACCGCTGGCGGTGGCGGCATAGAGCGAGACGTCGCTCCAGCTCGGGTCCGCGGGGATCGCCCCCCGCTCGAAGACGCTGGCGCCGCCCACGAGCACCACCGCGGCCGACGCTTGGGTGGCTTTGTGTTGCAGGTCCTCGTCAAGGCGGGACTCGAGCGCGGTGCCCATGACCAGGAACACCCCGATGTCGAGGACAACGAGGATCAGCGCGAGGAAGCCGACGTACCAGGCCGCCAGTCGGAGCCTGGCGCGCTGGAACAGTCCGCGCTGGAGCACGGCCTAGACCGCTACCAGTCGGTACCCAACGCCGTGGACTGTCTGGATCGGGGAGCGCGGGGCGCCGTGCCCTAGCTTGCGGCGCAGGTAGGAGATGTACACCGCCACGCGGTTGGTGAGCCCATCGAACTCATAGCTCCAGACATGGTCGGCGATCTGCTGGCCGCTCAGCACCTGGTTTGGGTGGCGCATCAAGTACTCCAGCATGGCGAACTCCTTGGGGGTCAACTCGACCAGGTCCTCGCCGCGCCAGACCTCGCGGGTCTTGAGGTCGAGACTGATGTCACCGACTGAGAGGCGGTTGCCCACCCCGCCCGGGACGTCACGCCTGCCCAGGGCTCGAATCCGTGCCAGCAACTCGGTGAACGCGAAGGGCTTGGTGAGATAGTCGTCGGCGCCGGTGTCGAGCCCCGAAACCCGGTCCTCCACGGCGGTCCGCGCGGTGAGCATGAGGATCGGAGTGCGATCCCCTGCGGCACGGATCCTTCGGGCGACCTCCATCCCCTGGACGCCAGGGAGCATCAGGTCGAGCAGGATGACGTCGTACTCGCCGGTGGCGGCAAACTGCAGCGCGTCCTCGCCATCGAAGGCGACGTCGACGGCGTGGTTCTCGTCCTCCAGCACCTCCTTGACGATGAGGGCCAACCTGCGCTCGTCCTCGACAACCAGGAGCCTCACGGTATTCCCACCCCGCCTAGGGAAGGTCGGCCGGGCGCTGCCCAAGGGTGACTTCCGCCGTCACCTTCCTGCCCTTGCGCAGGATCGATAGCTTGACGCGGTCGCCGGCCCGGTGTTTGGACAGCACCGCGAAGAGCGTGTTCTCCTCGTCGATTTCCACGGCGTCGATGGCGGTGACGATGTCGTCGATGTGCACGCCGCCCCGGTCCGAGGGGGACCCGCTCTTGACCTCGGTCACCAGGGCGCCGTGGTCCGATGCCAGGGATTTCTGGGCCTGTAG
Source organism: Candidatus Dormibacteria bacterium (assembly GCA_046262515.1). Lineage (GTDB taxonomy): Bacteria > Chloroflexota > Dormibacteria > DASZGP01 > DASZGP01 > JAXDLW01. Next base: position 2,037 of record JBHEMP010000119.1, on the reverse strand, counting down.
TTGGGGATCCACACCCCTGTACGTGATGCCGAGGTACGGGTGCGAGACCGACCCTCGGGTGAGCAGCTCCGCCACCACGTCCCGCGCCCGGTCGATGGGGATGGCGAAGCCGATGCCCTGCGCCACGTCCCCGCTGTTGGGGTCCCGCCCGGCGATCGCCGTGTTGACGCCCACCACCTCCCCTCCGAGGTTGATGAGCGGCCCGCCGCTGTTGCCATGGTTGATAGCGGCGTCCGTCTGGATCATGTCGTCCATCTCCGATTTTTGACCGCTCAGAGTGCGGTGGAGCGCCGAGACCACACCCGAGGTGACGGTGTTCTTGAAGTCGCCCAGCGCGCTCCCGATGGCCATCACCCGCTGGCCGGGCTGCAGGTCCCTGGAATTGCCGAACTGGGCAATACCAGGCAGGGTGCCATCAACCTTGAGGACGGCAAGGTCATTCAGGGCGTCCTTGCCCACGAGCTTGGCGGTGATGGGGTGTTTGGCGGCCGCGAAGAGGACGGTGAAAACCGTACCCCCGGAGACCACGTGGTTGTTGGTCAGGATATGCCCGTCGCTGTCAAAGATGATCCCGGTTCCCAGCGCCTCGCTCTGCGGGCCCGGCGAACTCGTGGCGAGCGGCGCATCCGAGGTGGCCGCCGTGGTAGTGATGGTGACCACCGCGGGGTCCACACGCCTGGCGGCCGCGATCATGGCCACGCTCTCGTCGGTGACAACCTTGTCCGCCGGGCTCGCGCCGGAGGTCGACGGCGCTGAGAGCCCGCTGACCAGTCGCGGCGCTCGGGACCCAGCCACGTACCCTCCGGCAGCACCGGCGAAGAGGGCGATCACCAGCATGACGACCATGGCTCCCAGCGGCGAGGTGCCGCCCCGTGCCGGCGGTGGGCTGTACGCGGGTGCCTGCCAGGTCGAGGCCGGGGGCGGAAGGTCGGCAGACGGCGCAGACATGGTGGGTCCTGCCGGGATCGGGGCCGGGGCCGGGTCGCGCGCCGGCGCGGCGTCGTCCGGCGGGGGGCCTTGCTTAGCTGGCTTGGTTGGCATGATCTCCCTTGAGCGGTGATGGATGGCCGGCCCGCCCCCTGGCGAGCGTACCGATCTCATGTTAGATGCGGGTTAGGCCATCCCACAGGATCGAACACACGTCGGCGGAGGCACGGTCCCAGCTGAACAGCTGGCGGCGACCCTCACCGGCCAGCGCGAGTTCTCGCCGAGCCGCCACGTTGTCCAGCAGGACACGGAGCCCCGCCTCGATATCCGCGGTGCTGAGAGGATTGACGAACCTGGCCGCGTTGCCCGCGACCTCACGGAATGGCGGAATGTCGGATGCCAGCGCGGGCAGGCCCGAGTACATCGCCTCGACCAGGGGGAGGCCGAATCCCTCAGCAGTCGAGACCGCGGCAAGCATGAGCGAGGACCTCATCAGGATGCCGACCTCAACGTCCTCCAGCTGGCCCGCGAACACCACCCGCCCCTCCACGCCGAACCGCCCCGGGCTCTGGAGGACATCCTCATACTCCCATCCGCGCCGACCCACTATCACCAGGGGTGGAGACCCGGGTCGGTCGGCGGTGGCACGCGCGTAGGCCTCAATCAGCCGTGCGTAGTTCTTGCGCGGTTGAATTGTTCCCACTGCCAGGATGGGGGGGGAGTCGATCCCCAGCCGCGAGAAGAGTTCGTCGCGGGCGCCGGCGGGGTCAGGCGACTGATGAAACACGCTGGCATCGGCGGCCTCACGGACGACCCTGAGCTGTTCGCCGGCTGACGGAAAGGCGTCGCGCACCTCCGCGGCCGTGGCCTCGGAAACGCAGATCACCCCGGCCGAACGCTCCAGTGTTCGCCCGATGAGGCGGCTGAAGTACCACCAACGATCCCTGAATTCCAGCAGGTCGTGGACCGTGACGACGCAGGGGCACGGCATCCGAAGCAGCATCGGGAGTACCGGTATGGGGCTGAAGTACACGTCGATCCCGGCTGCGCGGGCGGCATGGGGCAACCGGGCCTGGGTCCAGCCGGGGCCTCCACCGGCCACTACCCGGG
>JBHEMP010000118.1:0-4023 GCA_046262515.1 Candidatus Dormibacteria bacterium | reverse complement strand
CGTGCCGGTGAGCAGCACCAAGTCCATGACCGGCCACCTCCTTGGCGCCGCCGGCGCCCTGGAGTCGCTGGTGTGCGTCAAGGCCATAGAGACGGGGCTGGTCCCGCCGACCATAAACCTTGCCAACCCGGATCCCGAGTGCGACCTGAACCACGTTCGTGGAGGCGCACTCAGCGCCACCGTCGACATCGCCCTGAACAATTCGTTTGGTTTCGGCGGGCACAACGCATCGCTGGTCTTCGCCAGGAACGGCGGCTGAGTGGTGTACTGATGCCGCAGGTCGCATACGCCGCCGGCGCCACGCGAACCGCGGTCCTGGGCCTTGGCGCCAACGTGCCGGAGCAGAGGATCACCAACGACGACCTGGCCCGAGTGGTGGACACCAGCGACAGTTGGATCCGCCAGCGTACCGGCATCGCCGAGCGGCGCCGGGCGGCGCCGGGGGTGACCACCGCCGAGCTCGCCCTGCCGGCGGCGAAGCGCGCGCTCAAGGCCGCGGAGGTGCTGCCCTCCGAAGTCGAGCTGATCATCTTCGGCACCACCACCCCGGACCAGCCGTTCCCGGCCACCGCGTGCCACCTGCAGCGGATGCTCGGCGCCGATGGCGCCGTTGCCTTTGACGTCTTGGCGGCGTGCACCAGCTGGCTGTACGCGGCCTCCATAGCCGAGCGCTATATCTCTAGCGGCGCGGTGCGGCGCGCGCTTGTCATAGGGGCCGAGGTCATGAGCCGCGTCCTCGACCACGCTGACCGCGGGACCTCCATCCTTTTCGGCGACGGCGCCGGGGCCGCCGTGCTCGGGCCCTCGTCCTCATCCGCCGGTTTTGAAAGCTTTGCCCTCGCCGCGGATGGAACGCAGGCACAGCTGATCCACTACGGACCGTCGGCGAGCAGCACCGAGTGTGCGCTGCGCATGGACGGCGCCGAAACCTTTCGCAGCGCCACCCGGATGATGGAGGAGTCGGCACGACGGGCCTGTGAACTCGCTGGGGTCGCCCTTCGGGACATCGACCTGGTCGTGCCCCACCAGGCCAACGTGCGCATAGTCGACGTCGTGGCCAAACGGCTCGGGGTGCCGGTGGACCGATTCATGGTCAACCTGGACCACTACGGCAACACGTCCGCGGCGTCCATCCCCCTGGCCCTCGAGGAGGCCGTGTCCGGGGGCCGCCTGCACACCGGCGACCGGGTCCTCCTGGTCGGGTTTGGAGCCGGCATGACGTGGGGCGCCACCGTCCTCACCTGGGGCGTATGACGATAACCGCGGTCAAGCCGTGTCCGCGGTGCGGTGAATGCCACACCCCGCCCGCGATCGCTGCCAGCCTCGCCTGCTGCCCGGGATGCGGGCACCACTACCGCCTCGGTTGGCGGGAGCGGGTGGACCAGCTCCTGGACGGTGGGCGCATCGATGAGTGGGACCGCGAGCTGCGCCCCTCTGACCCACTGGAGTTCGTGGACCTGGTGCCTTACGTGGACCGCATACGTGCGGCCGAGGCTGCCACCGGTTTGCGCGATGCCGTGGTCACTGGGTCGGGCGAGATCGAGGGCCGCGCGGTTGGGCTGGCGGTGATGGATTTCGGTTACATCGGCGGCAGCATGGGCCAGGTCGTCGGCGAGCGCGTGGCGCGTGCGATGGAGCGCTCCGCCGCCCGGGCGGTGCCCTTCATCGCCATAACGGCCTCGGGCGGCGCGCGTATGCAGGAGGGGATTCTTTCCCTGATGCAGATGGCCAAGACGAGCATCGCCCGGTCACGCCTGGCGGAGGTCCCGGTTCCCTACATCAGCATCCTGACCCATCCCACGATGGGTGGAGTCATGGCCTCCTTCGCGGCCAGCGCCGACATCATCCTGGCCGAGCCGGGGGCGACCATCGGCTTCGCCGGTGAGCGCGTCATCACCCAGGCCACGCACGAGCAGGTCCCCCATGGCTTCCAGACCTCGGAGTTCATGCTCGAGCACGGGTTTGTCGACCGCGTGGTCGACCGCCGCGACCTGCGCCAGTCGCTTTCGCGGCTGCTCGCCTTCTACAAGGTCGCCAGGAGCCAGGGGATCAGCAGCGAGGCGCGCGCGTAATGGAGGTGTCGGCCGCCGCCAGCGCGACGTGGAAGGCGGTGGAACTGGCCCGTCACGAGCAGCGTCCGTACGCGCTCGACTACATCGGGATGATGTGCGAGGACTTCTTCGAGCTGCATGGCGACCGCGATGGGGGCGAGGACCATGCCATCGTCGGGGGGCCGGCCCGGATGAACGGCCGCCCGCTGATGGTCGTCGCCCACCAGAAGGGCCGCACGCTTGAAGAGCGGCTCTACCGTAACTACGGCATGGCCCACCCCGAGGGATACCGCAAGGCGATGCGGCTGATGCGCCAGGCGGAACGCTTCGCGATGCCCGTGGTGGCCCTGGTCGACACTCCGGGCGCCTACCCCGGGGTGGATGCGGAAAAGTCGGGCCAGGCATGGGCGATCTCCCAGAGCCTGGTGGTGCAGGCGGAACTGCAGGTGCCGATCGTCAGCGTCGTCATCGGCGAGGGCGGCAGCGGCGGGGCCCTGGCCATGGCCCTTGGCGACCGCGTCCTGATGATGGAGAACAGCATCTACAGCGCCGCCTCTCCCGAGGCCTGCGCGGCCATCACCTGGCGTGACGCCACGCGCAAGGCGGATGCCGCCGCGCAGATGCGCCTCAGCAGCGCCGACTGCATGGAGTTGGGCGTGGTGGACGAGGTTGTACCGGAGCCGGTCCCCGCCCACGCAGACCCCGCGGGCGCCGCGGCCCGCCTGGGTGCGGCGCTGCAGCGCGCGCTTGACGAGCTCAGCCACTATTCAATCGACCGCCTGCTGGGAGCCCGCTACTGGCGCTTCCGGCGTCCCATCTGACCGCACCACCGAAGGAGATTCACATGGCCCCTGCCACCGATTTCGAACAATTCCGCACCCTCATAGCCGAACAACTGGACGTCGAGCGCGACAGCGTCACCGCGGAAAAGGCCTTCATTGAAGACCTCAGCGCCGACTCCCTGGACGTCGTGGAACTGGTGATGCTGCTGGAGGAGAGCTACGGCTTTTCCATCACTGACGACGAGGCCGAGAAGCTTGGCACGGTGGGCGAGGCGTGGGCCTATGTCCAGCAGAAGTCGGGGGCCGCGGCGCAGGCGTGACCGCTCGCCGGGTGGCGCTGGTGACCGGAGGGTCGCGTGGCGTTGGCGCCGCCACCTGTGTGGCGCTGGCTCGCCAGGGGTTTGACATCTTCCTGACGTACCGCAACAAGGCGTCGCGCGCAGACGCCGTGGCGGCGGAGGTCCAGGCCCTGGGCGGCCGCGCGGTCGCGGTGCGCTCGGACATCACCGCCGCGGCTGACCGGGCCGACCTGGCGGCGCGGGCGGGTGCGCTGGACGTCCTTGTGCTGAACGCGTCAGGGGGTTTGGAGCGCGACCTCGTCGCGGCCGACCCCGCGTACCCCATGCGCGTCAACCGCGACGCCCAGGTGGACATGGTCCGCTGCGTCATGCAGAAATTGCGTCCGGGCGCCGTGGTGGTCCATGTGACCAGCCACTGGGCGCACCTCTATGGGCGGGTCGAGCAGTTCCCCGAGTACGAGCCGGTGGCCGCCTCGAAGCACGCCGGCGAACTCGCGCTGCGGGCACTGGAACCAGAACTCATCGAGCGCGGTGCACGGCTCACGGTGGTCACCGGAGACCTCATCGAGGGAACGATCACCGCGCGTCTGCTGGAGCGACGCACCAGCGGCCTGACCGAGCAGCGCCGCCTCGAGGCAGGAGTTCTGCCGACGGTTGCGGACATGGCCCTGGCCATCGCGGGCGCGTGCATCCCCGGGGCTTCGTCAGACACTGTGGTAGTCGGCGGCCCGCTGCCGGAAACGGTCCCCGCCTGAGAGCACTACCGGTTAGTGCCGGAAGATCCCGCTGGAGGTCGAGGAGTAGAGGGTGCCGTCGGGGCCCTGCTTGACGTCCAGCGAGCACCGGCCGACGCCGGTGTCCACGACACCGCCCGGCGTTGTGTACTGGTAC
>JBHEMP010000117.1:0-20500 GCA_046262515.1 Candidatus Dormibacteria bacterium | reverse complement strand
AACGCGGTGGCGCCCGGCTTCGTCGACACGCGAATGACCAGGCAGACTTCAGAGCGCATGGGTGTGGACTACGACCAGTTCCTCCAGGGGGCCGCGGCGATGATCCCGCTGCAGCGGGTCGGCCAACCCGAGGACCTCGCGGCGGTGATCGCCTTCCTGTGCAGCGACGACGCCAGCTACGTCTCGGGGCAGGTCCTATACGTCCGCGGCGGACCGTGAAACCCGCTGATCGACCTATGAGGGGGTCGGCGCGCCGTCAGGATCCCGAAGGATTCACGCCCGCGGTCCCCGACCTTCCACCCCGCATGCGCTCGCGGCCGGCGCCGGCCGAGGGCAGTGCCCGGACGCCGCCGCCGCCGGCACCGGCTCGAGCCTCCCCGCGCGCGGTCCCGGCGCCACCCGCGATTCTCAGCGACCTGCTCCGCGGGCCACTGCAGATGGTGGGACAGATGACCGGCATCGACACCGCCGCCCGCGCCCTCGAGCGCCTGGCGCAGTCGGCAGAGCGTGCCGCGGCCATTCTCGACCGCGTCGACGCCGACCGTGTGGACCAGCTGGCAGCCTCCGCGGAGCGCGCGGCCGAGCTGTTGGCCCGCCTTGACCAGGAGGTGGGAATCGACCGCGTCATCAGCGTCCTCGAGCGCCTGGAGAGGCTTAGTGAGACCGCGGACCAGATGAACCGCAGCCTGCGCGCGATCGAGAGGCTCGCGCTCGACCTACAAAAGCGGGTGGTGGAACCCCTGGACCGCCTCCCGATCCCACGAGCCCTGCGCGGCATGGGCGGCGGGGGATCCGGGAAGAAGCCCTCCTCCTGAGCAACGAGGGCACCGCGGGCCGAGTGCGGTCGTGGTGGGGCTGGGGCTGGGAGGACGCGGCAGTGGGCGGCGACGAACTGGAGACCCTGGCGGCGACGATCGCGGCGCTCACCGGGAGCAGCCCCAGCCTTCACGATCCGCCCCCGCTGACGGCGGTCGACCTCCGGCCGGCCCGGGTAACTCCCCCCGCCACCCTGGCGGCGATCTGCAGCAGCGACGCGCGCGACCGGGCATCCCACACCCACGGCAAGGCCTTCCGAGACGTCGCCCGAAACCTGCTGGGTCAGCTGGACCACCCGCCGGATGTCGTCGCCCGTCCCCGGGACGAGGCAGACGTGGCGGCATTGCTGGAATGGTGCGCCGCCGACCACCTGGCCGCGATCCCATACGGCGGGGGCTCCTCGGTTGTCGGGGGGATCGAAGCCGACGTCGGACCCCGGTACGCGGGCGCAGTCTCGATCGACCTTTCACGCCTGGCCTCCGTGATCGAGGTGGACCACCAGAGCCTCGCCGTCCTTGTCGAGGGCGGCGCCCTGGGGCCGGACCTGGAGGCCCAGCTGCGACCACACGGCCTGAGCCTTCGGCACTATCCACAGTCGTTTGAGTTCTCAACCGTGGGAGGATGGCTGGCCACGCGCGCGGGTGGACACTTCGCGACGCTCTACACCCATATCGATGACCTCACCGAGTCCATCAGGGCGGTCACGCCGACCGGTATCTTCGAGAGCCGCCGCCTGCCCGGGTCCGGCGCCGGGCCCTCCCCCGACCGCCTCCTCCTGGGGTCGGAGGGCGCCCTCGGGGTGATCACCAGGGCGTGGCTGCGCGTGGTTCGCCGTCCGACCTGGCGGGCGTCGGCCAGCGTTCGCTTCGAGAGCTTCACCAGTGCCGTTGCCGCCGCCCGGGGCGTCGCCCAGGCGCGCCTCTACCCCGCCAACTGCCGCGTCCTCGACGGCGCCGAGGCGGCGCTGTCCGCGGGCACCACCGGGGCGGCCGGGGTGCTGTTGCTGGGTTTTGAATCGGCCGACCACCCCGTCGAGACGGACCTCACCCGCGCCCTCCAGATCTGCCGCGACCACGGCGGCCAGGCTGCCCCCAAGGCGCCTTCGCAGGACCTCGACGTGGCCGATCAATGGCGGTCGAGTTTCTTGCGAGCTCCCTACCTGCGCGACGCCCTGGTGCGCATGGGGATGGTCGTTGAGACGTTTGAGACGGCCTGCACATGGGATCGGTTTGAGGCGCTCCACGCCGCAGTGATGGCCGCAGCTGCCGACACCACCCGCCTCGCCTGTGGAACAGCGCTGGTGACGTGCCGGCTGACCCACGTCTACCCGGACGGCGCCGCTCCTTACTTCAGCGTTATCGCCCCGGGACGCTGGGGCGACCAGGTCCAGCAGTGGGACGAGGTGAAGAGCGCGGTCTCCGAGTCGATCGCCGGCGCCGGGGGCACCATCACCCATCACCACGCCGTTGGTCGAGTACACCGACCTTGGGCTGAAGCCCAGCGGCCGGAGCCCTTCGACCGCGTTCTGCGGGCCGCCAAACGCGAGCTCGACCCGGCCGGGATCCTCAACCCCGGCGCCCTGCTGACCGCGTCCTGAGTTGTCTCTGCTCATCATTAACAAAGATTTACCGCTCCTGTTTGATGGGTTAGGAACCACTTTCTACGGTGGAGTCATGCCCTTCAAGGCCTCTCTCACCTCCGCCTGGCCGCGCCTTTTCGCGCATGCCATCGTCCTCGCCGCGCTCGGCGGCGTCTGGATGTGGCCTCACTCGACGGCCGCCCCCCTGACAGCGCAGCGCCCGCACGGCAGCCAGGTGGCGGCCGTTTCGGAGACGCCCGTCAGGGCCATGGCAGAGCGGGCCCGCGTGACCACCGCGATGCCCGTCGCCGGCGCTCCGGTCCAGCTCCCCCCTGTGCCCGTGGTCACGGCGCGCAGCGTCCCGGCAGCGGTTCCCGCGCCCGCTGTGGCGCCCGCTCCCGTGCCCCCCGCGACCGTAAGCCCGGCACGCGCGGGCTGGGGCAACGACATCTCCTGGCCACAATGCGACGGCGCATACCCCTCGGGGCCGCACGACATCGGCGTCATCGGCGTAACCGGCGGACGCCCATACACCAGCAACCCGTGCCTTGCCTCGCAGTTCGCCTGGGCCAGGGGCAGCGGTCTGCCGGGCGGCGCCCAGCTGTACGTGAACCTGGAGCTGGACGGGACATCCTCGGGTCCCCACAAATGCGGGTCGGACGACCACGGCTGCCGGGCATACGACTACGGCTGGATGACGATCAACGATGCCTTCGCGCGGGCGCAGGCAGCAGGTGTTCAGAGCGGTTTCTGGTGGCTGGACGTGGAAGTGGGCAACGACTGGTCCGATGCCTCACCGGCGCTTAACCAGGCGACGGTCCAGGGTGCCATCGATGCGGTGCGCTCGCACGGGGCGGACGTCGGCATCTACTCCAGCGTCGACCAGTGGGCTGAGATCGTCCCGGCCGCCTACCGCCCCGGCGTGCCCACATGGCTGGCGGTGGTCGGCGACTCGGGCATGGCGCCAGGCCTCTGTGCCGCCTCGCATTCACTGACGGGGGGCGCCGTCTACATGGTCCAGTACGACGACCACGACTTCGACAAAGACCACGTTTGCGCTGCGGGCGCCGGCGGCTTTGCGATCTCGGGGAGCAGGAAGGTCCACTGAAGAGACCGCCTGCGAAAGGTGGCGACCCCGACCGGACTTGAACCGGCGACCTCCGCCTTGACAGGGCGGCGCGCTAACCAACTGCGCTACGGGGCCACGCCAGTGCTCCGGCCGCGGCCGGACAGCAGATTATAGGTTCGGCTGTCCGCCGGTGAGGTAGCGCCGAACCAGCTCGGCGATCCCGTCCTGGCCGGGGGGCGCCATCGTGACATCCGCCGCCGCGAGGACCTCTGGAATGGCGTCGCTGGGCGCCGCAGCCAGGCCACAGTAGTCGAAGAGCTCGCGATCGTTAGGCCCGTCTCCCGCCGCGATGACCTCGTGGCGCGCTACGCCGTAGCCCTTGCAGATCATGTGCAGGGCCTCAGCCTTGCTGACCCCGGCATCCACCACCTCGAGGAATTCCGGCATCGAGAAGGTCACCCGGGAAAACGGCTCGAACGCCGCCCGGACCACTGGTTCTGCGCCGGCGAGACGTTCGTGGCGATCCACGAAGACGGCCTTGGTCGACCCGTGGGCGGCCACCTCGAGCAGGTCGTCAACAACCCGCGGCTCTACCTGCGCGACCGACGCGTAGAGGTCCGCCGCCCAACCACCCTTTTCGACAAAGAACTCGTCGTCGCGGTAGAGGTTGACGTGGAGGTCCAGTTGGCGGGCCACCCGCACCGCGGTGGCCGCTGCCTCCGGGGACAGCGGCCACTCCCTGACCAGGGCCCCGTCGGGGAGGCGTACGACCGCTCCCTGGTAGGCGATGACCGGCTCTTTAGTGCCGATCTGGTGGGCATACCGCGCGGCGGAACGGAACATCCGTCCCGTCGCCAGAACCACCCGCGTGCCCGCCTTCATCGCATCCTTCAGCGCCGCCAGGTTGGCCGGCGTGATCTCCAGGGAGCGATCGACCAGGGTTCCGTCGATGTCCAGGGCCAGCACTTTGAACGGGCCCCTCGAGGGCGCGCGGCGCGCCGCCTCAGGCACGATGGAAAACCTCGGGGTTGACGACATTCGGTGCGTGTTCACCGCTCAGGGCCGCGACCAGGTTGGTGGCGGCGACACGCGCCATCTCGGATCGCGCGAGGGTGGTGGCACTGCCCAGGTGGGGCAGCAGGACCACGTTGTCCAGGCGCAGCAAACCGGGGTGCACGTTGGGCTCCTCCTCGTAGACGTCCAACCCCGCGCCGGCGATGCGACCCTCCGCCAGTGCCGAGGCGAGTGCGGACTCATCCACCACCGGGCCGCGGGACGTGTTGACCAGATAGGCGGTGGGCTTCATCCGCGCCAGTTGAGCGGCGCCCACCAGGTGCCGCGTGGTTGAAGTCAGCGGCACGTGCAGCGAAACCACGTCCGCGGTGGCGAGAAGTTCGTCCAGGGGAAGAGGCACCGAGCCCAGCGCCTCGGCCTCGGGGGACTGGTGGCCGGACGCGTGCACCAGCCGCATCCCGAACCCGCGCGCCCGCCGGGCAACGGCAACCCCGATGCGTCCCGCGCCGACCAGCCCCAGGGTGGCGCCCTCCAGTTCGAGGCCCAGCAGCATGTGCGGGTTCCAGGCCCAGGGGCGACCGGAGCGCACCAACCTCTCTCCCTCTCCCACCCGGCGGGCGGCGGCCAGGATCAGCGCCATGGCGAGGTCGGCGGTGGCGGCGGTGAGCACGTCAGGGGTGTTGGTGACGATGATGCCGCGCCGGGTCGCCTCGGCCACGTCGACGTTGTCGTAACCCACACCGTAATTGGCCACGGCCCGGATCGCCGGCAGCTCATCCAGGAGGGCGGCGTCCACCCGGTCCCGCACGAGCGTCAAGAGCCCGGCGCAGCCGGCAGCGGCCCGGAGGATGTCCTCGCGGCCCGGAGCGGTGCTCGCCGGATGGACGCGGACCTCGAACGCCTCCTCCAGGATCTCGATCCCGGGGGAGGGAACGGGATAGGTGACGAACACCGAGGCGGGCGCCATCACTCCTCCAGTGCCGTCAGGAGGGCACGGCACTCCTCGGTGGTGCCGATGGAGATGCGCAGGGCATGACGGATCGAGGGTCGCGGAAAATGCCGAACCAACACCCGCTTCCGGCGCAGGCGTTCGAACACCTCCTCGGCCGGCGTCGGCGGCGCCGCGAAGATGAAGTTGGCGCCGGATGGCAGTACCTCCCATCCACGGGAGATGAGTTCCTCGCTGAGCAGACGCCGGTTGCGGATGGTTCCATCGACGCAACTCTTCCAGTAAGGGCGATCGCGCATCGCCGCCGCCGCCGCGGCCAGCGGCAGCCTCCCCAGGTTGCAGATGTCCTTGACGGCCCAGAGGTCCGCGACCAATGCCGCTGCGCCCAGCGCGAAGCCGACGCGGAGGCCGGCCAGGCCGTATGACTTTGACATCGACCGCACCAGCAGCAGGTTCTCATGCTCCCCGAGGATCTCCAGTGCCGACGTGGGTGCGAAGTCGACATAGGCCTCGTCTACCAGCACCACGCCACTGGAGGCGCGGCACAGCGCAGCGATGTCGTCCAGCGGCTGCACGGTCCCGGTGGGCGAATTGGGGTTGGTAAGGAATTTGAGCGGGGCGGTTGAGTCGACAAACCCCTGGGGAAGTCCGTAGCCCGGCGCGAAGGGGTGCTCCTCACCCTCCACCTCGTATATGGAACAGAGCTTGGGCACCAGCGTGTACGAGGGCTCCAGGAACGCTGCCCGGCCCCCGGCGGGGACAAACGCCCGCAGGGCCATCGCCAGCACCTCGTCGGCGCCGTTGCCGCCGACCACCATCTCAGGCGCCACATCCAGCGCTTCCGACACGGCCTCCCGGAAGTCAGCCTGGGCTGGGTCAGGGTACAGGGGAAGGCGGTCTATGGCGCCGCCCACGGCCTCGCGGACACCCGGGGCCGGGGGGAACGGTGACTCGTTGGTGTTCAGCTTTACCCAGTTCTCGCCATCAGCGGGCTGGGTACCGGGAACATAGGGCTCGAACGCGGCCAGGCTCGGTTTGCGGAACCTTGACATCAGGACGCCGCGGGGCCCGGCGCGTGCTCCCGCTGGACGTCGGCGAGGAAGACCTCGACGGCAAGCCGTGGGTTGACGTTGTTCTCGACACGGTCGGCCGCCTCCCGGACGCTTGCCCAGATGTCGACCAGCCGGGCCAGGCTGATCTTCGCCCACACCGGGTCGCTGGCCTCGGCCCACACCGCCGGCGGGACCGTGGGCTCCGCCTCAGCGCCCCCGGCGAGGGGACTGGGATCCGGCTGGTGGGCGCCCTGGGTCAGCTCTGCCGCGCCCGCGCGGCCCGCGCTGAAATCACGGATCCAGCACTCCCAGCAGTCCAGGGCCTCCCGGGCGAGGGCGCGGTTGCGGGCGCTGTCGCTACCGCCGAACCGCGCGCCCAGGCTGACGATGTCCAACCAGGAGCCGGCGGCAACCTTCTCCAGCGCGGTACCCCAGTCCAATCGACGCCGGGCGTCGTCGGGCTTTCCGGCCAACTGAAGGGCCAGGCCCGGCCGGCCCTGGGCCAGCCGGAGCAGCGGCCCCGGCAGGTCCGCGCCCCGGGTCTGCAGGAAATGGCGCAGTTCGACGTCGTGCAGGGGACCGAACTCAACGACCCGGCAGCGACTGCGGATGGTGGCGGGGAGAAGGTCCGCGGCCTGCGCGCAGAGGATCAGCACGGCGCCTTCGGGGGGCTCTTCGATGGTCTTGAGGAGAGGGGCGGCAGCGGCCTCGCGCAGCCGCTCGGCCCGTGCCATCACCGCCACGCGACGATCCGAGTGCATGCCGCGGAGACCCAGGAAGGCCTGCAGGGGCTGCAGGGGTACGCCCGGTTCGGGCGCCTCCCTGGCGTCCGGGCGTGTCTTGCCATCCCGCCGGACCACGTCGATGCCGATGTTCTCAGCCTCGCTGTCCTCGACCCACAGGTCGATGTGACCGCCGTCTCCCTCACGAACCGGGGGGCTACCGGCGGCCTCGAAGAGGTCCCCGGCGAAGGCCAGCGCGGTCGCCGTCTTACCCACAGAGGGCGGCCCCACGAAAAGGTAGGCATGCGCCGGCGACCCACCTCGTACCGCACGGGCGAGGTCGGCGCGGGCGCGGTGGTGACCGGCGATGGAGTCGAGGAGCATGACCCATAATCTTCCCATGCAGTTGCAGGTGGATCCTCGGACGGCGGATGTCGTCGATGGCCCGTCGCTGGCAGAAACCGACCCCGAAGTCTTCAGCCTGATCGAGCAGGAGACCGACCGCCAAAAGACCAAGCTGGAGTTGATCGCTTCGGAGAACTTCGTCAGCCGCGCCGTGCTGGAGGCCGCCGGCTCGGTGCTGACCAACAAGTACGCCGAGGGCTACCCGGGCCGCCGGTACTACGGGGGCTGCGAATTCGTCGACGAGATCGAGCAGCTGGCCATCGACCGCGTCAAGCAGCTCTTTGGCGCCGACCACGCCAACGTCCAGCCACACTCGGGCGCCCAGGCCAACACCGCCGTCTACTTCGCCGCCCTTCAGCCCGGCGACACCATCCTCGGTCTCGCCCTCCCGCACGGCGGCCACCTCACCCACGGCCACGCCCTGAATTTCTCCGGTCGCTACTTCCACGTCGAGCCCTACGAGGTGGAGATGGAGACCGAGGTCCTCGATTACGACAAGCTCCGCGAGCGTGCGCGCGCCATCAAGCCGCGGATGATCGTGGCGGGCGCGTCAGCCTATCCGCGCACCCTGGACTTCGAGGCCTTCGGATCGATCGCGCGTGAGGTCGGCGCGCTTCTCTTCGTCGACATGGCCCACATCGCCGGGTTGGTCGCGGCCGGACTCCATCCCAGCCCCGTCCCCCACGCCGACTTCGTCACATCCACCACCCACAAGACCCTCCGCGGCCCCCGCGGCGGCATCATCCTTTGCACCGCGGAATGGCAAAAGAAGATCGACTCGGCGGTGTTCCCGGGCATCCAGGGTGGTCCCCTGGAGCACATAATCGCGGCCAAGGCGGTCGCCTTCAAGGAGGCGCTCACCTCTGACTTCAAGGAATACCAGGGGCGTATCCTCAGCAACGCGTCGGCGCTGGCACGCGCACTGGCAATTTCGGGGCTCCGGTTGGTCGCGGGCGGCACCGACACCCACCTCGTCCTGGCCGACGTGACCACCGTCGGCCTCACGGGTAAGCAGTCGGAGACCCTTCTCGACGAGGCCGGGATCACCGTCAACAAGAACACCATCCCGTTCGACCAGAACTCACCCATGGTGGCCAGCGGAATCCGAGTTGGCACCCCGGCAGTCACCACACGGGGCATGGGCCAGGCGGAGATGGAGACCATCGGCGCTCTCGTCGTTGAGGTCCTGCGCAACCCTGACGACCGGGACAGCCGGGAGCGGGTAGCCTCCCAGGTCCGCGAGCTCTGCTCGCGCTTCCCGTTACACGTGCCGGTGCACGCGTAGGGCCCTTAGTAGCGGATAACCCCCTGCAGGGCGTCATCGATTGCGGCCAGGGTGGATTCGTCCAGCTTTACCCCCGCCGCCTTGACGTTCTCGTCGACCTGTGCCGGCCGGGTGGCCCCGATGATCGCCGAGGTCACGTTCTGCTGCCGCAGCACCCACGCGAGCGCCATCTGGGCCATGCTCAGCCCCGCTTCTTCGGCGATCGGCACAAGCTTTTGCACGGCCACCAGGTTCTTCTCCTCGAGCCACCCCTGGATCGGCCCGCTGGCGCGCTCGTCCGCGCCCCGGCTGTCGGGCGGCAACGGTTGCCCCGGGACGTACTTGCCGGTGAGCACACCCTGGGCCAGCGGCGACCAGACAACCTGGCCGATCCCCTCCTCCTCGCAGAGCGGGATGACGTCCTTCTCGATCGACCGCCAGAGCATGTGGTACTGCGGCTGGGAGCTGACGATGCGGTCGTATCCGCGGGCGTCGGCGATGTCCACCGCCGCCTTGACCTGCTCCGCCTTCCACTCGCTGATCCCGGAGTAGAGCACCTTCCCCTGGCGCACCAGGTCGTCCAAGGCTCGCAGGGTCTCCTCCAGCGGGGTGTCCTCGTCGTAGCGGTGACACTGGTACAGGTCGACATAGTCCGTCTTCAGCCGCCGCAGGCTCTTCTCGCACGACTCGATGATGTGTTTCCGGCTGAGGCCTCGGTCGTTGACGTTGTCGCTCATGGGCCAGAAGACCTTGGTGGCGAGCACGTAATCGGACCGCTTCAGACCTTCGAGGGCGATCCCCAGCTCGGTCTCGCCGGCCCCGACGTGGTAGATGTCGGCGGTGTCAAAAAAATTGACTCCGAGCTCGAAGGCTCGCCTGATGCAGGCCGTGGAATTATCGCGATCAACCTGGTTGCCGTACGTCAACCAGGACCCGAGTCCGAGAGTGCTGAGTTTGACCCCGCTACGGCCCAGGCGACGATATTCCACGCGGCAACTTTACCGTTTGGGAAGCGCCCCGTTGGGCCGGGCTCCGCGCCTTCAGTACCTACCCGGGTCGGGCGTGGCCGGCAGCGGTCGGCGTATCCTTCGGTCTAAACATGACGCGGCCGTCACCTTCGATGGCCGACCGATGAGAGGACACCGATGGACTTTGACCTGACAGCCGAGGATGCCGCCTTCCGCGACGAGGTCCGGCAGTGGCTGGGCGAGCGCAAGGACCGCATCAAAGAGGTCCGTGGATTCACCCGCACCAACCCGGGCCGCGACTCCTTTGAAAAGGCTCGCGAGTGGGAAAAAGAACTGTACGAGGGCGGCTGGGCCGGGGTCGCGTGGCCGCGCGAGTACGGCGGCCGCGGAGCGACGCTGGTGCAGCAGGCGATTTTCACCGAGGAGTACTCGAGGGCGGAGGCACCGGACCGCATCAACCGCCTCGGACTGGGCCTGCTGGGGCCAACGCTGATGGTGTTCGGCACCGACGCCCAGAAGGATCGGCACCTCTCCAGGGTCCTGGCCTGCGAGGAGATCTGGTGCCAGGGTTTCAGCGAGCCGGGGGCCGGTTCTGACCTGGCGTCGCTGCGGACGCGGGCTGAGGACAAGGGGGACCACTGGCTGGTTAACGGGCAGAAGGTGTGGACCTCACTTGGGGCCTATGCGGATTGGATCTTTGCCCTCGTGCGCACCGACCCCGATGCTCCCAAGCACAAGGGCATCACCTTCCTGCTGATCGACATGAAGAGCCCTGGCATTGAGGTTCGTCCGATTCGCCAGATCAACGGCTCGCCGACCTTCGCCGAGACGTTTTTCACCGACGTCAAGGTGCCCAAGGAAAACGTGGTGGACGCCGTCAACAATGGCTGGAAGGTGGCCATGACGACGCTCAGCTTCGAACGCGGCACCGGCCTCGGCAGCCCGGTTGCCTTCAACAAGATCTGGAAGGAAGTGGTGGACATGTCGAAGGCGGAACGGCGTTACGGCGCCGTGGCCTCCGAGGACCCGGACGTCCGCCGCCGCGTGGCCCAGGGATTCATAGAGACACGCGTCTTCGAACTCAACACGCAGCGGGTGCTGAGCAAGCTGTCGAAAGGGGAGCAGCTCGGCCCGGAGGCCTCGCTTTCCAAGCTGTACTGGTCCGAGATGGAGGCCCGCCTCTTTGAGCTCGGGAACGACGTCGTCGCGCAGCGCGCCGAACTGGCCGAGGGTCCCGATTCACCGCAGGACGGCAAGTGGTTCCATGACTACTGGTACGCGCGGGCCTCGATGATCTACGCCGGCACCAGCGAGATCCAGAAGAACATCATCGCCCAGCGCGTGCTCGGGCTTCCCAAGGAGTAAGAGGTGGACTTTGACTTTTCCCAGGAGCAGTACATGCTCCGCGACAGCGTCCGCGACTTCCTGCAGAAGGAATCCAGCCCCAGGCGAGTGAGGGAGGCCTGGGACTCGGAAACCGGTCGATCCGCGGAGCGCTGGAAGAAGCTCGGCGACATGGGCGTGCTGGGGCTGACCCTGCCTGAGGAGCACGGCGGCGCCGGGATGGATGAGGTTGACATGGTGCTTGTCCTCGAGGAGGCCGGCCGGCATGTCCTTCCCGAGCCACTGCTGGAGCACGCTGCCGTCGGCGCCCCCCTGCTGGCGCGCGCGGGGACAGATGCACAGAAGGCGGCATGGCTCCCTCGGCTGGCCAGCGGCGAGGCGACGGTGACAGTCGGACTCGGCAGTGAGCCGTACGTCCAGGACGCGACGGCCGACCTGGTAATCCTGGAACAGGACGGGGAGCTCCACGCCGCCACCCAGGACCGGCTGACACTGACGCCTCTGCAATCTGCCGACGGCGCGCGGCGCCTGTACAAGGTGACGGCGGAGCTGGACGGCGCGACGCGGATGGGTGAGGCCGGGGAGCATGCCAGCTGGGCCTTTGAGCACGCCGCCGCGGCAACCGCCGCCGAGCTGGTCGGCATCGCCGACGCCCTGCTCCAGCAGACAATCGCCTACGCCCGTGAACGCGAGCAGTTCGGGCGCAAGATCGGGGCCTTCCAGGCCGTCCAGCACAAGCTGGCGGAGACATTCCTGCTCGTCGAGTCGGCCAAGTCAGCGATTTACTACGCCGCCTACGCTCTGGCGCAGGACCTGCCCGACAAACACATCCACGTATCCGTGGCCAAGGCGTACGCCGGCGACGCGGAGCGCCGCGCCAACTACGAGTCACTGCAGTTGCACGGGGGCATCGGCTTCACCTGGGAGCACGACCTCCACCTGTGGCTGAAGCGCGGGCGCGCCCTCGAGGCCACGTACGGTGACTCCGATTGGCATCGGCGGCGGATCGGCGACTGGGTCTATGCCGGTGGCGCGGAGTCCGTGCCGGTGGAAGCCATCAGCCAGTGACGCCTGCGCTCCAGTCGGACAACCAGAGATAGAAGGACCCGCTGACGACCTGGATGTTCCCCGGTTCATCCAGGACCTGGGCCTCCCGGGCATCTTCGACATCCACGTTCACTTCATGCCGGACCGCATGCAGCAGGCGGTCTGGAAGCACTTCGACGGACAGTCGTGGGGCATCAGGTACCGCGCCAACGACGCCGCCCGCGTCGACACCCTGGCGCGGCTTCGAGTGCTCCACTACACCACCCTGGCCTACGCCCATCGCCCCGCCATGGCGCAGTGGCTGAACGATTTCTCGCTGGCATTCGCCGCATCAAACGAGGCGGCGGTGCCGACCTTCACGATGTACCCGGAGGCCGAAACGGCCTCGTATGTCAGCGATGCCCTGGCGCGCGGCGGCCGGGTCGCCAAGATCCACCTGCAGGTTTCCAAGTTCGACCCCCTGGACCCGCGGTTGACGGACGCGTGGGACCAGCTCGTCACCGCGCGCACCGTGGTCGTCATCCATGCCGGCGCCGTGGCCGACGGTTCCGGGGGCGAGGAGTGGTGCGGCATGGGCCCGGTGCGCCGGCTGCTGGAGCGTCACCCCGGGCTATGCCTCGTTCTGGCCCACCTGGGGGCGCCCGATTACGGTGACGCGGTTCGGCTCGCCGCGGACTTTCCCCAACTGCGCATGGATACCGCCATGACCCTGGTGGCCGGGAGCGGGTTCAGGGTACCCGACATTCTGATGGAGTGGCTGGCAGCGTCCCCGGAGCGCGTTCTCTTCGGCTCTGACTTTCCAACCATCCCGCACGATTACGCGGCTCAGGTTCGCGGTGTCGGCCAGTGCGGGTTCGGACCCGACTGGATGCGTCGTGTCCTCTGGACCAACGGCAACCAGCTTCTTTTCCCTCCCGGTGATGCCGTTTGAAGTCGAGGTGGGCAGCCGAGCCCATCACATTCCCGCTTTGCTCCCAGTCCCCCTGGGATCAATGCCTTCCGCCAATGTAACGTCGCCGCCACCCCAACCCTGCGGGGTTCGCGGATTCACTCAGACGTGCTGAGGCGGCGGTCCCGGGTCCATGTGCCGCTTGATCTCCTCGGTGCGGGCGCGGCGGCTCTCACGTCGGATGCGCGCGTGGGCCTGGCGGCGTCGCTCGTCCTCCGACTCCACCAGCAGCGGCGGCACGGGGGCGGGCTGGCGGCTTTCGTCGAGGGCCACGAAGACCAGGTAGGCCGAGCTGGTGTGGTGCGTCTCGCCAGATCGAACGTCCTCGGACTCCACCCGGACTCCGACCTCCAGGGACGTGCTGCCCACGTCGTTGACCGATGCCCGGACCGTGACCAGGTCCCCCACGTGCACAGGGTGCAGGAACGTCATCGAGTCGACCGTGGCGGTGACCACGCGGGAGCGGCAGTGACGGGTGGCCGCCACGCCTGCGGCAGTGTCGACCAACTTCATCACCGTTCCGCCATGCACGTCCCCGGACGGGTTGGCGTCACCGGGGTTCATCTGCACTGACATCGTGACCTGGGACTGTCGGACCGAACGCGGTTCCATCGAAGCCAATCTCCCCTCCTACCTCTGGCCGGCCGGTTCATCGAAACTGAAGAGTCGTTTCTTCCGCACCAGGTAGACGACCACCACGATGTTTATAACGAACGTGAGCAGCTTGAAGGGTCCGGGGCGGCGGGCCAGTTCGACCACCTCCACGGGGATGAAGAATGCCGTCGCCAGCACGACCAGGTACTCCGCCCACCGCCGGCGCAACAGGAGGCCGACCGACTCCGCACCTTCGATAACACCGTAGACCACCGAGCCCAGGGACAGTGCCAGCAGGCTGGAGTGGGAGATGCCCGCGAACTTCAGGATCAGCCGGTACAGCCAGTGGCGAAGGAAGCTGGAACCGGAGTCCAGGTTGAACTGGTCGATGATCCCCTGCGCCAGTCCCTCCAGGCCGACCCTCAGGTGCGCCAGGATATAGAGCCCCGCGAGGACCAGGGCCACGCCCTTCAGCCCCCGCTCGATGATCAGGTACCAGAGGACGAGGCCGCGGTGCTCAATACGCAGGCCGAGGTCGTTGGTGAACCTGCTCCACCACGACTTCGTGCGCGGCCTGGCGGCGTCAGCCACCTGCGGGTTCGGGCCCCGGACGTCCCTCGCGCGGCTCCGGGCGGAGATCCTCGGCCGCCGCGGCGGTGACGACGTTCTCGGAGGCGGTCCGGGACTGGCGCCAGACGATGAGCATGCGCTGCACCGCGGTGAGGTTGGTGAAGACCGCCAGGACCAGCACCACGATCAGCAGCCCGCTGCTGTTGAAGGGCGTCAGGAGAAGGCCCAGTACCGTCAGGAGAACCCGCTCCGGCCGGGCCAGCAACCCGCCGTCGCAGCTGAAACCCAGGCTCTGGGCCCGCGCCCGGACATAGCTGACCATCAGCGAGCCGAGCATGCTGAGGGCGACGAGTAGCGGCCCGAGGTACATCTGGTGGTGCTGGAAATAGACCAGGAGACCGACCAGGATCGCGCCTTCGGAGATCCGATCGGTGGTCGAATCCAGGAACGCGCCGTATGGGTACGAGCGGTTCGATGCCCGGGCGAGGGCGCCATCGAAGATGTCGAACACCCCCGCGAACAGGAGTACCAGGCCGGCGGTAAAGGGATGGTCTGCGCCCACCAGCGCAGCCGCGACGAGCGTGACCAGGAGACCGGTGATCGTCAGCTGGTTGGGCGTTACGGGCAGGCTGCGCAGGCGCGCCGCGGCGCGCAGCGCCACCCCTCTAACCCAGGCCTGGAACTGCGTCGTGAACAAGTTCATGCTCCTTTGTCGCGATCCGGCCGCGGCCCAGCGCGATGGTTTCCGCAAGCTGCCGGGGACTTCCCTGGTTGAAAGGTGTTCGCTGGTATCGACGCACGGCGTCGGCGTATGTCCCGACCAGCTCGTCGACGACCCGGTCCCAGGCAAAGGCCTGGGCTCGACGCAGGCCCGCGGCGGCTAGGCGGGAGCGAAGCTCCGGGCTCCCGGAGAGCAGGCTGAGCGCCGACGCCAGGTTGAGCGGGTCAACGCGGCGGACGAGGATGCCGTCGCGGCCGGGGGAGATCACCTGGGCGAAGCCCGGAATGTCGCTGGCCACGACCGGGATGCCGGAGGCCATCGCCTCGAGGAGCACAATGCCAAAGCTCTCCTTGCCGGTATTGGGCGCGCAGTAAATGTCGGCACTGGCAAAGTAGCGCGCCTTCTCGTCGTCGCTGACATGGCCGCAGAAGACAACGTCGGTGAGGCCGTGCCCCTCCGCGAACTGTTCGTAACGGCGGCGAGCCCGATCCCGCGAGGACCCCACGATGATCAGCCGCAGCTCGGGCATCCGCTCCTTCACCTGGGCGTACGCCCGCAGCAGTACGCCAAGTCCCTTGCGCTGCTCCAACCGGCCCAGGAAGAGGATGTTGACCTTGCCGTCGCGCAGGTGGGGGAAAGCCTTCACGTTACGGAAACTCTCGAGGTCCACACCGTTGGGGATGACCCGGTAGTTGCCACCAAAATATCGCGACACGAAATCCCCGGCCGGGCGGCTCACCGCCACCAGCCCGTGAAGCTTGCGGTGATAGCGGCGGACCAGGCGGCGGCCGTAGTAGTAGGCGTAGCTGTTGTTGGAGTAGGCATGAAAGGTGCCCACGTTGCAGGTCTTGCTCGACCGCAGCACGGTGACGGGCAGCGCCGGCATCAGGGGTTCGTGGTAATGGATCAGGTCAAAGCTCTCGCGCTCCAGGATGCGGTTGATATAGCGCGAGAGGTGGAAGCTGAGGGTGATCCGCGCGATGCTCCCGTTGGCGGGGATCGGAAAGACGTGGCCGATCCTGTACAGGTCCGATTCCGCGGCCTCGGCGATCTCCATGGGGACGTCGCCGGAAGCCGGCGCCATCACCTTGACCTCGGCGCCGCGCTTGCGCAGCTCGGGGGCGAGGTGAGTGATGTGGGATGTGACCCCCCCCGGGTGGCTCAGGTCGTATGGGCTGACGAGCGCGATCTTCATGGCCGGTGACGCACCACTAGGTCTTGATCCGGCCGAGCATGTGGCCCGGGCCCTGGCGGATGTTGTTGCGGAACGAGCCGAACTTTCGCCGGGCGACCAGCGCGTGGGTCGCCAGGTCCCAGTGGACGCCGCCGGGCTCAGTCCGTGCCGCGGTCAATTCGCGCCGGTAGTCAGCGGCGGTGCTGCCATCGAAAAGGGTGTAGGCGGAGCCCACACCCTCCACGTGGTGGGCATCAGAGTTACCCACCTCGGGCAGGTGATACTGCTCAGCGTTGAGGCGGCGTACCTTTGCCTCGGAGATCCGCCCTGCGTAGCTCGGGTTGAAGACCTCCACTGCATCGAAGAAGATCTCCGAACTGGGGTTGCGCATGATGCGTTCGAACGACCACCGACCGATGCTGCGCGTGAGCATCGACATGGGATGGGGAGCGATGACCACGGCCCCCTGTTCGTGGGCCTGTCCGATTGTCCACTCGAGCGAGCGCCACATCTTGATCGGCTTCTCGACGAAGAGGCACAGGCAGTGCCCTTCGATGGTGGTCATCTCCATCCCGGGAACGACCTCGAAAGCGTAACCGGGCGAAAGCTCGCGGGCTTCCAGGGCCCCCCGCAGACGATCGTGGTCGGTGATCGCGACAACGTCGAGGTCCGTGTTGTCGCGAACATGGTCGAGGATCTCCCGCACGGACGCCGTGCCGTCGTTGCAGCTGGTGTGCACGTGCATGTCGGCCTTACCCAACGCTTTCCTCGGCCTCCCTCGAGGACATCACGGCTACCCTCGCGGGGGCCGGATCCGGGGCCGCGGCTGGCCTCGGAGTCGGGGCGGCAAGGGTGGCGTCCGCCTGGTCGAAGATCGGCACCATGACGTGCCACTGGTCCGGGAAGCGCCGGATGTACCCCTCGAACTCGGCGAGGATCGCCTGGGTGGTGGCCTCGACGGCCCCGGCACCCGGGCCGACCCAGTGGGGCTTCATGCCGACGAACTTGTAGTTGTCATCGGGCAACCGGTAACACGTCACCGGCAGGATGCCCGCACCGGTGCGCTGGGCGACCTCGATAAGGCCGGTCGGTACGCTGATCGTTCCACCGAAGAAGGGAAATGACCTGCCCGAGCCCAGCAGGTCGCGGTCGATCGCGCCGACCACCATCTCGTTGTTCTTAAGGCGTCGAAGGATCTCCCGCGGGGCGGTGCGCCCCAGTGGGATGACGGTCAGCCCGCTCGACTCCCGGAGCTTGAGGATCTGTCGCCACAACGCGGGGGGTTCGAGGACCTCGGCGATCAGGCCGGTCCGCCACGGTGACCGGGTGCCCCACAGTGAGGTGCAACCCTCCCAGCCGCCCATGTGGATGGTGACGCAGATACATCCTTGCCCGCGTTCCATAACGGCCTCCAGGTTCTCCCACCCATCCACCGTGGCAAGGCTGTTCTTGTATTCGCGCGACAGCCGGGGCATCTTGAACAGGTCGACCCAGAACTTCCCGTAGTTCTTGGCGTTCCGCTGCATCAGGTCAGTAATCTGCGCGGGCGTGGCCGTTGGTAGAACGTGCTCCAGGTTCTGCCGCAGCCCCGCAACGCGGCTCGGGAAAATCGTCGCCACGACCCATCCGACCACGGCCATGATGGTGTAGCTCGCGCGCCGCGGGAGTCCGCCGAAGAAGGCCCGGGCAAGCGCGAAACCCAGCAGCCGGCGGGCGTTGTAGGTGCGCCGGCTCATGACACGGGCACCGCTCCGCCGGCATCACCCTGGGCCACCCCGGGTCGCCGCGGTCCGGGCTCGCCGAGCCACATCGGGGAGAACAGGTACCACTGCTCGGGCAGCCGCAGCAACTCGGGCTCGAACCGGTCCATGATGGCCTGCGCCAGGACACGGGTGTCGACTTCCTGGTCGCCGGTGCGCGGGGTGTCGATGGGAGGCTGGACCTCGAGCAGGTAGCGATTGTCGGCCTGGCGCCGGCACATGACGGGCACCACGGGAGCGCCGCTGCGAAGTGCCAGCACGGCCGGGCCCGCGGGCACCCTGGCCTTCTGCCCGCAGACCAGGACCTCGACGTTACGCCCCTCCTTGGCGAGGTCGCACACCAGCGCAGCGACCTCATTCCGCCGCAGCGCGGCCAGGACGGCACGGGCGGCGCTCGTGGTCAGGGGTACGACCCGGATGCCAAACCTCTCACGCGCCGCCGTGACGCGTGTGTTGAGATCCTCGTTCCCGTAGCGATCGGTGACCGCTGTGACTTTCAGACCGCGGGCGGCCGCCGCTGCCGCCGCCATGTCCCAGTTGCCAAAGTGGGGGGTCACCACGATGATCCCCTTCCCCTCGGCGAGGCCGGCCTGGATGTGCTCCCAACCACGCCAGTCCACCATGCGCATCACGTCTTCGCGGCTGAGTTCGGACAGGGCCAGGAAGTCGGCGATCAGCTTGCTGTAACCGACGATCGCCTCGCGGGCGACGCGTCTCACCGCCGGGGAGTCCGGTGCCAGGTGGAGAATGCCGGCGTAGTTCTGCAGGGCCTGGCGACGCAGGCCGGGCAGCAGCCCGTACCCGGCGGTGCCTCCGGCCCTGGCCAACCCATAGCGGACCCCCGGGGGAAGAAGGGCCGAAGCCCTGCCCCCCGCCCGGAAAAGCCTGCCTAACAACGGATCAGCGCGCCGCCGGGGTCTTTTTCCTGGCGGTAGCCCTGGTTGTAGCACGGGCAACCGGCCTCGCCGCCATCGCGGCGGCGCCATTGGCACCCGCGTGTCCGTTGCCGTTCCCGTTGCCGTTGCCATTTGACCCCGCGGCGACCGCAACCGTGAGGGGCTCCGCCGCGGCAGGGACGGGCGTGTCCACGGCCGCCGGCTTGCTCTTCCCCCGGGCCTTGCCCTTCCCCTTGCCCTTGTGGGCCTTCGCGGCGCCCGCGGCAGGGGCGATCTCGGGCGCGTGGCCCGTCGCGAACGGGCTGTGCCACTCGCGGCCGACCTCAGCGGGATGGGCCACCGGCTTGAGGATGAATTCCTCGGCCAGGCGATGGGCGACGTCATCCGTGTACTGTGCCGGCGGCGACTTCATCAGCCACGAGCTGGGCCCGTAAAGGGAACCGCTGATCCCGTTGTCCAGCGCCAGCTTGCAGAAGCGCACCGCATCAATAACGATGCCGGCGCTGTTGGGACTGTCGTGCACTTCCAGCTTGAGTTCCATGTTCAGGGGGACGTCGCCAAACGACTTGCCCTCGAGGCGGATGAACGCCCATTTGCGGTCGTTCAGCCAGGGGACGTAATCCGACGGTCCGACGTGCACGCTCCTGGGGTTGATGTCCTTGTCGAGCTGGCTGGTGACGGCGTTGGTCTTGGAGATCTTCTTGGACTCCAGGCGCTCCCTCTCCAGCATGTTGAGGAAATCGGTGTTGCCGCCGAAGTTCAGCTGGTAGGTGTTCTCGAGCTGGACACCGCGGTCCTCGAAGAGCCGGGTGAGGACCCGGTGGACGATGGTGGCCCCGACCTGTGACTTGATGTCGTCGCCGACGATGGGCAGGCCCGCGGCGGCGAAGCGCTGCTCCCAGTACTCCTCACGCGCGATGAACACGGGCATGCAGTTGACCACGGCAACCCCGGCGGCCAGGGCCTGTTCCATATACCAGCGGGTGGCGTCCTCAGATCCCACCGGCAGGTAGTTCACCAACACGTCGGCCTTGGTCTTCTTGAGGATCCCGACGACGTCGTCCGTCTTTCCGGGGGCCTTGTGGATGACCTCCTTGAGGTACTTGCCGAGCCCGTCGAGGGTCATGCCACGGTGGACCTTCACGCCCAGCCGCGGCACCTTGGCGAACTTGACGGTGTTGTTCTGGCCGCTGAAGATCGCCTGCGAGAGGTCCTTACCGACCTTCTCGCGGTCGACATCGAACGCGGCGACGAACTCGATATCACGGATGTGATACCCACCCAGGTTCACGTGCATCAGCCCCGGGACGGTCGTCGACGGGTCTGCGTCGCGGTAGTACTGGACGCCCTGGATCAAAGACGTCGCGCAGTTGCCGACGCCGACGATCGCCACCCGCACCCGGCGGCCGCCCGAACCGGACCTGCGGGTTGACGGCGCCGCCGACGTCGAAGGGGCGCTCTTCCGCGTCCTGGCGGTGGGTCCGGCTGCGTTCTTAGATGGCATTGGCTGTCTCCTTACTGATGGTGTCGCTCAGTGTTTGGCGCCGCGGCGCCGGGGTGGTCCCCGCGGCGGGCATGGCGATGAGCTGGTTGAAGCGGTCCTGGAG
>JBHEMP010000116.1:0-6254 GCA_046262515.1 Candidatus Dormibacteria bacterium | reverse complement strand
CCAGGTCAGCTTGGGTTGGCGCGCGGCGCGGACCTCGTCGAGGCGGCCGACCGGGGTCTCGTGGGGGGCGTGCTTGACGAACTCCGGGTCGCGCTGGCACTCCTCCCAGATCTCCGCGAGCGCCGCCACAAAGGCGTCGAGTGTTTCGCGCGACTCGGTCTCTGTGGGTTCCACCATAAGGGATTCCGGGACCGTCAGCGGGAAGCTCACCGTCGGAGCGTAGAAACCGTAGTCGAGCAGCCGTTTGGCGATGTCGATGTTGCGCACGCCGAGCTCTCTGGCCTTCCTGGTGGTGAGTACGAATTCGTGCAGGGAGGGCTCGTCGGAGGCAAGGTCGAAGACCTCGCGCAGGCGCACCTTGAGGTAGTTGGCATTGAGGACCGCGTCCTGGGCGACCTGGCGCAGGCCGTCGCCGCCGTAGGCGCGCATGTACGCATAGGCCTTGACCAGCACCGCGAAGTTGCCGAAGAAGGCACGCACCTTGCCGATCGTGTCGGGGCGATCCCAGTCCAGGCGATAGGTGTGGGAGTCGTCGCGCTCGACCGTTGGCACGGGCAGGAACTGCGCCAGCCGCGCCTTGACGCCGCACGGTCCGGCACCCGGGCCACCGCCGCCGTGAGGGGTGGAGAACGTTTTGTGAAGGTTGAGATGGACGACGTCAAAGCCCATGTCGCCGGGGCGCGCCACTCCTACCAGCGCGTTGAGGTTGGCGCCGTCGTAGTACAGCAGGGCGCCCTGCTCGTGGGCGAGGCGCGCGATGGTCTTGATGTCGCGCTCGAAGAGGCCGAGGGTGTTGGGGTTGGTGAGCATGATGGCGGCGACGTTGGGGCCGAGCTTGGCGCGATAGTCCTCGAGATCTACCAGGCCGCGAGCGTCGGACTTGACGGTGACCGCCTTTAGTCCGGCCAGGGTTGCGGACGCGGGGTTGGTCCCGTGCGCGGAGTCCGGGACGAGGACGGTGTCGCGCTGGGCGCCCTCCCCCTTCGCGTTGTGGAACGCCTGGATGATGCGCAGACCCGTCCACTCGCCGTGGGCGCCGGCCGCCGGCTGGAGGCTGATGCGGTCCATACCGGTGATCTCGATCAGCCACTGCTCCAGCTCCCAGAGCAGGCAGAGCGCGCCCTGCACCGTGTCCACCGGCTGGTAGGGGTGGAGGTGAGCGAATCCGTCGAGGCGCACCAGGGCCTCGTTGACGGGCGGGTTGAATTTCATCGTGCAGCTGCCCAGCGGGTAGAGCCCCTGCTGCAGCGAGAAGGTGCGCCGCGCCAGGCGGCCGAAGTGACGCAGCACCTCGGGCTCGCTGGTGTTGGGAATGGCGGCCACGGTGTGCCGCAGGATGCCGGCCGGGATGACCGCCGCGAGGTCCAGCGAGGGAACTCCGGGGACCGGAAGCTGCGGGCCGTCGTGAGGGTGCCGGCGCAGCTCAGTGAGGAGCGGCTCCGGCCCGGTGCCGCTGGCGTGGGCGTGAGGTCCGGCGTGGCCCAGCAGGGCGCTCTCCTCGCCCGCGACCGGGGTTTCTAGAGACACCCGGGATTCACCGAGAGCGGGGGATTTGCTGACGGCGCGTAGTCGCCGATTTGTATCAATTGTTCATATAAATGAAGCTGGCGAGGGTCGTTCGCTTCTCCCCGCCTCACGGCAGCGCCTCGGCGAAACGGTCCAGGGACTCGGGGCTGTTCATCTCGGTGACGGCGACCAGGATGCAGTCGGTCATGTCGGGGTAGAAGCGGCCCAGGTCCACGCCACCCAGGATTCCCCCTTCGCTCAGCGCGCCGAGCACCTCATGCGTGGGCCGCTCGCAACGCAGCGTGAACTCCCAGAGGAACGGCCCCTCGAAGGCCAGGGCGTAGCCGGGCCTGGCGGTGATGAGCCCGGCGAGGTGGTGCGCCCGGGCGGCGCTGACCTCGGCCACGCGGCGCAGGCCGCGCTCGCCCATGACGGACATGTAAGCCGTGGCGCCAAGTGCGATGAGCGCCTGGTTGGTGCAGATATTGCTGGTGGCGGACTCGCGACGGATGTGCTGCTCCCGCGCCTGCAGCGTGAGCACGAAGCCGCGGCGACCCTCGCCATCGACGGTCTCTCCGGCAAGGCGCCCGGGGATCTTGCGAAGCAGCGCCTGCGACGCCGCCAGGTAGCCGCAGTAGGGGCCGCCGTACCAGAGCGGAATGCCCAACTGCTGGCATTCGCCGACAGCGATGTCGGCGCCGTACTCCCCGGGGGGCGCCACCACCGCCAGCGAGACCGGGTCGGCTGACACGATCGCGAGGGCGCCCTGCGTGTGGGCGGCTTCGGTGAGGGTGCGGCCGTCGTGGAGGACGCCGGTGAAGTCGGGCTGCTGGAAGACCACGGCGGCGGCATCCGCCAGCTCCGCGACGGCGTCGTGAGCGATGTCCTGCGCGGCGGTTACGACGACGGCGAAGCCGCGGCCGGCGCCGTATGTCCGCAGGACCGCCAGGTACTCGGGGTGGACGCGGCCGGCGACGACGACCTTCTGGCGGCCGGTCTCGACCACCGCCATCACTGCGGCCTCGGCCATCGCCGTGGCCGCCTCGTACATCGAGGCGTTGGCGACGTCCATGCCGGTCAGCTCGGCGATGAGGGACTGGAACTCGAAGATGGTCTGAAGCCAGCCCTGGCTGGCCTCGGCCTGGTAGGGCGTGTAGGCCGTGTAGAACTCTGGACGCGAGATCACCTGGCTCACCGCAGAGGGGATGAAGCGGTGGTAGGCGCCCGCGCCAAGAAAACTGTCGAACTGGGTGAGGTCCTGGTTCTCGCGGGCGAGCCTTCCAAAGTACTGGTTCAGCTCCAGCTCCGACATCCCGCCGGGCAGCTGCAGCCGGTGGTCAAGGTCGCCCGGGAGGGATTCGAATAGCGCCTCCTGGCTGGGCGCGCCGACCACCTCGAGCATCGCGGCGCGGTCCTCGGTGGAGAGCGGGAGGTAGCGGTGCTGGATGGCCGTTAGAGGCCCTCGGTGAAGGCTTTGTAGCCGGCCTCGTCCATAAGTTCTGAGGAGGGGTCCTCGGTGAGCTCGATCTCCAGCATCCAGCCGCCTTCGTAAGGCTCGCTGTTGACGGATTCCGGTGCCTGCGTCAGCGCGGGGTTGGCCTGCAACACCTTCCCGCTGATGGGCGAGTAAAGATCGGATGCGGCCTTGACCGACTCGATCACGCCGAACTTGCCCCCGGCGGCGATTTCCGCGCCGGGTTTGGGCAGCTCCACGTAGATGACGTCACCGAGCTGGCTCGCCGCGTACTCGGTGATGCCGATGCGCGCGGTCGTGCCGTCCACCTTGACCCACTCGTGGCTCCTGCTGAACCGGTATCCGGAAGTGTCCAAATCAGCTCCCCTGTTTGTGTCGCTTGTAGAAGGGCATCGGCACCCGGCGCGCGGGCACCGGTTCGCCCCGGACCTCGACGGCGAGGCCACTGGAATCAGCGCTGCCGCGCTCGACGTAGCCCATCGCCACCGCCCTGCCGAGGGTAAAGGAAAACGTCCCCGACGTTACCTCGCCGACCCTGCGCCCGCCGTCCAGGATCGGGTAGCCGTGGCGGGCGATGGCCCGACCGTCCAGCTCGAGCCCGATCATCTGCCGTGCCGGGCCGGTTTCTCTGACGCGGAGGAGGGAATCGCGGCCGATGAAATCGCCCTTGTCGAGCTTGACCGCCCACCCCAGACCGGCCTCCAGGGGGTTGGTCGACTCGTCGATGTCCTGGCCGGAGAGGCGCATCGATGCCTCCAGCCGCAGCGTGTCGCGGGCGCCAAGGCCGCAGGGGATGAGTCCCGCGGGCGCGCCGGCGGCGGCGACGAGGCTCCAGGCCTCGACAGCGCGGTCGGCGGGCACCAGCAACTCGAAGCCATCCTCGCCTGTGTAGCCGGTGCGGCTGAACCCGCATGGGATGCGGCCGAGGGGGCCGTTGGCGAAGTGGTAGTAGCCGATGGCCCCGAGGTCGACATCCGTCAGCGTCTGCAGGATCTCGACGGTGCGCGGGCCCTGCACGGCGATGAGGGCCAGGTTCATGGTGGCGTCGACCAGCCTCACGCCGTTGGCCTCGAAGTGGGCGCGGTCGCCCTCGCGGGTCCCTGCGTTGACGATGACGAGGTGGTGGTCGCCGGCGTTGTAGACCAGCGCGTCGTCGACAATGCCACCCTTCTCGTTGCAGACGATGTTGTAGCGCGCCTGCCCCGGCGCGAGGTCGTCGGTGCGATTGCTGACCACGCTGTCAAGGGCCGCAACCGAGTCGGGTTGGATGATGAACTCGCCCATGTGGGAGACGTCGAACATCCCGGCGGCTGTGCGCACGGCGGTGTGCTCAGCCTTCATCGAGGAATACTGCAGAGGCATCATCCAGCCGCCGAATTCGACCATCTGGCCGCCGGCGGCGACGTGGGTCTCGTAGAGCGGGGTTCGAAGTGGTGTCGACACCTCGAAATCATAGGTTTGCGCGGTGGCGCAGGGGCCGTCAGTCCTCGTCAGAGTCGGGGCCGTGGCCCTGGGGGCGGCGGTAAGGGTCGGGCTGGTCCTCCTGGAAGTCGATGCCCAGTTCGTCGCTGGCGTCGGCGTCGAGGAAATTGATGGTGGCGGCGTCATTCTGTTCGCGGGCCAGGCTGAGCATCGTGTCGATGCGCTCCAGGCGCCCCTCCTCCCAGCCGAGCGATTTCTGCAGCTCCACCGGGGTGGCATCGCGGCGGTTGTCGCGCCGGAACATCGCCTGGGCCGTCTCCAGCATCCTGACGTCGGTGATGTCGTCCTCGGCCTCCTTCTTGGCGTTGATTTCAGCCTGGATCTGTGCGTCCATCTGCAGGCCGATGTGGAGGCTGGCGAAGTCACGGAAGTGGCCCTGCCCGGAGTACACCGTGAGGGCATCGACGAGGCCAAGGGTGCCCTCCTGGTACAGGTCTGAGAAGAGCAGCCCACGGTCCAGGTGCTGTTCGGCCTGCTGGACGACCAGGTCCAGGTTGTGCTCCACCAACTGGCGGGCCGCATCCGGGTCAGGGAGGCGCCGTAGGAGCGCCGCCTCTGTCTCGGGCTCGAGTCGCCGGTAGGCGGCCGACTGGCCGCGCAGTTCCTCCTCGAGGAGACGCTCGCGTTCGCTGTCGAGGGGCATGGGGAAATCATAGGAAGGCATCCCGATTCCACCAATACTGACGGTGAAACAAGGCGGGCAGGGCGCTCCTGGTCGAAGCCTGCGACGCGCAGCCGTGCGGTGACCGACAATTGACTCTTGATCCACCACCTCCACCTCCTCGCCTCCCGGCCGCTGGACGAGGTCCTCCAGGCAGTCGCCGTTGGGTTCGTCGTGCTGGTCTTCGTGGCCGTGTTGCTCGCCGCCAACCTGGGCGAGACCTCGAGCACATGGCGCATCGTGGGGTATGCGGGGTTGTGCGGTATCTGCGCCATCGTCGCGCTCCTGGCCCTTTTGACAATCGTGGCCACCGCGGCCGGGACACGGCTCGGGCCCGGGCACCTGACGCAGCGGGTACTTGTCGGCAACCTCTTCCAGTTCGCCGGGGCGGCCGCTGCGCCGGTGGCCTTGCTCCCCGAGGTGCGCCGCGGGCTGGCACGCTTCCTGCACGGGTTCCGGCCGGAGTCGGCCATCAACGCGGTCGCCGCGGCGCTGTACATCCTCGTCGTGACCTTCTTCCTGAGCCAGCAGATATCCGTGGACCAACTGCAGACGATCAAGGATTCCGGTCAGTCGCCCTCCCTGTTCTTCATCATCGGCACCAACCAGCTGCCATTCCTGGTGGTCTCCTTCGCGGGGGTGGGGCTGTTCGTGCGCCGCGGCGCGGGGGCAGCGGCGGAACGCCTGGGCCTGTACTGGCCCGGCTGGCGCTGGATCGCGGCTTCCGTGGGCGTGGCGGTGCTGCTGGTGATCTTCGGGGTGGCGTTCGACGCGCTGATGACGCGGGTCACCCCGGAGCAGTCAAAGGCCATCAACGATGTCAGCCAGCTGCTGCTCAAGGAGGTCAGCAGCCCCGCGGCGGCGATCGCGCTGGCGCTGGCCGCAGGGATCGGCGAGGAGATCATCTTCCGGGGGGCGGTTCAGCCACGTCTCGGGATCGTAGCCGCGGCGGTGCTGTTCGCCGTCATGCACACCCAGTACGCGGTCAGCCTGGCGACCCTGGAGATCTTCATCCTGGGGATCTTCCTCGGGCTGCTGCGGCGACGCGCCGGCACCTACGCCAGCATCATCGCGCACGGGGGCTACGATCTGATTCTGCTGATGATCCCGTACGTCTACGCCCTCTTCCAG